>NZ_CP040297.1:2377187-2710625 GCF_013393945.1 Nostoc sp. TCL26-01
AAACATTACATCTACCTCTAAAAGACGTAATTGTTTGCTAATTTCCGTCTTGTAGGACTGTGAGCGCGAATCAGGTTCAGTTAGAGGTGCAATCTCCTGAACAAACAACTGCTGTAAGGTTCTCAGACGCTGGCGTAGTTCCCCAGCATTCAGTGGTGTAATGCTGATATCAGAGCGCAAAGCATCTAGTAATGTTACTAGTATTTGATATTTTTCCAGATTTAAAGACATCCAGTGCTATTTACGATAGTATTAATGTCAAGAAAATTTCCTTATACACTAATTCTTCTTAGGCTCTTACTAGCATAATCAGCCTCAAGTTTTTTTTCGAGGCTGTATTTAAAATATACATTTTTTTAAGTTTATGATCCTGGAAACCTAAAATAGATGATTACCATAGGCCAATAGAGGATTATTCTCAAGTAACTTTTTCCCAATACATCAGGGTTGTAGCATCACTACCATCAGTGCTGCTAATCGCGTCCATCTTTCACCTATCCACCGAAAAACCTCTTCTATTGTATGAGCAGCATAGCTATAAGTTCTCCAACTGATCTTGCCCTTCCAGAATGGCTAAAGAAATGTTTGCGGGATTCCTCAGCCAATGGCACTAAGGCAGCAGATGACCACTCCCATAGTGATAACACATTAATTTGTCGGGCATTTGATTTTGCTTATCAACTGCATCAAGGCCAATATCGCAAATCGGGGGAATTATATATCAGCCATCCTGTCGCTGTCGCTGGGTTGCTGCGCGACTTGGGGGGTAGTCCTGCTATGATAGCAGCTGGATTTCTCCATGATGTAGTTGAAGATACAGATGTCACAATTGAACAAATAGAAGAGTTATTTGGCCCAGAGGTCAGGCGGTTGGTGGAAGGTGTCACCAAACTCTCGAAAATCAATTTCACTAGCAAAACTGAAAGTCAAGCAGAAAACTTCCGGCGGATGTTCTTGGCAATGGCGCAAGATATTCGCGTGATTGTAGTGAAATTAGCAGACCGTTTGCATAATATGCGAACGCTGCAATATATGTCAGAAGACAGCCGTCGCCGTTCTGCCCAGGAAACACGAGATATCTTTGCCCCTTTAGCCAATCGCTTGGGGATCTGGCGGATTAAATGGGAATTGGAGGATTTAGCTTTTAAACATCTGGAACCAGAAGCTTTTCGCCAAATTCAGAAGTATGTTTCCGAAAAGCGCGATTCCAGAGAAGAGAAATTAGCTAAGGCTGAAGAAATGTTGCGGGATCGGATGCACCAAGCAGGCATTCGCTGTCTAGATATTAGTGGCAGACCCAAGCATCTTTACAGTATTTATCAAAAGATGCAGCGACAGCAGAAAGAATTTAACGAAATTTATGATTTAGCGGCGTTGCGAATTATTGTTGAGACAAATGAGGAATGTTATCGGGCTTTGGCTGTGGTACATGATGCCTTTCGCCCCATCCCTGGTAGATTTAAAGATTACATCGGACTACCCAAACCTAACCGCTACCAATCTCTACATACAGGAGTTATCGGTTTAACTGGTCGTCCATTGGAAGTACAAATTCGCACAATGGAAATGCACCGCATTGCTGAGTACGGGATTGCAGCTCATTGGAAGTATAAAGAAACAGGTGGTTCTAATGCTCAGTTGACAACCACAGATGAGAAGTTTACTTGGTTGCGGCAACTATTAGAATGGCAAAGTGCGTTAAAGGACGCTCAAGAATATCTCGATAGTGTTAAAGATAATTTATTTGAAGACGATGTTTATGTCTTTACACCCAAAGGTGATGTTGTACCTTTGAGTCCCGGTTCTACCACTATAGATTTTGCCTATCATATCCATACGGAAGTCGGAAATCATTGTGCCGGGGCGCGAGTCAATGGGCGGATGGTTCCCCTATCAACAAGGTTGCAAAATGGCGATATTGTCGAGATTATTAATCAAAAGAATAGCCATCCTAGTTTAGATTGGTTGAACTTCGCTAGGACTTCAGCTGCCAAATATCGGATTAAACAATGGTATAAGCGATCGCGCCGCGAAGAAAATGTCGCCCGTGGTCGAGAGTTGTTAGAAAAAGAACTAGGTAAAACAGGTTTGGATAGTCTGTTGAAGTCAGACGCAATGCAGACTGTCTCTGAAAAATGTAATTATCACAGTCCAGAGGATTTACTCGCCGGTTTGGGTTACGGCGAAATCACCTTAAATTTAGTCCTAAATCGCTGGCGAGAAGTGGTAAAAGCACAACAGCCGGTGGTAGATATACCAATATTGTTGCCGAAAGAATCAACAGCAAAACCCACAGTGATTACCTCTCGTGCTACCGACTCGCCAATTGTGGGTGTAGAAGGGTTGGTATATCATCTAGCTGGTTGTTGTACACCCATCCCTGGAGAACCAATTATCGGTGTAGTCACAAGAGGCAGGGGAATTTCCATCCATCGTCAAGGGTGTCATAATTTGGAAAGTGTGGAATGCGATCGCCTAGTCCCAGTTAAATGGAATTCCTCAGTCGAAATTCAAGCACGTCCCCACACCTACCCAGTGAATATCCAAATTGAAGCCCTAGATAGAGTCGGGGTATTAAAAGACATTTTATCTCGCCTGAGCGACCAAGGGATCAACGTCCGTCATGCCCAAGTGAAAACAGCTATTAATCAACCAGCATTAATGGACTTAGGAATAGATATACGCGATCGCCCCCAATTAGAACAAGTCTTTACTCAAATTAAGAAAATGAGCGATATCCTCAACATCCGTCGTGTCGGGCAAATTGATGAATAGTCATTAGTCATCTCCAAAAAAGAACGTAGAGACGTAGCAGTGCTACGTCTCTACTTTTTTAATTATAAAAATTACCTGTAGCCACTGCCTGATTGTTGGCATTTTCTAGATAAAAAACGTTAAAAGCTGCGATTATGATTTGTCATAGAAAAAATACTTATATTTTACTTTTATAAAAGATATAAATTTTACTTAAAAATACTAAGTTGAATTTACAAACAGTGATAGGATTTGTTGAAGTGAGTTTTAGCTGTCTTATAAGTATATTGATGACGGACATTGTGTTCATGTCCGCGATTTTTTATGTCTAATTTTATTTTTAGATGTAGATATTGATCGCAGCTAATTGTTTTGTTCCCTAAGTATTGATTAATCACTAACTTCAACCCAAAAAAAGCAACTTAATGTTTATGAAGCCAATAACACTATATTTGTTGACTTTCAAGATTCGAGAGCAAAGAAAGTTGAGGGATTAGGGATTGCGATCGCTCTAAACAATCTCAATACATAATTCTCAATCCAGATTTTTTTAAATCCCCCAGGATTGTTATTAGAGGATGGGATTTAGTGTGATCATAAGCCCTGAAAAATACAAAAATAAAAATTTAAAATTTAAGGAATATTTTAGTTATGCCTAGCACTAATACTCTTGGGCAGTTCCGTATTGAAGCATCTCCAAACAATCTTGAATTACGTCAGAGTATAAATAGAATAAGAGCTAATATTAATGTTATTGAAAATGGAAAACTTTATGGAAACAAATATGGCAATGGAAGAACTCTAACCCAAATTGTTAGTGAAACTTGGTTAGATAATCCAAAAATTACAAATGAGGCATTAATAGCCAAATCTATGCATACAATTGATGATGTTAGAGGAACATTGTCAGAGGCATCCAGAAAAATAATAAAAGAAAATTTTCCAGACTATAAAACAGACCCATTACAAATCTTTGGTGCAACGCTTAAGGCTATTTTTATAACTTCAAATCCTGAGCAAATAGATGAAACGATACTCAATTTGCTCGATGCACAGACAGGATATGGACTAACTGGCCCAGGCGATTCTGCACCTAGTTTTCTTGTGCGCTATACGATAGACGATCCGAGAGGAGTGGGTACTTCCATACATGATAATTCTAGTATTGATGACCAAATAAATCTCAATCGTCAAGACGAGTTTGGTGCTGAGTTTGTTGATAGAAATAGTGAAAATAAAGCATTGTGGGGTTCTTACGGCGATATACCATCAGCTTTAGCTATGTTTGCTAGAGCAACTTTAGATATCATTGAAACAGCCCCAGCCTACCCTATTACTACTATGGGTATGATTGGCTCGTTCACTGGTAGTGAAATTGCATCTTATCTTGTTGATGATACATTTGCAAGTCAATTATTAGGAAAATCTATTGGTTCTACTGTTACTGGATGGGTAGGAGATGCTGTTAGTGAGTTTTTTTTAGATCCTAACTCACAAGTAGCTCATTCTATAACAGTTCTGTCTTTACCTAATCGCTTTGTTGGAAATCTTGTTTCTAACGCAGTATCTTTAGGTGCTGGAGAATTAGCTGAAAACGTCATTGACGCATTAGATATAGACAATACTTTAGCTGTAATTGGAGTCAATACACTTACTCAAGCAATTGTTGATTATGCTTTCACTTCAATAGCTGTAGAATTCTTTCCTCAGTTTGCTTTAAATTATCTTCAGATATCAAGTGTTGCAGAAATTACAGGCTTAAGTCTAGTTAATTCTTATGCTGGTCGTCTAAATTCTTATATTTACTCTTATGCTGGCTCTGAATTATACAAAGCTTTTGCTCGGTGGAATATTATCGGTGAAGGTCAAGTAAATCAAGGTTCAGCTATAGGCGGTTCATTAGGTGCTGCAATTATTCCAGCTATTGCTAAATTGCTTAGTTTTTCCTATTTAACAGGGCCACTAGGAATTTTTGTGGGAACAGTGATTGGTAGCCTTATCGGTGGATTCTTTGGGGATGAAGATTTTCCTCGTGCTGCGTATGTTGTTAACATTGTTGATGGAGAATTCATTGCTAAATTTGCATACGAGTTAGATGAGGGAAATACAGAAATTGCTCGTCAAATGGGTGAAGCGGCTAAAGATATTCTCAATTTCTTTGCACAAGCCACTGGTGGTCAATTGCTGTCTGTTGAGAATGTTTATTATGGTCATTACAAAGAACAATTAGTTTATCAACTACAAGATGATGCTCCTGGCGGAAGTAGTTATCGCAGAAGAGTAGGTTTTAATAATGCTCAAGCAGCTATTGAAGCAGGTGTAGTTTATCAAATCACTAAAACACAGATTGAAGGAGGCGATCGCTACATCAAACGCCTCTTTAATAATTACACCAATTCTAGAAGTAATCTCGAAGATTTTAACGAGCTTTTACAAATTGCTAAAGAATATGGTACTTATCAAGATAACCCTGTTTTATATCAGGAATATGTCAATAAACTTGCAGCAACATCAATTCAAGATGCAGATAAAAGAATTGTAGATTTGCAGTCCCATCCTTGGGATGGTTTTGTTCCCTCAGAACTCAATGATGATCTGATCAAAAAAGTTGCAACGAATCTTTTACCAACAACCATTACCCTTACCATCGAAGGCAATGATTTGATTGTCAATGGTGAAAGAATTTACGGTTGGGTAAAAACACAACCAGAAAATAAAATTCAGTTTCTCCGGTTTACTGATGGCAGCCTTTACACAATTAATGTAGATAAAGATAATAAAGTTACCCTAAATCTATACACGAAAGACCCCACCATCAGAGATTTTGGTTTAGATGTTTTACCTTCTCAAGTACGTTTGTCTCTCAGTGGCAATAATTTAAGTATTAATGGACAGATAATTGCTAACTGGTTGACAAATACAAAGAATCGTTTAGAAATCTTACGCTTTGCTGATGGAAGTCGTTTTAAAATCGTTGTGGAGAATAGCACAGTTAAGTTAGAAAATGAACTGGTCGCTAACTTTAAAATCGTCTTGGCTAAGGGGATAGAATTTAGCCTTAGCACACCACAATCTTCAGATAATTATAAAGGTAATAATGTCACTAAAATTATCTCTGGTAGTGGGGGTGTGCTTCAAGGGAATGATAATAGTGATGACGTTTTAATTTCTTCTTCAGCCGCAGAAACCCTTCAAGGTGGTAAGGGTGATGATGTTTACCGCTATAGTCTAGGAAATGGTAAAGATACGATTGAGGATATCGGGGGAGTAGATGTTATTGAATTTGACAGTAACATTCAACTGTCCAATTTACAGCTACAACAAAGTGGCAGTAATTTAATTATTAATATCATCAATCCGAGTAATCCCACTGCACCGATAACGAATCAATTAACTATCAAGAACTTTGCAACTAATAAAATTGAATTTATTCGCTTGGGGAATAACCAAGAATACTTTTTAGACAATTTTAGCGGGCAATGGCAATTAAAACCTGCTAATAGTGTTCAAACTGCGACTAGCAGCAATACCACTCTTCAAGGAACTATCGGTGCTGATGTTCTGCGAGGTTTAGGAGAGAATGACACCCTTGCAGGTGGTGCGGGAAATGATACTTATTTATATTCTTTTGGTGATGGTTTAAATACAACCATTTATGATACAGGAGATTACGAAGGTAAAGTTAGAGATGGTGGCATAGATACTCTTGTTTTAGGAACAAACACCATTCACAGCTTAAAGCTACAAAATAAGGATTTAATTGTTACTATTTCTTATGTTCTGCCATCATTTAATTCAAATGCTGCTACTAACGAGGCTCAACCTGTCACAATCACGATAAAAAATTGGGTTGATGAGAACAGCCGAATTGAATTTATCCGCTTGGCTAATGGCAAGGATTTTTATCCTACCTTAGCGGCTGATGGTTCAATTTCTTTACAACCAGTGTTAACTCAAGGAGAATCAACCATAGATGTTCAGCTAGATGTACCTGATAGTTACGCGCTGAGTTCCTACAAATTAGCAGTTGTGGACTTGTTTGGAAATGGACTTCAGTTAATTTCGGCTCAAGATTCCTTCGCTATGTCAGATTTAGATAATGATGGTTATCTAGAACAGACAGGATGGGTATCTCCTGCTGATGGAATATTAGTGATAGACAGAAATAATGATGGTCGAATTACTGACCTAAATGAGTTTATTTCCTTAACTAGTCAAACTAATGTTACTTCTATCAGTAGTTTAAATAGTAATGGCGATCGCTTACTGAATTCTCAAGACACTAACTTTGAAAAAATCCGAATTTGGATTGATGCCAATGGTAATCATAAAGTAGAACTAGGTGAATTAGCAGCCCTACATCGCTACGGTATCGAAGATATTTCCCTAGCAAGTCAACAGAAAAACTTTGAAGTAGCCGGAAATCTGATCACTGCTTCCACTTATTTTACTCAACTAGGCTATGAATTTAGAAAACGCTCCCAAATTTTTGATGTTGCTTTTGCTTATAATCCCAATGGCGTTAAATTAGAAACGCTACCCGGAGGTATTAACAAATTTAACTTTGAAAATAAACCCGACATTATCATTGCTGACGATACGGCGGGTAATCTGAATTTAACAATTGATCCCACTATTACCTACGCTGTCACCGGAGGTAAAGGAAACGATATCCTGACCATTTTAGCTAGTAGCACAACAGGGGGAATTCTCAATGGAGGTGCAGGAGATGATACCCTCACTGGTGCAGGTGGTAGCGATATTATTAACGGTGGTATAGGGAAGGATGTCATTAAAGCTGGTGCTGGAGACGATACTATTACTGTCGATAAAGATGATATTTTCACAAGTTTAGATGGAGGAGAAGGTTTTGATATAGTCACCATTGACTTAGATTCTCGCTTACATCTGATTCTCAAAGATAGTAATAACATCGAAGCTATTATTGGGACTAAAATTAGCAATCAAATTACTTACATTGGAGTTAAAGCAATTCTCATTTCTGGAGATTTTGGTAATGACATTCTCACAGGAGGAGAAGGAGACGACCAAATCGAAGGAGGAGAAGGTAAAGATAAATTATATGGTAATAAAGGCAATGATTTATTACTTGGTGGATTAGATGATGACAGCCTTTACGGAGAACAAGGTGACGACCAATTATATGGACAAGAGGGAGATGATTTTCTCGACGGTGGAGATGGTAACGATATCTTAGATGGTGGGATAGGAAATGATTCCCTCAAAGGAGGTTCTGGTCAAAATACTTATGTTTTTGGTCGTGGCTATGGAATTGATACTATTACTCAGAATAATCTAGGTCAAGATATTATCAGTTTTAAAGCAGGTATTAGTCCATCTGACATCACTTTCTGGCGCAGATCAAACAATGATGCAGAAAAAAATAATCTTTACCTAGCAATTAAAAATACTCATGACCGTCTCATCATTACAGATCAGTTAGTCAATAACGCTTACGGTATAGACCAATTTACATTTGCTGATGGGACAATTTGGACAAGAGAAAATATTCAAGCTTGGTTACTACAATCCACCCCTGGCGACGATTACTTATTGGGATATCAAAGTAATGATACCCTTGACGGTGGTGCAGGAAACGACTTATTGAACGGTGGTGCTGGCAACAATACTTATGTTTTTGGTCGTGGTTACGGAATTGATACTATTGCTGAGAATTCCAACACTGGTACAGAAACTCTCAGTTTTAAATCAGGTATTAATCCATCTGATATTACTTTCTGGCGAAAACCAAATAGTAGTTCAGAAAAAGATAATCTCTATTTAGCAATCAAAAATACCCATGACCAAATTGTCATTGAAGATCAGTTTAGAAGTGCTGCTTATGGCATAGACCAGTTTGTATTTGCCAACGGGACAATCTGGACAAGAGAAAATATTCAAACTTGGTTAATGCAATCTACCACTGGCGACGATTACTTATTGGGATATCAAAGCAATGATACCCTTGATGGTGGTGCAGGAAACGATCTATTGAACGGTAGTTCTGGCAACAATACTTATGTCTTTGGTCGTGGTTATGGAGTTGATACTATTGTTGAAAACTATAACACTGGTACAGATACTCTCAGTTTCAAAACGGGTATTAATCCATCTGATATCACTTTCTGGAGAGAATCAAATAGTAGTTCAGAAAAAGATAATCTCTACTTAGGAATTAAAAATACCCACGACCAAATTATTATTGAAGGTCAGTTTAAAAATAGCCCTTATGGCATAGACCAGTTTGTATTTGCTAATGGGACAATCTGGACAAGAGAAAATATTCAAACTTGGTTACTGCAATCCACCACTGGCGACGATTACTTATTGGGATATCAAAGTAATGATACCCTTGATGGCGGTGCAGGAAACGACTTATTGAATGGTGGTGCTGGCAACAATACTTATATATTTGGTCGAGGCTACGCAGTTGATACTGTTGTTGAAAACTATAACACTGGTACTGATATCGTTAGTTTCAAAGCAGGTATTAGTAAATCAGATATTATTTTCTGGCGAAAAACGAATAGTAGTACAGAAAAAGATCATCTCTACTTAGCAATCAAAAATACTAACGATCGCCTCATCATTGAAGATCAGTTTAGAAGCACCCCCTATGGTATAGATCAGTTTACATTTGCCGATGGAACAAGCATAACTCGGTCAGCTATCAACTCCATGTCTTTGCCAAGCAATCTCCCCGAAGATAACTTATTAACTGGAGATGCAAATGCCAATACTTTGGAAAATGCCACAGGCAATGATACCTTAGCCGGAGGTATAGGGAATGATATATATATTTTCAAGCAAGGTTATGGTCAAGATACCATTCAAGAAGACTACTCTGGCTTGAATAGCTACTATGACACCGTGAAATTTGGTGCAGGTTTAACTACCAACACAATGGAAATTGTTCGACAAGGTAATGACCTGATTTTCAAAGTCAAAGGTAGTAGCGATCGCCTGACAATAAAAAATCAATTTGATTATCCCTTTGAAGCAATTTCCATCGAAGAATTCCAATTTGATAATGGTGCAACTGTTTGGACGAAAGCAAATATCAAGCAATATTTATTAAAGTCTACAAATGGAAATGACTATATACTTGGTTATTCTTCAGGAACAAATGATACAGCTTTAAGTGGTGGTTCTGGTGAAATATTAGACGGTGGTTTGGGGAATGATATATTAGCAGGTGGAACAGGAAATGACACCTATATCTTTAAGCTAGGTTATGGTCAAGATACCATTCAAGAAAGTGAATATGTATGGCACACCAACTATGACACAGTGAAGTTTGGTGCAGGATTAACTACCAGCACAATGGAAATTGTTCGACAAGGGAAAGACCTGATTTTCAAAGTCAAAGGTAGTAGCGATCGCCTGACAATAAAAAATCATTTTGAGTATTACAAAGAATCACTAGCAGTAGAAGAGTTTCAGTTTGATAACGGTGCAATCATCTGGACTAATCAAGATATTAAACAATATTTATTAAAATCTACAAATGGAGATGATTATCTACTAGGTTATTCTGCTAGTGCCAATGAAGCAGCGACTAGTGGTGGTTCTCCAGAAACTTTAGATGGTGGCTTAGGTAATGATACTTTAGCAGGTGGAACAGGAAATGACACCTACATCTTTAAGCTAGGTTATGGTCAAGATACCATTCAAGAAAGTGAATATGTATGGCACACCAACTATGACACAGTGAAGTTTGGTGCAGGATTAACTACCAGCACAATGGAAATTGTTCGACAAGGGAACGACCTAGTTTTTAAAGTCAAAGGTAGTAGCGATCGCCTGACAATAAAAAATCATTTTGAGTATTACAAGGAATCACTAGCAGTAGAAGAGTTTCAGTTTGATAACGGTGCAATCATCTGGACTAATCAAGATATTAAACAATATTTATTAAAGCCTACAAATGGAGATGATTATCTACTAGGTTATTCTGCTAGTGCCAATGAAGCAGCGACTAGTGGTGGTTCTTCAGAAACTTTAGATGGCGGCTTAGGTAATGATACTTTAGCAGGTGGAACAGGAAATGACACCTACATCTTTAAGCTAGGCTATGGTCAAGATACCATTCAAGAAAGTGAATATGTATGGCACACCAACTATGACACAGTAAAGTTTGGTGCAGGGTTAACACCTAACACAATGGAAATATTACGTGTTGGAAATGACCTGATTTTCAAAGTCAAAGGTAGTAGCGATCGCCTGACAATAAAAAATCAGTTTGATTATTACCAAGAATCCCTTTCAGTAGAAGAATTCCAGTTTGATAACGGCGTAACTATTTGGACAAAAGAAGATATCAAACAATACCTATTACAGTCAACAGACGGAGATGACTATATAGTTGGTTATTCTGAAGGAATTAACAATGAAACATTAGATGGTGGTTTAGGCGATGATACCTTAGTAGGAGGTACAGGAAATGATACTTACATTTTTAAACACGATTATGGTCAAGATATTATTCAAGAAGGTTACTATGCCTTGAATAGTTACTATGACACAGTGAAGTTTGGTAGGGGATTAACTCCACAAACAATGGAAATTGTTCGACAAGGTAATGACTTGATTTTTAAGGTCAAAGACAACATTGATCAACTCACGATCAAAAATCAGTTTGATTATCCTTACGAAGTCCTTTCTGTGGAAGAATTTCAATTTGATAATGGTGCAATTATTTGGACAAAAGCAGACATTAAAAATTATCTTGCTAGTACCCTTAATAATGCACCTATTGTCACAAACGCAATTATAGATCAAACAACTGGCTCTAATAGTCCCTTCAACTTCACCATTTCCGTAAATACTTTCTCTGACCCAAATATAGGTGATAGCCTCAGTTATACAGCAAGCAAAGCAGACGGCACTTCTCTACCTAGTTGGTTGAAATTTAATTCCATCACCCGCACCTTTACAGGCACTCCCAGCGTAGCTGATGTAAGCACACTCAACATCAAAGTCACAGCAAGAGATCAAAAAGGCGCAACTGTCAGTGATACATTTGCTATCAACATTCGCAACCTCACTGGTACTGCTGGCAACGATAGCATCACTGGCACATCCAATGATGATGTAATTCAAGGCTTAGGTGGCAATGATACCATGTTTGGTTTAGCCGGAAATGACACCCTTGATGGCGGCACAGGTCAAGATACCATGACAGGAGGGTTAGACAATGACACTTACATTGTCGATAACAGTGCAGATAAAGTAGTCGAAAACATTAACGAAGGAACGGATACTGTTCGCGCATCCATCAGCTACACTTTGGGCGAAAATGTCGAAAATCTGATTTTCACTGGCACTAGTAGCCTTGCAGGCACAGGTAACGCACTCAAAAACCTAATTACTGGTAATAGTGGCAGTAACATTCTTAATGGTAAAGCTGGTGATGACATCATCAATGGAGATAGTGGTGACGATAACCTCAAAGGAGAATTAGGCAATGATACCCTTAATGGCGGTGCTGGTAACGACATACTAGATGGTGGCGCTGGCGACGATGTGATGATTGGTGGTGCTGGTAATGACACCTACTATATCGATAGCAGTAACGACCAAATTATAGAGGTAGTCAATGAAGGAACAGATATAGTCAATTCTGCTATCAGTTGGACACTAGGCTACAACTTAGAAAACCTCATTCTCACAGGTAGCAATGCCATCAATGGTACTGGCAATGGGTTGAAAAATAGTATTACTGGTAACACTGCTAATAACACCTTGTTGGGTGGTGATAATGATGACATTCTCAAAGGAGATGCAGGTAATGATACCCTCAACGGCGGTATTGGGAATGATAGTTTAGATGGCGGTGCTGGTAATGATGTAATGATTGGTGGTGCTGGTAATGACACCTACTACGTCGATAGCAGTAGCGACCAAATTACAGAACTAGTCAATGAAGGAACTGATACAGTTAGTTCTGTGATCAGTTGGACGCTAGGTAACAACTTAGAGAATCTTATCCTCACAGGTAGCAATCTTATCAATGGTACTGGAAATGCACTGATTAATAATATCACTGGTAACAGCGCTAATAATAACCTGTCTGGTGGTGATAATAATGACATCCTCACCAGTGGTGATGGCAATGATACTCTCAATGGCGGGAATGGAAATGACACCCTGATTGGTGGCACGGGTAACGATATACTTGTTGGTGGTGCTGGCAGCGACAAGCTCACTGGTGGCACTGGCAATGATAAATTTGTCTACAATAGTTTGAGTGAAGGCGTTGATACCATTACGGACTTTAGCAGTACAGATGATGTCCTGGTTGTACAAGCTTTGTTAGCTAGCTTGAACTACACAGGCACAAGTCCAATTACTAATGGTTATATCCGAGGTATTCAATCCGGTTTAAATACTCTCATCCAAGTTGATACTGATGGTGTTGCGGGAAATGCAAGTTTCAGCACCTTAGTCACACTTAGCAACTTTACTGCTACTAATTTCAGTCAGAATAATTTGATTTTCTAGGTCAACGTGAGTTCGATGTACAGGATTTTGACCTCACCCCCAGCCCCTCTCCGACGCGGAGAGGGGAGTAAAGAGTAGAAATATTAACGAAAAATGAAGGTTTTAAAGCCTCTCCCCTAAAAGGAGAGAGGTTTGGAGAGGGGTTTTTCAGATCGGTCGAATTCACGTTGGCTTAGATATAGTGTAAAAGCGATCGCTACAACTTTTCTCTTAACCATAGGCCAAGAAATTAGTCTATCCTAAAAGTAGTGAAAGATTAAGAAAGTTTAAAATTTGTTTCCAGTGAACTCATGCAATGTATCGTAAATCGCCGCGCTCAGTTTTCGGCTAGTCATCGCTATTGGTTACCAGAACTGAGTGAAGCCGAAAATATTGAGAAATTTGGCGCTTGCTCTCGATTTCCTGGACATGGGCATAACTATATCGTATTTATCTCTCTGGCTGGAGAATTAGATGAATATGGCATGGTGTTGAACTTGTCTGATGTGAAACAAGTTATCAAAAGGGAAGTTACCAATCAATTGGACTTTTCCTATCTCAACGATGTCTGGGCAGAATTTCAACAAACCTTGCCTACGACTGAGCATATCGCACGGGTTATCTGGCAGCGACTAGCACCCCACTTGCCTCTAGTCCGCGTACAGTTGTTTGAACATCCAGAACTTTGGGCAGATTATTTAGGAACCGGAATGGAAGCTTACCTCACTATCAGCACTCACTTTAGCGCCGCTCATCGGCTAGCACATCCTCGCTTGAGTCAAGAAGACAACCATGAGATTTATGGTAAATGTGCGCGTCCCAACGGACATGGACACAACTACCATTTAGAAGTGACAGTCAAAGGAGAAATTGATCAGCGCACAGGAATGATTGTGGATTTAGGTGCGTTACATCAGGTGATTGAAGATTATGTGGTAGAACCATTTGACCACACCTTTTTAAACAAAGATATTCCTTTTTTTGCTGAGGTTGTACCGACGGCTGAGAATATTGCTTTGCATATTAATAATTTACTGCGATCGCCTATCCAAAAATTAGGAGCCAAGCTGTACAAAGTTAAATTAATCGAGAGTCCAAATAACTCTTGCGAAATTTACACAACAGATTCAGAAACAAACGCTGTGAGTTCAGTAGAAAATCAACCAGTTTTAGTCAGAATATAAAACTGTAGAGTTATAAAAAGATATTTAGAACCCCCTCTTCTCAAAGAAGTCGGGGTTCTTGCTTCTCACAGATAATTTATGACGGCTCTATCATTTTCCCGATTACCTACCTAAGCAAATAATTTTAGTAGTCAAAGCCGATGCCTATAGATTAATTTCAGACACTAAAGTCTGCAAATCTGGTACTTCTAAATCAGGTTGAGCTATTGCTGGTAAAGCAGCACCAGCACCTTTTTGCTCTCCTCTCCTATTCACCCAAACTGTAGCAATTCCTAAAGACTTGGCTGGAACAATGTCATGATAAACGCTAGCGGCAACGTGTAATATCTGCTGTTGGGGGATGCCGATTCTCTCAATTGCTAATCTAAAGTTGTTGAGTGATGGTTTATAGCTTTTTGCCTGTTCGGCTGTGATGACATGATTAAATTCTACTTGTAGCAGTTTGGCAGAAAAGGCAAATAAATCATTATCTACATTGGAGATAATGACTAGACCAAACTTTTGCTTGAGAGATTTTAATGCTGCCACCGTATCAGAAAAAGGCTGCCAATGCTGAATTGAATCCGCCAGGGAATTTATCTCATGAGTTGTTGGTTCAAAGTCAAATTGTTCCGCAAACTTTTGCACTACACCCCGTAATACATCTCGATATCGACGATATTCCCCTTGTTCCAGTGCTGATTCAAATTCTGCAAAATGTTCTAGAATTAGTTCGTCACTTAAGTTTATATTATGAGCAGTTAAAACTGGCTGAATGGATGTTAGAATACCAGACTCCCAGTTAATCAAAGTGCCATAACAATCAAAAGTTAAAGCTTTATACTGGTTGAAATCAATCACAACTTTGACTCCACAGCTTTATTCATCATCTTAAAGATAGATTACACCAGACTATACCAGATTACAGTTGTCTGGTATTTTTCTCTATAAGTAATAGTGTATTTTATTATGCAGGTAAGTAATGTCGGCACTGAAATCAAGCCGATGTGAGAAAACCTTAACCTAAATTTGTACCAGCTTTAACTCATTCTTTGCTCATATTGTTATCTCTTCATAAGAAGATTGTGAAGTGTCTATGATAAAATACGGTAAATCTATCGGGGTTTAGATGTATCGATGCCATCGGCCCAAAGCCAGAAGCCAAATAAGAGTTCTCAAAGGTTACTTACATAACCTAAGTTGCTAGTCATAAATTTCCAGACTGGTAATAGGTAATAGGTGATACGTAATGAGTAATAATTTCCTCTCAATTACCTATTACCACCACTAGAGACTATATCTACATAACTAGCAACCTGGTTTACATAGTTGTGAAATTAAGTCTCTGCGTTAACAGCATCATGTCCATGTTTTTCTTGAGGAGTACAAATGCTTGAGGCTATCGCTGTTGCCTGGCTATTACTGTTTTTCGGCGATTTTTTGTCTACGTTCTTTTACCACGTACCCGAACACGTTTTTGGTAGCCTCCATCTAAAGACGCACCACTCATGGAAAAAGGATTTTCGTCACTACGCTATTTTGACACTCAATACCCAAGTGCTTTTAGATGGTATTTTAGGAGCGTTACCTTATCTAATAGTGGCAGCAGTTTTGTGGTCTTTCTCTCCCATTGGTGTGATTGCTGGATTATTATTGGGGCAATTTCATGTGTGGTGGAGACACGTTAGTGCTTTAGGTTGGCAAACTCCCAAATTTGCCAATATTTTATGTCAGGTTCTCTTTATCACTACGCCTGAGAGACACTGGTTACACCATCAAAAAACTAATTTGGGTTTTGGGGATATTTTTACCTTCTTTGAGCAGCCAGCACAAGTTTGGTTACGCTGGTTAAGACTGCTAAGAATTAGATTTCGTTACTCTCGTATCTAATTAGAAAGAGACGTAGAGACGTAGCAATGCTACGTCTCTACTAATAATTATGAGATATTGATTTTTTCTGGTTTCATGGTCTTGAAATTAATCCGAGTTAATTGGTAAGCACCTTTAATAGCTAAATTTTTGTATTCATCAGGTTGTAAGTCCATTCTAAAAAAGTTTTTCTTCTCAGTCAGCAACAACAACGAAGCAGGCTTAATTTGTTGATTAGCTTGGTTACGGATGTATTTCACACCATCTTTAGTAAACTTGATGAAATTAATTTGTTTGTGGCTATAAAAAACCACACTTGGTTTTTTAAAACCAACCATGAGTAACTCTTCTTTTGGTTGTTGTACTTGAGCAACAACAGCAGACAATTCTCTCAATGGTAGTTGACGTTCCTGATCCATTAACAATAGAGCCGGCATCAATACAACTATCATAAATGCTATTAATCCCAGCAAATTGACAGCAATAATTGAATGCCAATAGCGACGTACAATTAGCACAGCAACAACAATTGCTACCACTAGCCACAGCCAACCACCTATTGCTGGAATACCAGAATCTTGGATATTTTGCCGGAAGTTGGGGGCAGCTTGATCACTTCCTAATAATTGGGATAAGTGAAATAATGCTACTGCTAATATAGTGACAAAGATCACGTTTATCCATCCACTAATCTGTAAGAGAGAAAATGGATAATTAGGGACTGTCTTGGTTGTCTGTTGACTATGAGAAAAGAAATCACTCCACAACAAAGCCACCAAAATTGCGGCGGCTGGCATCAAGGGTAAGACATAGCTGGGTAATTTGGTGACAGCAACAGTAAAAAAGCTAAAGACACTGATAAACCAAATGCAGGCAAATACACCCAACTGCTGAGAACGTTCTTGATTGCGCCAATGCGATCGCTCCCATAACTTCAGTCGCACCATTGCCAAAGGCAGGTAAACTGAGTATGGAGCAAACAGTAACAGAACTATGACAAAGTAAAAATACCAAGGTGCAGAGTGACCATTAACGACTTCTGTAAAACGCTCCAGGTTGTGATAACCAAAAAAGGCGTTAATGAAACTCCAACCATTGCGCCAAATGACTAAAGCATACCAAGGAATAGACAATCCCAAGATCACCAAAATCCCTAAAATCAAACGCATTTCTCGTAATACTGTTCCCAACTGTCCTACATACAGCAGAAATGCCCCAATAATGATCCCCGGCAGGACAATGCCCACAGGGCCTTTAGTTAAAATTGCCCCAGCTATCAGCACATAACAAGCCAAATACCATTTGTGAGAAAATTTAGCATTTTGAGAGTATCCCAGAAAAAAGCATAACAGGGCAGATGCTATACACCCAGTCAGCAACATATCGGAAACACCAGTTCTTCCCCAAATCAGCATTTCTGGATTAAAGGCTGTGACGGCTGCGGCTATGGCGGCGGTTAAATAACGACGAATGGGGAATTGTGTTTGTTCTAACTCGTCTTTTCTGGCCAAAGACCACTGTACAGTGTAAAAAGCTAAAGCAACGACTGCAAAAGCTGCCAAAGCTGAAGGCATACGTACTGCCCATTCATTCACCCCGATCACAGCATAGGCGATCGCCTGACACCAATATATTAAAATAGGTTTATCAAAACGGGTTTGTCCATTGAAATAAGGTGTGATCCAATCACCCGTTACTAGCATTTGTCGGGAAGCTTCCGCAAACAGTGGCTCGGTTTCATCAATCAAGCCAACATTGCCTAAATTCCATCCATAAGCTACCCAACCAATCAGCATCAACCATAAAACTGACACAGTCACAGCAAGGGCTGGACGCTTAACTATCTCGTTGAACCACATCTTTACAGCGTCGGGAACGCTCAATTTCAACCTCATTAGTCAATAGTCAATAGTCAAGAGTCAATATCAACAGTTATCAGTTATTAACTTTTAACTTGTTGCATTGATCATAAGTCGTTGAGTACCGATGTTTTGTTCTTAAGTATTTCTAATTTTTCCCCATAAACTCAGAAAAGTGCTGAGTGCTGAGTGAGGGAGTGATACCATTTCACGTTAGTCATGATACACATAAATTATGTAGAGACGTTGCATTGCAACGTCTCTACTGTTCACATTTAAAGGAAATTGGTATGAGGGAAGAAGAATTGCAACTGACCATTGACCATTGACCATTGACCATTGACTAATGACCATTGACCATTGACTATTGACTATTGACTAAAAACAGGAACTGCTTGTGTCTCCATTGCCGTTTCTGGTTGTAAGTCAAAATCAAACCACTCATTGCGCCATTGCAGCCGGAACTTTAAGCGCTTCCAAGTGGGTGGAAGATTAGGACAAGCCATCGGGCCGAATTGCGTCATTCTAATACCCCCAAATCCTAAAACTACAGCTTGCCAAATTCCTCCCGCACTGGCGGCATGAATTCCTTCGCCTGCATTTAGCCTGACATCATCCAAATCTACTAAGGCAGCTCGTAAAAAATGAGTGTAGGCTTCACTTGGTTGGTTGAGGTCACAAGCTAAGATAGCGTGAATTGCTGGGCCTAGTGAAGAACCATAGGTGTGATCAGTGCGTTGGTTATAATAGTCCCAGTTCACCTTGAGGGTGTTGTAGTCGTAACTTTGACGCAGCAAGTAAAGCAACATCAACACATCTGGTTGTTTAAGAATTTGTTTTTGGCTGGTGGCTTCAATACCCAACAAGGCTTGCAGAGATTTTGTTCGGGGTTCATAATCAGTTAAATCCACAGCTTCTAGCTGGAAAAAGCCCTCAAATTGCTCAATTAAACCTGTAGCCGCATCTTGATTAACAAAGATTCGCTCTTGAATTTCTGCCCAATGATGTAGGCGTTCTGTAGTTAAGTCGAGTTGATTGACTAATTGTGCGGCTTTTTGAGGATAAACGTGTTTAAACCAGTCCCAAAATGCTAAAGCTGATTGCAAGTGCCACTGTACCATGAGATTGGTAAAGGCATTATTATTGACGCGATCGTGATTTTCATCAGGGCCAATCACATCGAGGATATCGTAACTGTGACGTTGTTGGTTCCACTGCACCCGACTTTCCCAGAAAATAGCGGTATCAAGCATAATTTCTGCTCCATAGTCCCGCATCCATTCATCATCATCGGTGGTTTGCCAATAATGCCAAACTGCATAAGCCACATCAGCTGTGATGTGTACTTCGATATCACCACACCAAATTCTGATTAACTCACCATTAGCGCCAGGAACCCATCGGGGTGTGACTTCATCGCCTGTAGTCGCACTTTCCCAAGCAAACATTGCTCCTTGATATCCCGCTTCTTGGGCTTTGCGTCTTGCTCCTGGTAAGGTGTGGTAACGGTAGGTGAGCAAGTTACGGGCTAAAGTTGGTTGAGTGGCAGTGAGAAAAGGCAGGATAAAAACTTCTGTGTCCCAAAATACGTGTCCGCTATAGGCAAAACCGGAGAGAGTTTTGGGGGGAATGCTGACTGTATCGTCGTGACGGGGTGCGACAGCTAGTAGTTGAAAAAGATTGTAACGGACACTGAGTTGAGCTTGGCGATCGCCTTCAATCACAATATCGCTATTTTCCCAGACTTGCTCCCAAGCTGCAATATGCGCTGCTAGTAGGGTAGTATATCTGGGTTCATCAGCTAGTCGTTCTAAAGCGGCGGCGATGGGCGTTGGGGTTTCCCGTGAAGTAAATAGGGTGATAATTTTTTCTACAATGACTGTTTTGCCTGGGTAGGATGCAAACTTAGTCGTCAACACAGGTGTATCAGCTACATTCTCTACCGCCACAGATGCAGTCTCATCACCTTCCACTACTAACTTGGCACTCATCCCCAACTGAATGTGAGAGTGTAAGGTTTGACTTTGCAACCAAATTATGCTATCTATGCCACCTTGATTAAGAGTACGCCAATGTGGAACCCCTTGCGTATTTGGTTGAGTCTCAAATCCGGCTGTGACTGCAATTTCACCTGTAAAATCGACAGAAGTGATTTGACAACGAATAGCTAACAGGTGTTGGTCTGCTAAACTAGCGAAGCGTTCAAAGCGCAAATCTATTGTATGTCCCTTGGGCGATCGCCAGCGTATATCCCGACTTACTAAACCTAAACGCAAATCCAGCCTGCGTTCATAATGCAGAATTTCCCCAGAATTTAAGCTAAAAGTCTCATCGCCTACTTTCACCACCAACGGTAGCCAGTTAGGACAGTTGACAAGTTCTGTGTGAGCTATTTTGACATCATCATAAACGCCATGAATCATCGTTGCGGCTGAGTCTGCTGGATAGCCTTCCTCAAAACTTCCCCTTGTGCCTAAATAACCATTGCCAAGAGTGAAAACGGTTTCTTTGTGATGTAATTGTGTCGGATTAAACGCTGTTTCAATAACATTCCATTCGCTAGTATCAACCAATGGTTCAGTGTATGCAGTTACTTTATCAAGCATGAGCAAGAAAACCTAAAATTTGGGGACGGCTGTGAGGAAGATGAGCAATATTTGGTAAAATTCCGCAATTATTCCCTGTCACTACTTGCATATAGTTTGATCAGCGAACATTGAAACTATTTCTAGCACAAATTTTCCCTATTTCATCTCTCTGTGGTTAGGTTTTATTAATAGCTTATATAGGAGATGTTAGACAGAAAGATTCGATAATTGATACATTTTTTTATGGAAATTGTAAAATAATATTTTTTTATAAAATCGATTTTTGTAATCGTTTTTCAAGAAATAAATACACCATGTTCTTGGGTAATACCAATTTCCTGTAAATGTGAAACAGTAGAGACGTTGCATTGCAACGTCTCTACATAATTCATGTGTATCATGATTAACGTGAAATGGTATGAGCATCTAGCCCACCTGGAATATTTAAAAAATGTAGGTTAAGAATCAACTGTGTGGCGCTGGTTCCAACCTACATCAAATACACGTGTAATTAAGCTCAGATCAGTAGGTTGGGTTGACGTAAGGAAACCCAACACCAAGATATCGGTTAAGCTTTAAGTATCTATTTTGCGCTGCGCTTAACCCAACCTACATCTACACCAAATACAAGTCTAATTAAGTTGCAGATTCTGGAGATGGTTCTGATTTTTCTGGTTTGAGTAATGGAAAAGCAATTACATCTCGAATACTGGCAGAATCAGTTAACAACATTACCAATCTATCAATCCCAATTCCTAAACCACCTGTGGGTGGCATCCCATATTCCAAAGCTGTGATAAAGTCTTCATCTACACCTTGAGCTTCCAAGTCACCAGCAGCTTTTTTTGCAGCTTGGGCTTCTAAGCGTTCTCTTTGATCGATGGGATCTGTTAATTCTGAGAAACTGTTAGCAGTTTCCCGTCCAACGATGAATAACTCGAAGCGTTCTACTAACCCAGATTGAGAACGATGAGGTTTTGCCAGTGGCGAAATTTCCACTGGATAATCAATCACAAAGGTGGGCTGAATTAGGTTAGTTTCCACCTTTTCTTCAAAAGCTAAATTCAGCAACTTACCTATTGATTGGGCTTCATTTACACCGGGAATACCAGCACTTTGACTTGCTACCTTTGCCTCTGCCAAAGTTGAGAAAGCATGAAAATCTAAGCCTGTATATTCTTTCACTAAATCGTGCATTGTCACCCGTCGCCAAGGTGGGGTTAAATCGATAGTTTCCCCTTGGTAGGTAATTTGTAAAGTACCAAGTACATCTTGAGCAACTGTAGTAATGATCCCCTCCGTCAACGCCATCATATCGTTGTAGTCGGCGTAGGCTTGGTAAACTTCAATTGAGGTAAATTCAGGATTATGTCTAGTAGAAATTCCCTCATTGCGGAAAATTCGTCCCAATTCAAATACCTTTTCAAAACCACCGACAATCAAGCGCTTGAGATGGAGTTCTGTAGCAATTCGCAGATACAACTCCATTTCCAAGGTGTTGTGGTAAGTGACGAAAGGACGAGCATCTGCACCACCGGCTTCACTTTGCAAAACTGGCGTTTCAATTTCTAGGAAATCTCGTTCTTCCAAATAGCGACGAATCCCCGCCGTAATTTGAGCGCGACGGCGGAAAGTTTGCCGAACTTCGGGATTAACAATCAAATCAACGTAACGCTGACGGTAGCGCTTAGAAACATCCGTCAACCCATGCCACTTGTCGGGTAGAGGCAAGAGTGATTTAGTGAGGATAGTGTATTGTGTAACGTAAACTGATAGCTCGCCCTTTTCAGTCCGTTTAATAGTACCTTTAACTCCCAGAATGTCTCCGACATCTGTGAGTTGTTTGAGATGATTAAAGGCATCGGCATCAACCTCCGCCATATTTTCGTGTATACGATTTTTTTCTAGATAAAGTTGAATTGTGCCTGTTTCATCTTCCAAAGTGAAGAAAGCTAACTTACCAAAAACACGACGCGCCATAATACGTCCGGCGATCGCAACTTCTAAATCAACTTCTTCACCATTAGCTAAATCAGCAAATCTTGCTTGCAATTGGGCAGCGTGGTGGGTAGACTCCCAACGGTAAGCATAGGGGTTAGTTCCTAGCTGCTTGAGTTGTGCTACTTTCTCCAGCCTCGCGGCACGGATATCTTCTTCCGACATGGTAACGAACTTAGGGGGCAAGATTAATTATAAATAGGGATTAGGGATTGGGGACTGGGGATTGGGGATTGGGACAGAATTTTTATGATTTATTGATGTTTGGATGGGTAAAAGCGATCGCCCAAGGAAATAACTCATGATACAAACTAGAATACGCTTATGGAATGTAGAAGAATACCACCGGATGCTAGAGACGGGGATTATTACCGCCGATGAACGGGTGGAACTAATAGAAGGGCAAGTGATGCCGATGAGTGCGAAAAATCCCCCCCACGCAGCTACAACCCTATGTGCATCAGACTATCTCAAGCGACTATTGGCGGAAGTTGCCCTAGTTCGTGTCCAAGATCCCATTCAATTAAACCAATACTCAGAACCTGAGCCGGATATTGCCGTCGTTCATCTTGATCCCCGTAAATATCTGGATCATCACCCCACACCTAATGAAGTATTTTTATTAATTGAGGTAGCAGATAGTTCCTTAGAAACAGACAGACAACAAAAAGCGCCTCTATATGCTAAGTCCGGAATTGCTGAATACTGGATTTTAGACGTAAATCAGCATCAGGTATATGTTTTCCGTGAACCTGGGATGGGAGGGTACAATCAAGAATTTATTTTAGATGAGGATGCAACGTTATCCTTGCTCGCATTTCCTGATGTGGAAGTACAAATTAGTCAACTATTTCCCTAATTTAACCAAAGCGATCGCTCTCATCGTATCTTTAGAGCGATCCCTGCATTTCTCACAAAACGGTAGGGGCGGGTTCACGAGATATTCGTGAATGATGGAAGCATACTTGTAAACCCGCCCCTACAACCTCTGGACTTCGGTTTTATAAATTTCGTGAGAAATTCAGCGATCGCTTTTTCCCCTAATTACTGACGCTGGATAGAGAATACCGAGACAACAGCGCTTTCATTTTCAGGCTTGTCAACTGTTCTATGGCTTTAATCAGGTGTTGCTGTTCTGGTTGCAAGTCTAGTTTAATCAGGGCTTGATTGAAGCTATTACCAGAATGCAGTTGATTTTTGAGTTCAGCAATTTGTGATGGTTCTAATACTGCTTGGATTTCCTTATTTCGGCGTTGCAGTACAGCTTGGAGTCGTTGACGCTGCAAGGGAGTCAAATCCAAGTCAGAAATAGCAGGATAGTGAGTAACTAAATTGGCAGCAGGGGCAGGAAATGTAAACGGTGCTGCCAAAGCAGTTTCCGGCATGAGTAAGATCAGAGCAAGAATGGCAGCTATGACAGATAGCCACTTGGGAAAGTTAATTGCCATATTTAGCATTTCTCAGAAGGAATTTAGTGTTAATTGCCTGTGATTCAGGATTTAAGGATTCACATTTGAGATTCTCCCACTCTCCAAGGGATGTTTTATAGGAGGGGACAGGTGACAGGGGACAGGTAACAGGGGATTGGGGATTGGGGATTGGGTTAAAAATGCTGTGGTTGCTAAGTTTGAGTATTTGTTAATGCCCTCATCAGGTTAGCTGTCAATATATCGAAAACGATCGCTCTCATGCTGAGGCTACACCTGACAAGAAAAAAACGGAGTCTCTTAGACAACCGTTTTGGGGAAAGACGGGAGGCGGAGATGGGGAGATGGGGGGAAAGAACCTATACAAGTATTTTCTCCTTGTCCCCTTGTCCCCTTGTCCCCTTGTCCCCTTGTCCCCTTGTCCCCTTGTCCCTTTACTCACCTCGTCTCATTCTGTCAATCTCTCGTTGTAATTCTTCAATTTGGCGGCGTAATCTTTCGGCTTCGGCTTCGGAAGTGGCGCTGGGGACATCGACAGAACCGGAGGCGGGCGATCGCTGGTAATTACCTTGGCGAATTTGTTGATATTCTGATGAGACTGCCCACTCTCGTAAATAATGTACCCTTTCCACCGGGAAAGGATGAGTCAACATCATCCCATCAGCGCCGCTATACATTAAGAATTTATACACTTGATTGAGTCCGTCGTCGTCAAGTGCTTGATAGTTTTCTGACTGCTTGATAAATTCTTGTAAACTGCATTCGTGAGCGTACTTACTACTACCACCAGATACTTTCATCATTGAATACAGGACGGTATTTAAGTCATCCGTAACCAATAGGGCGGCTCGATCTGCTGATAACTCCGCTTTCCGTCGCCATTCAAAAAAAGCGTAAATCAAAGCTTGTGTGACAAAATTACCAATGCCAAAAGTCAATTCTCCCAAGGCAGAAGCAGCACTCATTGCCCACATCGCCATTTGAATTAGAATAGTATGACCACATTTAATATGCCCTAGTTCATGGGCTAGCACCGCCCGAACCTCGACTTCATTTAGTAAGTCTAGTACCCCTGTGTTAATGACTATGTAAGGATTTTCTTGACCTAAAGCATAGCTATTGACTTGGGGATTTTGTGAAACAAACAGTGTCGGTTCTGGATAAATGTCCAAATCCCGCACACATTCCCGGAACATCTGGTAAATAGTGGAATATTGACGCGGCCCGACTTGGATGGTGTTGCCCATTAGATAGACTAGCTGAGGGCGTTCGTAGACAAATTCCACAAATTTACGAGCAATTAAATCAAAACCCGGTAAATTTCGCAAAGCTTGCTCGGCTTGGCGATCCAGTGGATGTCTGAAGGCTTCGCTGGAAATTCCTGTGTAAGTTGGCATAATTTAGGGTGATTGATAATTAGTCAACAGTCAAAAGTCAACAGTCAATAGTCCAAAGTAAAAATAATTAACTTTTGATGATTGACCATTGACCATTGACAACATAATTAAGCATGGGGCTATTGGCAATGAAAGTCACTTTGTATGGGATTTAAAGCGTGTGATTGAAGCAGAAGTTCATTTGTCATTACATAACTTTTTGCGATCGCAGGCGGGTTTCCCTTCCTGGCCCCATCACTTAACGATGGCACGGTTGGTAGCACGCGCCTTGCGTCTAGGACGTAGCGCCCTCATTCAAGTAGGGGCTGTTTGTGGTTATCAAGGTTTATATCGCACTAGTTTTGTCGCCTCCGCTTTGATGTGGCATGGGGCTGTGATTATTGTTGCCAGCGAAACAGTCCAGCAACGGTTACTGCGAGTGGAGATTCCCCGTCTACAGCAGTGGTTACAGGTTAATAAGCCAATCAGAACAGGTGACGTTTGGCCTGGTGCTGAGTTCCAAGGAATACTTCTCATTTCCCCAGAAGCTTGGCTCAAAGGACAATTTACCTCTGCTAATTATTTTCCCCCAGGTATCCCGACAATTATTGATGGGGTAGATGATTTAGAAGATTTAATCCGTCGTCAGCTAACGCAAAATATTCAACCTCAAGACTGGGATCAACTAATACTGGCTTGTCCTTACGCAGCTGAGACAATTAACGCTGCACGGGATCAACTCACTGAGGAACTGTTTAAGCACCCTGCTAATCCCTACGAGTGTTATCTCATCTCTCAAACAGAAACGGATATCTTAAACCAACTGCACTCCGATTTAGCCACAACTCCAGGTATCCCATCTGTTTGGCAAAATTTTTGGCAACAAATTCCACAGGCAGAAAACACCTCTCCCCTCTCTCTCCCCATCTCTCCATCTCCCTCTCTCCTCTGGGCAACTATTGCCCGTCGTCAGGGTTTATTTTCTCTACACTACGCACCTATTGAATTAGCACAAATGCTTGCCCCGATTTGGCAACGACAGCCAGTAGTGTTAGTGGGCAGTGCTTTAGAACCAGAAACAGAAGCGCCTTTGTTTCGTCAGCGCTTGGGTTTAGATGATGTCACCTGCTTGAAATTTGCCTCAGATAGTCAATCAGAAGCCATTCAACTCTACATCCCCTATAAATTACCTCTCCCCAACACACCAGAATTTCAAGCCGCCTTTATTCATAAAGTCCGTACCCTAGTCTGTCTCAGCGCCACAGCCCCAGGATTGACAGTTTTACTAGTCGGGGATGTACCACTCAAAGCCCAGGTAGGGACAATCTTAGCCTCGGAATTTGGCTCACGGGTACAGGTAGAAAAAACTTGTTTGGATGAAAACGGGATCTTAGTTAGTGGCTGGGAATTTTGGCGAGAACATCAAGCAGTTTTACCAGCACCCCAATTGTTAATTATTGCTACCTTGCCCCTACCATCCTTAGAAAACCCCCTGGTTGCTGGTAGAGTTACACATTATAAGCGATCGCATCAAGACTGGTTCCGTCTATTTCTCCTACCCACTGCCCTAAATGAATTACAACGAGCGATCGCACCCGTACGCGAAAATCAAGGTATCGTCGCCTTACTCGATAGCCGTGTAGTTAACCGCAGCTACGGCTCACAAATCCTCAACGCCCTCAGCCCCCTAGCACGCCTCAACTATCTCGATCCCAGCCTGTTTACTCCCAATGGTGAGGAAAATTCAGCCTAGTGAGAGAGTGATGAGTGCTGAGTGAGGGAGTGAGTGATGAGTATGAAACTAATGACCAATAACTAATGACCAATGACTATTGACTATTGACTATTGACCATTGACCATTGACCATTGACTAAATTGTGAATGATTAATTATGGGTGAAGCAAAACGTCGTAAAACAACAGATGGAGAAAAATATGGTCAAGATCCCCGGATATTACCTTGGATTCCCATTACTAAGTCTCAATCGGAACTATTCGTTACTTGGACTACTCGCGGTGCTTGGGTAGGTATTGGTTTGATGGTTACAGTGTGGGTAACAATCCGTTTTATCGGGCCTGCTTTTGGTTGGTGGGAAATAGTGGGGTGAAAGGCAAAAGAATAGGCAATAGGCAATAGGGAAAAGCATTGCATCAACAAAGGGAAGCATTCTGATGGGCGCGGTTCCTCATGCTATTTGCCATTGCATCCTGCCTTAAGCGTAGCTATGGAGTCTTTTTCTTCCCCAATCCTCAATCTCTCATCCCTAATCCCCATTACGCACTACAGATATCTATAACTATTGCTAGAGTGACTAAAGTTTAGTCTTAAATATTATGGGCTAACAGAGTCTCGAACAAATCAGCTTTTCTCGACTCTCAAGGATAAATCTGAATTTTAGTCATGCTGACAATGAACAACAGGCTGTCCTCCGGCTGTGTTTGTGATTTACATCACTTCTTTTAATCTTGAAAGGTTGGAAAATATTGCCGAAATGGCAACATCGTGTTTTTTAGTTTGGTTATGCTCGATTCTATACCTGTGGGTATTCGCTTTGTTATGGTGTGCCATACCATAGTATTTGAATCCCTACCTACAACTGGCGCACTTATTCCCTAAAATATATACATCGAGGAGGATGTGACTTGGGGAAAATCAACTGTGGCAATAGCTATCCAAAAGAGTACCTGTAGTTCTACTATCCAGTAAAGTTCACTACGAACATTGAAAATGCTTTCAAACTGTGACAATTACTAAAAGCATCTGCATCCAGTTAAGAAAGTATAATCCGTGGTTTTCCTATGGTTGACTAATGCCAAATCTGAGTTAATCTTAAAGCGATCGCTGCCAGTGATCCCCAAAATCAGACAGAATTTTGTAAATAAAATATTCGTTTTGTTAACTCTGCCTGATCACCTGATTATGCAAACTGAATAGTTTGATACGGCAACTGGTAAGGTTTTCTCTTACCCTAGGCAAGGTAGTCGATCTCTGACTACAACAAATGTTCGGTAATTGTAGTGGATAGTTTACAATACCAATGGGTGAGAGAATCTAAAGAAAATATAAAAGAGACTCAAATGACTGTGGTGTCTGGAGGACAAAAGTGTTTCTAAGACTAGCGCATCAACATCGACAATTCGTTCAAGACTTGGTCATGAACCTACAAGCCTTGGCAATTGTACTAGAAAGGCGGGGCTACCCTGCATCTTGTTATACCTGCGGTGACCAAATGAACAGTGCTTCATTTATGGTTAGCCTGGGCAATAATCACCTAATTCGGTTTCTAGTATCCGACTATGGGATCACCTGGACAGAAATGCGAGATGATCGGGAATTAATGAAGTTAGAAGGCGCAGAGGCGATTAATCAACTGCAAGAGCTAGCAAATCTTGTCAAACAACCCACGCCAGTCTGTTCAGGAAACAAGGCATTGGCAAAACGGAGTTAAAATTCTTACATCTTGTCGATGTTAGTTAAACTTAGTTCTAAATAGTCGATCTTAAATTAAGTATCGATTAGCTTTTATCTAAAAATTTGTCACTGTAGCCGATTTGGCGATCGCTTTTAGCTACTGAATACTACCTGGCAGTAATTCATTAGCTATTTTCTGTTCTGTGTTAAAAATTTTAAATCGTTCTCTGAATTCAACAAAGACAGCTTCTACCGTTCACAGCTAGAGTTTGTAGTCAGCCTCAAAGCTCCATTTCGTAGATTACTTTTGGTAGCTATCTAAGACTCTCTGGCAGAGGAGGGTCGTGACTATAAATCCCAACATGGATGGTACTAGAGGTATCCAGCCACCCTGAGTTAGCACTATCAAGCACATTCCAGATAACATTATCACTGCTACACTATTAATAGTACCGAGATAAGCTATACTGCGAATATACCAAGCAAATAGACCACCTGTCAAAGACCAACTGCCAATCCACAATATTTCCAGCCATTGATCCCAAACCCACAGAAGGGGGCGATTGTCTAAAGCAGCACCGAGTAATTGACTTACCATTTGTGCTTGAATAACTATGCCTGGCGCGATCGCCATTGGACTTTTACCATAGGGTGTAGACCAATAATCGCTACTACTGTTACTGGTGACACCGATCAAAATAATTCTATCTTTGATGGCATTGGGGTTGATTTGTCCATTAAGAATTTGGCTGAGGGTGACTTGAGGAGCGATCGCTTGCACGGTTGGCGAAAAGCGATAATTTAGTAAAATCTGACTACCTTGAGCATCTATGGACTGATAACCACCAGTCCGGTTTTGCAATCGAGGAAAGATTTGATTACCCAATTGTAAATCCCAATCTGGGGTAAATTTGGCTGTAATTCCTCGGTTTTGCAGATATAAAAATGCCAGCTTAATGCTAAAAGCATCAGCTGTTGTACAAGTTGAGGAAATGGGGTTGGGAGTCATCGCTAACAGATGACGACGCAGGATACTATCGTCATCCTCGATAAAATCACTAAAACCAATCCTGTTAGCGGATATTTCCGGCGGTGGAGAAATACCTGTGGGATCATATTCTGGATCAGCACGTTTGCAGATAGCAATCAGGCGATCGCTTTTTTGCATCTGCTGGGCTAGTTCTGGTTGGCTAGCACTTACGGAAAAATCTCTGTATATATCTAAACCAATAGCGGCTGGTTGATATGGCGCTAATTTTGTCAGGAGTAAGTTGAGATGCTTGTCTGAAAGGGAACCCCGACGTGGTTCTTGTCCTTGGGCTTGGATGTCTTGATCAGTAATAGTGACAATCAAAAGTCGTGAGTCTGGTTGTTCTTGAGGTCGCAATCTCAGCAACTGATCAAATGCTGCTAATTCTAATGATTGCAATCCTCCCCATGACCGAATTAATACTATAATGAATGTGACAAACAAGCTACTCAATAGCACCATCGGCAACCGTTTTACATCGGCACGAGGTAACTTTAAACCCAACTTTTGACCGACTAAATCCTGCCAACTTGGCGATATTTCGGCAGGATTTTGGCAAATTACAGGTAGCCAAGTCGCGCAGGGAAAATCTTGTTCTAGAGACTGTAATCTTTGTCTTGCCTCCCTCACGGCTGCATAGAGAGTTTTCCCCCGCGAAAAAAGTGCTAAAAAGTGCTGCAAAAATTCCTGGGCTACCCTATCTGGTACAGGTTCACGCATGACAATTACCAGAGGTAAATGCAAGTCAGCTAAATCTTGTGCTAATCCCAAACCATCACAAGAGTTAAAAATTGCTAACTGTAAACCTTGAGCGATCGCCTTTTGTAAGCCATACTTTAATTGATCAATAGTCAAAGTTTCCTTAGCATTGAGCAACATCTGCCCTTTACCTTGACTAGAACTATGCCCCGCAAAAAATAAGATATCCCAACCAGACTCCCACAATTGTTGTGTCAGTTGAGAACGATTGGGTTCCACTAAAAACTTAATTTCTGCATTGGGTAACTGCTGGAGTAACTTTTGGTCTTTTGCCACATCAATTCCTTGACCATCACCTAAAATAGCTAATATCCTCACCTTGCCTGGAGCTTTTCTAGGATTAATTTTCATCGCACAAGCATATTCTGGCGGACTCAGAGCCAATTCTGCTTGCGGATAATCGCTCAAAAAATGCCACAAACCCCAAGGGAGTCGTAAAACCTGCGATGATTGAGCAGTAATGATGCAGCGAATTTCCTCTGTAGGTAAGAGGTGAGTCCGGAGTTTGCGGTCTATATTGAGAAACTCCGCACTATTGAGCCATATATTGAGATTATCTTGTAATTCCTGGCAAAGACGCTCAAATTCTCCTTGAGAAACATGAGTAATATCATCTTCCTCAATTTCAAAGTCAGCCATACGTGAACTACGCCAACCCAAACTGGCATACAAACTTGTATACATTTGTTGCCAACGTTGATAAAGATGCTCTAATTGTGGTGCAGGTGGTAATCCCCCGATAAATTGCATCGGTGTCGGCGCATCTGTTAGCCAAAGTTGGGCCATCACCGCAGAAAACCCTTGCCGTAAATCTCCCTGACCCAAATTCAGCACTATCAATTTACTCATGGCTCAGTAAAACTCCGCGTACCTCAGCGCTTACCTCCTCTTCCCTCTGCGTTTAAAAAACATACACTTGATTATCCCCAGAAATCCGTCACCTCGTAACTCAATTCCTCTAACATTTGCCTAAGCAAAGGTAGACTAAGACCAATAACATTACTGTGACAACCTGAAATTTTCTCAACAAACAAACTACCAAAACCTTCCAAAGCAAAAGCCCCAGCACACTTAAGTGGTTCCCCTGTAGCGACATAGGCTTGAATAGTGCGATCGCTAATTTGGGCAAAGTAGACTCTTGTCACTTGACACTTGACTATAGTGCGTTTTTGTGAATTGTCAATTAAAACATGACCTGTGTAGAGATCGCCAAATGTACCACGCATGATTTGCCAACGAGCGATCGCCTCTTCGGCATCTGCTGGTTTACCATGAATTTTACCAGCGATCGCCAACACCGAATCACAACCCATAATTAACCCCGATGGAAACTGAGGAGCGACAGTTTCCGCCTTAGATTGAGCTAAAATTTGCACCAACTGAGCAGGTTCATCAGCTTGAATCTGCGACTCATCAAAATCACTAGGACAAACTATCGATTCAATTCCCACAGTTTGCAGCAAGCGACGACGTGCTGGAGAAGCAGAAGCCAAGACAAATTGCGGAATTTTCATAAGTTTAAATTAAAAGTAAGTGTTGGGCATAGGGGAGTTAGTTAAGACTTACACAGTGACATGAGCAAGAGTTTAGGAATGCCAAGATTTTACACCCCCGCATCCCCACACCCAGTTCTTAATACGTAAATCCTAATGCCCCATGACCAATAACTAACTAATACACTGAAAAAGAATTGACCACATCTTCCATAGTTCCCTTAACTCTGCGCCAGCGTTTCTCAGGAATAGAAGCGTTAAAAGTAAACAACTTACCGCGACTGACAGCAACACTGGCGATATTATGCCGTTGTTGCTGATCGGGAAGTTTTACTAAATATTCCAGAATGTAATATGTCTTGCCTTCTTGGGATTCCTTCTGTAAGGCATTGACGAGTTCAGCTGAACGACCAGAATCAGGCGGTGCTAAAGCTGCTTTACCTAATTTATATCCTACTTCTGTGGGTGTTCCCAGTTCTTGTAAAGTTTTATCATCGGGAACCGGACTAATAACTACAGAGACATTTTCCGATATCTCAATTAAATCGTGAAATACCACATCAGGGCCATTGGCAACTTTCACTTGCAACCAGCCATTAGGGTATAAAAACTCATAGCCATCAGTAGTGTCCACAAAGCTTTTGAATCCCGCAGCAGATGCTACACCCGGATTACTCAGACTGAAGCTCAATACCAATAGCAAAATAATTGCAATTCTTTTCCACATTTTTTACAGATTCCTTTGGGCTGGAAGCAATACACAGTAAGCATGATTTTTCACTCTTATTGTCCCATCAACTGGTTCGCATGACTTATACCAATTTTGGATTTTGGATAAAACTAGGTTAATATGCTGTCGTATAAAGAATTACTGAAAAAATAGCAGAAATTTATGGATATAGTCTTATTAGTTAAATTTCTCGCACCTTGCCTGCCTTTTCTAGTGAACGTAGGTAATAAAGCAGTGGAAGGAGCATCTCAGAAAATAGGTGAGGATGTTTGGGACAAAGCAAAAGCTATCTGGACTAAGCTGCATTCTTCTGTTGAAGGCAAGGAAGCAGCTAAAGAAGCAGCCGTGGATGTGGCAAAAAATCCCGATGATGAAGATTTGCAAGCTAGCTTACGGGTGCAACTCAAGAAAATTTTAGAAACTGATACAGCACTAGCAACGGAAATCACTCAGATTTGGCAAACAGCATCCCCAATCCAACCTGATGGTGAGAATGTGCAGCTAAATGCCAATGCTTATGACCAAAGTGTAGTCAAGCAAGTAGGGAAAATTGTCGCAGACCAAGTTAGTTTTTAGCTGAAAATGCAAACATTAGTAATAATTTTAACTGCTGTAATTTATGGCAGAAGAACCCAATTCTGATCAGGCGAACAAAATCAGCATACAAGCAACTGCTCACGAACAGAGTAAAGTAACTCAAATAGGTGAGATCAGAGCCAATACAGTTGTGATTGGTGCTGACCAGCTAGAACTGTTGGCAAAGCTAGAACGTAGTACCAAAATGACATCGCCTGGGGTTCTCAAAGTTGGCAACCCCAGCAAGAACCTAGCTTACTGGCAAGGACGAGAAGCAGAAATTGCTCAACTCAAACAATGGTTGGGTGATGAGAATATTACTCTCATTGGCATAGAAGGCATTGGTGGCACGGGCAAATCCATGCTAGCGGCTAAAATTTATGAAGAGATTGATGGTTTTCCTAAGCGATTTTGGGCTGATGTCGGATCTGGAGCAATTTTTAGCGATTTTGCTAGCCAAATCTTAAGAGAATTTGCATATCCAGTACCAAAACAGGAAACGCAATTGGTAGAGGCGCTGGTTAAGTGCTTACGAGCAGAACAATATTTATTAGTCATTGATCATCTAGAAAGTTTATTACAACCAGATAGACGCTGGGGAAATCCCTTCTATCGTGATTTTTTCCAGGCTTGGGTAGAATATGGTAGCAACAGCACAGTATTAGTCACGACTAGAGAAAGACCTGAGCTGCTGGGGGGATTTGAGTGGTTATCCCTGAAGGGTTTGACGGTGGAAGCAGGCGCAAAACTGTTAGCAGAATTTTCTATTCAGGGGGACTTGCTAGGGTTTGCTCAATTAGTCAATGGTCATCCCCTGCTGCTGAAACTGGTAGCTGATTTATTAAAAGAAGAATATCCGCAAAATCCTCACTTAAAGCAGTTGACAGAGTTGGGTTTGAGTAATTTGCAACAGTTACTCACAGATCCCAAAGTAGTTGGTCAACACCGCAGAAGAAATATGGGAATGATGTTAGTATTAGATGCTAGTTTTGAGCGTTTAAGTAACTGGCAAAGGCTTTTATTACTTAATATCAGTGTTTACCGTACTGCTTTTGATAGTATGGCAGCAATGGTGATGTTGCCTGGATATTCAGAGGCTGAGGTGGAGGGAGAACTGCGAAATCTGGTGAAGCGATCGCTTTTACAAGAAAAGTTCGCTGGTAAGCGATACTTTGAATTCCATCCAGTAATTTTAGAATATGTGCGGAACAAAGCAGGCGAACAACCACAGGCACATGAGCAAGCTATAGCTTACTATACCTCAAAAGCTAAACAGCCACCTTGGCGAGTGATGGATGATGTCAAGGAATACTGGGAAATTTTCTATCATTATTGTCAGTTAAAAAACTACGATCGCGCCTTTGATATTATTTGGCAATGCCACAGTTTTTTACTTTCCCAAGGTTCTTATACTGTGCAAGTTGAGGTATACAAGCAGTTGCTCATCACTTGGGAAAAAGCTAACCAAGGCAAGAACTGGAAATACCTATCTCTGCTCACAGCTTTAGGCACAGCTTATTACTGGCTGGGACAGTACCAACGAGCCATACAATTTCATCAAAAATCTTTGGAGATAGCCAGAAAAATTGGCGATCGCCACGCAGAAGCTGTTGCCCTGGGAAATTTAGGTATAACTTATAACTTATTGGGACAGCACCAACAAGTGATAGAGTTCAACCTCCAGTCTTTAGACATAGCTAGGGAAATGAGCGATCGCCAAAGAGAGGCGATTTCTTTAGGGGGTTTGGGTACGGCTTATTACTGGCTGGGAGAGTATCAAAAAGCTATAGAATTCCGAGAGCAGAGGTTAAAGATCGCTAGAGAAATTGGCGATCGCCAGGAAGAAGCGATTTCTTTAGGTGGGTTAGGTGCAGCTTATAACTCCTTGGGAGAGTATCAATTAGCAATTGAGTTTCATAAACAACAGTTGCAAATCGCCCAAGAGATTGGCGACAGGCAGGGCGAGGCCATTTCTTTGAATGGTTTAGGTGTAGCTTATAACTCCTTGGGAAAGTATCAAATAGCACTTGAGTTGCATGGACAACAATTAAACATAGCTAAGAAAATTGGCGATCGCCGGGGAGAAGCCATTTCCCTGGGGGGTTTAGGCGCAGCTTATCACTCCCTGGGGCAGTATCAATTAGCAATAGAGTTCCACCAGCAACAGTTGCAGATTGCTCAGGAGATTGGCGATCGTCATGAGTCAGCAAAAGCTTGGTTTGATTGGGGTTTAACCCTAGAAAAAATGAATGATCAATCGGCAGCAATGGGTGCTTATGGCAATGCCCGCGAATTGTATCAAGCAATCCCAGTCATAGCGAAAGTGGCAGACTGCAACAAGGCACTTGAGCGTCTGGCTCAACAGACAAATCCTGTAGGATTTGTGCAAAGATTTTCCCGATGGTTGAGAGATTGGTGGCAAGCGATCAAGACTTGGTTGAGGCGCTAAAAATATCTTCGACTTTTAAGTATAAAATAAAGACATAAAAATCAGTAATTATACCAAAAATCAACAAATCCCCTACACCCCCATAGCCCACATGAAGATTGATAGAATTGAATTAATCGGAAATTTGCACAATCTAGCCATCTAAAGTCATGCCTTCTGAAATTGCTGTTGAGAAAAAAAAGTTAAAAAATCCCCCTTTAAAACTCCACTATTTAGGCGATCGCGTCCTGCGTCAACCAGCTAAACGGATCACAAAAGTAGATGATGAAATCCGGCAGCTGATCCGCGATATGCTACAAACTATGTACAGCAATGATGGCATCGGTTTAGCAGCACCCCAGGTAGGAATTCATAAACAACTCATTGTCATCGATTGTGAACCAGATAACCCCAGCAATCCCCCACTAATATTAATTAACCCAACAATCAAACAAGTCAGTCGGGAAATTGGCGTGGCCCAAGAAGGGTGTTTAAGCATTCCAGGCGTGTATATGGATGTGAAGCGACCAGACGTAGTGGAAGTTATCTATAAAGATGAAAATGGCCGTCCTCAGACCTTAAAAGCTACAGACTTACTAGGACGCTGCATTCAGCACGAGATGGATCACCTGAATGGTGTAGTATTTGTAGACCGTGTGGATAACTCCTTGACTTTGGCACAGGAGTTATCTAAAAATGGCTTCTCGTATCAAGCTGTGAAACCAGTAGCATAGGGTGAACTAGTAGTGTATTTAACTCCAAAAAGCGGTTTGTTTCTAGGCGGCTCTTGCATAACAGCGATCGCAGCTGTTGGCTCAATCTTTGAACTCAGTTCTGGACAACCAGATTTAGGCGTTCAAGTCACGGCAATTATTTTAGCTTTGAGTATTCCTCTGACGGGATTATTTTTTATTGTCGCAGTGAGGGACGCAAGGGCTAACATTAAATAAGCATCAGGTACATAAAAAGGTGAAAGGATGAACTCACAAGGCAAAATTCATTCTTTCACCTTTTATTTTTCTATTTGTTGGTGATTGTCTAAAGTATTGAGACATCGATTAGCGATCGCCTCCTCAAAAATCCTCAAGCTTCTAGAATTAATGCCAAAATTACGTGAGTGAGATTTTAGCGATCGCTTCTAAAATAGGATCATGCTGACAACTCACACTCAACTGTTACGCCTGTCTCAAGGGCATCTCAATTTACTCGCAACCTGTCCACGTAAATTTCAACACACTTACTTAGAAAAACTCAATTCTCCCGCAGATTCTGAACACGAGGAGAAACAAATCTTAGGTAGTCGTTTTCACTTACTCATGCAGCAACGGGAAATGGGCTTACCTATCAATAATTTCCTGGAAGCCGACTCTCGACTGCAAACTTGGATGTCGGCTTTTGCTAGTGTAGCCCCAGAAATCCTCACACTCAAAACTGATAGCCAAACTTTTCGGGAAAGTGAACACTACCGCACCTTACAAGTGCAAGATTATTTGCTGATAGTTATCTATGATTTATTAATTGCCGATTATCAGCAAGCCCAGATTCTTGACTGGAAAACATATCCTCAACCACCAGACAAACGCAAGTTAGGACTAAATTGGCAAACTCGTTTATATATGTACGTATTAGCTGAAACTAGCGAATACTTGCCAGAAAATATTTCTATGACTTACTGGTTTGTCCAGTCAGAAGGTAAACCACAAAATATTCAGTTTAATTATAATCCTGCTCAACATACAAAAACAGCAAAAAAACTAGATCAACTATTAAATCAACTAACTATCTGGCTGAAAAACTATCAAAATGGTAAGTTATTTCCGCAAGTACCGGAAAATAGTCAAGCCTGTAAGTATTGTCATTTTGCCCAACGGTGTGAGCGTATAGCAGTGATAGAAACAGCAATGAGTAACGTTACACCTGATATTGATACCATTGAAGAAGTATCGTTGTAACAATCGAGGAGTGAGAGTTGAATGACACGCTCATGGTTTCGTTTCTGGTGGTACTGGTTAATTATTGTCACCTGTGGAGTAATTTTTTTCAGCTTTAGTTTGATAATTGCGCCAGATTTTATGCAGATTTTCTTTGATGCAATTTTCTTTCCCGCTTCCTCAACACACACTATCTTTAATGAAGTAGCATCTTCTTATATTAAATTTTTGTATGGCTTACTGGGTGCTGTGATGATGGGTTGGAGCGTTGCTTTACTTTACATTTTGTTAAAGCCATTTTGTCGCCAGGAAGATGAAGCATGGTACGCTATGACAGCATCTATAGTTGTTTGGTTCATAATAGACAGTTCGTTTTCGATATCAACAGGATTCTGGCAAAATGCTGTCTTAAATATGATATTTTTATTGTTTTTTATGATTCCTTTAGCTGCTACTTACCAAGATTTTAAAAAATGATTGGCTAAGGATATTTTATCCTCATTTTGAAAACCTCTATACTTTGAATAGTTAGATAGTATCTCAAAAATTATAATTACAAAACTTATGACAAATTTTGAGGAAATTAATGAAGTTTATGTCCGCGACTTAAGGATAGATGATATTGCACCTGTTTATCATTTGGGAGAAGAGTTATTTACCAGCGATTTATATCCTTATTTGTACCGTACTTGGGATGAATGGGAGGTAATTGGGCTTTACAACACAGATCCAGAATATTGTCTGGTGGCAGAAATAGATGGAGAATTGGCAGGATTTATTTTAGGAACCATCATTACTAAAGCCTCTTGGACTTACGGCTATATTTTATGGTTGGGGGTGAATCCTCAATTTCAACGTCAAGGAGTTGCTGATAAATTAGTTGATAAAGTCGTATCGCGGATGATTGAAGATGGAGCAAGGTTTATGTTAGTAGATACTGATCCTACCAATGTACCCGCAGTTAAATTCTTCAATCGCAAAGGTTTTGGCAATATTCGCCAACATATTTTCTTGTCGATGAATTTAAGTAAGCATCCTTATTATGGCAGATTAATTGATTACGAACATCAAAAAGCAGAGAGAGCAGGTTATAAGCGATCGCGTCCAGCTATTCGCGCTCGTAAGCCTGATTCTTTTGCTAATGAAGTAGTCCTCAACCCATTAGTAAATGAATTTCAAACTAATGAAGAATAAAGCTAGATTGAGAATAATTCATAATTCGTATTGAATTAATAAAATGCAGTGGATTTTAATCGCCAATGAACAACCACCAGAGTGGTTTGTGGAAGTAGTGAAAAAGTATGCTCCGCCGTCTAGGGGGATGTATGCAGCACAATTATTGTGGCAACGAGGCATTAGAGAGGAATCACAATTAACGGCTTTTATTAACTATAAAAATTATCAACCAGCTAGCGCTTTTGAGTTTGGCATAGAAATGAATTTGGCTGTGGATAGATTGCAGCAAGCACGACAAGCTGGAGAAAAAATTGCTATTTGGGGAGATTTTGACGCTGATGGGATCACTTCCACTGCCGTATTGTGGGATGGGTTAGGACAATTTTTTGCCCAAAACCAAGAGTTAGTTTATTACATACCCAATCGTCTCAAAGAATCTCACGGATTGAATGAACCAGGGATTGATAATTTAGCTAAACAAGGTTGTAAATTAATAGTTACTTGTGACACGGGCAGTACAAATATTGATGAAATTATCTATGCTCAACAATTAGGTATTGATGTGATTGTGACAGATCACCACACTTTACCACCAGAACGCCCACCAGTTACAGCAATTATTAACCCCCGCTATTTACCTCGTGAACATCAGTTATTTCATCTTTCTGGTGTGGGGGTGGCTTATAAATTGGTGGAAGCCCTTTATCAAAGTTTGCCTGATGTCCCACAAAATCCTTTAGCAGATTTATTAGATTTAGTTGCCGTTGGGTTAATTGCCGATTTAGTCCAACTTAGTGGTGATTGTCGCTATTTAGCACAGTTGGGTATTCAAAGACTGCAAGCCGATTTTCAGCAACCACCAGCAGCCCGCAGACGACCGGGCGTAGGGCGATTATTAGAATTATGCCAAAAAAGTGGCGATCGCCCCACAGATATTTCCTTTGGTTTAGGCCCCCGCATCAACGCAGTTAGTAGAATTCAAGGTGATGCTAGTTTTTGTGTAGAACTCTTAACTAGTTGTGACATCAATCGTTGTCATCAATTAGCTGAAGTTACAGAACTGGCAAACACTCGCCGCAAGTCCTTACAAAAAGATGTACAAGCCCAAGTCACTCAAAAACTCACTCAACTAGACTTATCAACAACTAGCGTTATTGTTCTAGTAGATCCTCAATGGCCAGTAGGTGTGCTAGGCTTAGTTGCTGGGCAAGTCGCCCAAGAAACAGGCCGCCCAACGATTTTGTTAAGTACTGAGGGAACTGGGGACTGGGAACTGGGAACTGGGGAAGAAACTTCCCAATCGCCAATCCCTAATTTCCAATCCCTTGCCCGTGGTTCTGCCCGTTCTGTGAATTCTGTCGATTTATATCAACTAGTTAAAGATCAAGCACATTTATTACATCGCTTCGGGGGACATCCTTTTGCAGCTGGTTTAAGTTTACCGACAGAAAATATTCCCCTATTTACACAAGCAATTAATCAGCAATTGCGACAATCTTTAGGTGGTGCAAATCTTACTCCGACTGTACAGGCAGATATAGTAGTCACGGTAGCAGATTTAGGTAAAGAATTATTTTTAGAGTTAAAATTGTTGGAACCTTGTGGTATGGGTAATCCTGTGCCGAAACTTTTGATCCAAAACTGCTGGTTTGAGAATACTTGGCATCGTAATCAGCAAGATTGGCAAGGGAAAAAAGTACAGTACATTAAAACCGAATTTGATATCCGCGATGATTCTGGTAAAAACCCTTTTCCCGGTATTTGGTGGGGACATTACAAAGAGGAATTACCTGTAGGTAGGTGTGATTGCATAGTTGAATTAGATTACAACACCTACAAAAAACGCTATGAAATCAGATTAATTGCCGTTCGTCCTAGCGTTAACGCCGAACTCACAACCCATCATGCCATACCTATCGTAGATTGGCGCAATCTCTCCACACCCGGTAGAGACGTTGCATGCAACGTCTCTACAACAATGGGCAACGTCTCTAATCCACCATTTATTTTAGAAAATTGTCCAACCAATTGGCAGGATTTACGGGCATGGTTAAAACGATCGCTCTATAATCATCAACAATTAGCGATCGCCTGGACTCAACCCCATCACCAACCACCCCTAGAAATTTGGCTGACTTTGGTGGGTATTGCTAAATATCTCAGTCGGACAAATCAACTCGTCACCCGTGTTCAACTTTTAGAAAAACTAGCAATTAGCGATCGCGCCTTATTTTTGGGCATCAAAGCTTTAAAATATGTAGGATTTACCGTCACCAGACAAGATCATCATTTGCAAATCATCTGGAATTCCGACACTATCTCCAAAACAAATGCTGATACAGCTGTCGCCCAGTTTTTAGCCGCCGTCAGCGAAGAACAATTCCAGCAACAATATTTTGCCAAAGTCCCCCTATCAACGATTGTGGCAATGGTGACTACTGACTAAAAGGTAAATCAGCATTCATCGCAGCAATTTCTTGTGCTTCTAATTGATTCACTTCGCGGATGTGAGGAAGTAAAATTTGTCCTAGACGCTGATGATAAAAACGATGCAGACTGTAATTAGGTGCAGCTGGGAAACCGCGACGTTTTTTATGTCGTCCACCAGCACCGGGATCAAAAGTTTGGATACCGTTAGCGATCGCCCATTCAATTGGTGCATAATAACAAGCATCAAAGTGTAAGCAATCGATTTCTTGAAAACTTCCCCAGTAGCGTCCGTATAGGCGATCGTCTTTATATAAGCAAAAAGACATACCTACGGGTTGATGCGGTGCTTGCTCGTGATAAGCAGCAAAAAACACTACTCGATGGCGATAATCATGGTGTAACTGTTCAAAGAAGCGCTTGGTTAGGTACTTGCTCCCCCACCAGCCGAATTTATCACAAGTATCGGCATAAAACTGATACATCAAAGGAAACAAAGATTTAGGAATCGCTTCACCAGTCAATGCTTGTAACTTTAACCCCACCTTTTCCACAGCTTTGCGTTCTCGCTTAATATTGCGGCGCTGATTGGCATTAAACACCGTCAAGTAATCATCAAAAGTTTGAAATCCATCATTTTCCCAAACATAACTATGATGTAACCAAGCAGTAAAACCCTGCCGTTCTAACACTGGTTGCCATTGGGGATCAACATAGAGAAAATGACAGCTAGAGATACGATTCTTAATACAAAAAATATCAATTTCATGCACCATTAAAGCAGTGATCTCATCTTCATCTTCCCCAGGTGCAATTAAAAACCGATAGCCTTCCGCCGGGGTAAATGGTGTCATCCCCAACAATTTGGGATAATATTGCACACCAATACGTTCGGCTACCTCTGCCCACTGGTGATCAAAAACAAATTCACCATAACTATGTCCTTTAAGATACAGTGGAGCAGCCGCAATCAGTGTTCTCTCCCGCCACAGCGTTAAGTGATTAGCTAACCACCCAGTTTTGGCGATCGCACTTTGGGAAGTTTCCAAATTATTCAACCAATTCCACTCCAAAAAAGGCGTTTTCAGTGGCATGGCTAAAGCATCCCAAGCATCTTGGGGTATTTCCGCCATTTTGCTGATCCAAACACTAGAGTAGCGAGGCTTGATTTGTTCAACCATATTTAGGGAGTGAGGAAGTTAGGGAGTGAGGGAGTGAGGGAGTGAGGGATTAGTAAAATAGTAACTAATGACTAATGACTATTGACCATTGACCATTAACTATTGACCATTGACTAATTTAACGTTGCAGGCGATAGTGCAGGAAAACTTCTTGGGCAACTGTTTTCACCTCTAGGAGTTGGAGGTGAGGCGCTAGTGTTGATAAAAATCCTTGACCGTCTACTGGTGTGGGTGCAGCGACACCACCTAAAATTAGGGGGCAGACGGTAAGCCAAAATTCATCAATTAAATCTGATTCCAGCATAGAAGCTACTAATTCTCCACCACCAAGTACCACCAAGCGTGCTATATGTAGAGATGATAGGTGTTTTAAAGCAGCGATAGTATCTACTTTTTTTGTTGGTGTTTCAAAAACTAAAATTTTTGCAAATTCTGTGCGTCCTTGCCAAGAATCTTTTCCTGCTGTCGTTGTGAGTAACCAGCGCTTGATTGGTTGCTGAAAAAACCTAATTTCCGGATTGAGTTGGGCAGTATGTGTAATGACTATATGAATAGGCTGGGCTGATTTCCCCTTTTGTTGGCGATTTTGCAGTAAAACTGGATCTAATACGGTCAATGTTGTGCCGTAGGCGCGGAGAGTTCCCGCACCTATCAAAACGGCATCAGCCGCAGCAATTTGTTGTTCTAGGTGTAATTTATCAGTTCCTGAGCCAAATCTAGCTGGCGATCGCATGAAGTCTGCTATTTTGCCATCTGCACTCATTGCCAAGACTACTGTGGTATGTGGACGATGTTGCACCATGAAGTCGGTTTACTTGTTTTGATACTTTACTTAATTAGTACATCCCCACATTTAACCATAACTGCCTTTTTTCGGTCAGCTGCTTCAATTTTGCTTAAAAATTTTCAATTCTGGCTACCTGTATGCAACATCAGTCGTTTTTACATCTACCCAATATAAGTTTTGGTATAGTATACTGCTTTTTGTCGATTAAATATTTGATACTTTTATGTGCTGATCATAAAGTTTTGATAATTTAATAGAATGTCTCCTTTAGCTAATTTGTTTGCCCGTGTTTTCTGTTGTGATTTGCAGATGCGAAGTGAGACACTAGATGGCTAATCCCCGTCAATCATCCTTTCGACGTATTTTAGTAACTAGAATTTTGCTGCTGTTTGTGCCAGTTCTATTTATTGGGCAACTTGTGGCTTTAAATAAGGCACGTTCTAGCCTATTAAAAACTGCGCGGCAAAATCTGACAGAAAGTGCTGTCATCAAAGGAGAGAAGATTGTGAATGCAATTGCTTCTCTCAAGACTAATCTATTGATTGCCAGTCGCACGGCGGTAATACAGTCGGGTTCACCTGCGGAAATTCAACAATTTCTCACTCAGATAGCCCAAGAATTACCAGGCTACATTGAGTGTTTACAATTGACTGATCTGCAAACTGATAACATCATTGCTAGTAGCTGTGGCAACAAAAAGATTACTCAAATCAGGCAAGTTTTTGTTGGAGATCAGGTAGAGGTGTCATCTGTACCGTCACCACAGCCAGGGACGACAGGTCAAAGAGATCCCCACAATCAGCTACAAATAGTACTATCTGCCCCTGTTTACAATCGTTCTGGGCAGTTGCTATATGCTTTAAGCCTCCAGTCAGCTTTATATCAGCAAACCCGCAATAAACCAGGTTCGCTGACTGGCTCGATGTTGGTGATTGCGGAAGATGGGACGATATTAGCACACCCCTGGCCTGATTTAGTCGGCAGTAATATCAAACAACACTCAGATGCAGCCCAACTCCAAAGGCTGATCAAAAATGCGATCGCTGGACGCAATGAGCCAAGTAACATAGCTTTTAATGATGGTAATGAGTTAGTTGCAGGCTATACAGTGATCACTAACCCGATTACAGAACAGCACCAGCAAAAATGGGTAGTCTTGGCTGTGACGACTGTAGACAACGCTTTATTTGGATTAGAGGAAATCAAACTCATCCTGATTGTGTTAACAGTGGGCTTGATTGGTGCGAGTTTATTAGCATCTTTGTACCTAGCGCCTTATCTGGCAAGTCCGGTAGAAGAATTGCGCGATTATGCTTTAAATATTCATAGCCACCACGCCGCCAAGCCAGTCCCCCATAATTTTAAAATTCGAGAGTTTAATCAACTGGCACAAGCACTAGATCAAATGGTGGAAAGGCTCAAAGCTTGGGCAGAAGAAATCGAAGTTGCTTGGAAAGAAGCCAAAACTGCTAATCAAGTTAAGAGTCAGTTTTTAGCTACAACTTCCCACGAATTACGTAATCCATTAAATATTATCATTAACTGTGTACGCTTGGTGAAAGATGGATTGTGTGATAACCGAGAAGAAGAAATAGAATTTTTACAGCGCGCTGATGAAACCGCTATCCACCTGTTAGGAATTATTAATGATCTCTTGGATATTTCTAAAATTGAAGCAGGTAAACTCTCTGTAGTTACCGAACCTTTGGATCTGCGAGCAATATTATTAGAAGTAGTCAATTTACAATCAGTAAATGTGCAGAAAAAAGGTTTACAACTGAAAATTGACTTAGGATCAGAGCCTATTCCTGTAAAAGCAGATGCGGGAAAACTCAGACAGATATTAATTAATATTATTGGTAATGCGACTAAGTTTACAGATGAAGGTAGCATTACTATTGCTACAACCATAGTCAATATGTTTAGTGGCAGGCAAGTAATCATAGCTGTTACCGATACAGGTTTAGGTATTGAACCAGCACAACAGCACAAATTATTTCGTCCCTTTGTCATGGTAAATGGCAGTACAACACGTAAATTTGAAGGTACAGGACTAGGGTTAGCCATTTCCCGTAACTTGATTGAATTGATGGGAGGTACGATTAGTTTAGAGAGTGCTGGACTCAATCAAGGAACGACAGTTAAGATTACTTTGCCAATAATTGATATTTCTACTTTAACTCCACCCTTAAATAAGCATGATACTAAAAATCCCCAACTCATAGCTGGTAATGAAGAAAATAAACCAATAAACTCTTCATACTCCAGCCATCCAGAAGAAATCTGTCTAGAATCTCATGGCAGTTATGGGAGTCAACCAACAGATTTAGAAGCTGATCGTTCGGAGTTAACACTGTTAGAAAAGCATTGTAACAAAGGTCTAAATAATTACTAATTCGTAATTTGTAATTAAAGAGGTTATAAGATATAGGAATCATACTTGATTTCTGTTAGCGCAGCTTGGCACAGCCTAATAATTTGCGTAGGTAGGTAATAGAGAATAGATATTAGCTAAAATAAACCCATAACTACTTGATGCCGGATTGATTCTATGACCATAGCTCAAGAATTAGAATCTCAAGCAGACATCTGTCAAGATGTGATATTTCCCCCTGGCGATTTATATAGTGATGAACCTCCCTTGGAAACAGAACTGCATCTACGACAAATAATCCTTCTTTTACAATGCCTAGAATGGTTGTGGAGAGATAGACAAGATTTTTATGCGGCGGGAAACTTGACGATTTACTACAGTCCACGTCAACTCAAATCAGAACATTTCCGAGGCCCAGACTTTTTTGTGGTGCTAGGAACAGAACGTAAAACTCGCAAAAGTTGGGTAGTGTGGGAAGAAGAAGGGAAATATCCCAATGTCATTTTAGAAATTCTCTCTGACTCAACAGCGAAGACAGATAGAGGTTTAAAAAAAGAAATTTATCAAGATACTTTTCGTACACCAGATTATTTTTGGTTCGACCCTTTTACACAAGAATTTGTAGGATTTCATTTATTAGATGGAGAATATCAACCTCTACAAGCAAATGAACAAGGACATTTGTGGAGTCAGCAGTTAGAATTATATTTAGGAATTCATGAGGGGTTATTGCGATATTTTACACCAGAAAAAAAATTAGTTCCCACACCTGAAGAATCAGCAGAACAAGAAGCTCAAAAAGCAGAACAGGCACAACAAGAGGTACAAAAAGCACAGCAAGAAATACAACGTTTAGCAGCAAAACTGCGTGAGTTAAATATTGATCCAGAGACAATTTAAGTTTTGTAGTTTGGGTGCAGCGATAGCGTAACCCAACATAAATAAGATCGTAATGCTGGGTTGCATTTCACTCCACCTACATAAATATATCTTTTAAAAAATATATCTTTTAAAAAACTCTAGATTTCAATATAAATGAGGTTTAACACTAAAATATTTGATTGATGAAAATGCTAAAATAAATCCATAACTAGTTGATGCCAAATTGATTCTATGACTATTGCCCAAGAATTAGAATCTCAACCAGACATCTCCCAAGATGTGATATTTCCCCCTAGCGATTTATATAGTGACGAACCTCCCTTGGAAACAGAACTGCATTTAAGACAAATAATCTTACTTTTACAATGCCTAGAATGGTTATGGAGAGATAGACAAGATTTTTATGCGGCAGGGAACTTAACGATTTACTACAGTCCACGCCAACTCAAATCAGAACACTTTCGCGGCCCAGACTTTTTCGTAGTGCTAGGAACAGAACGCAAAACCCGCAAAAGTTGGGTAGTGTGGGAAGAAGAAGGGAAATATCCCAATGTCATTTTAGAAATTCTCTCTGACTCAACAGCGAAGACAGATAGAGGTTTAAAAAAAGAAATTTATCAAGATACTTTTCGTACACCAGATTATTTTTGGTTCGACCCTTTTACACAAGAGTTTGCCGGATTTCATTTAGCAGATGGAAAATATCAACCTTTACAAGCAAATGAACAAGGGTATTTATGGAGTCAACAGTTAGGATTATATTTGGGAATATATCAAGGATTATTAAGGTTTTTTACTTCAGATGGACAAATAGTACCCACACCTGAAGAGACTGCACAACAAACAGAACAACGATTAGAACATGCTCAACAACAAGCTGCACAAGCTCAACAACAAGTCGCACAGGCTCAACAACAAGCCGCACAAGCTCAACAACAAGCCGAACGTTTAGCAGCAAAACTGCGGGAATTAAATATCGACCCAAATACAATTTAATGAATTATGACTAATGACTATTGACCATTGACAAAAAGTGCGGAAAATCGTTGACACTGCGTAAGTCCTGACATTTTAGTAATTCTTGATAATATTCATTTGATTGACTGGGTAAGTAATTTGTCGTTTTTAAGGCTTGATTTCTCAATTGAAAACTTTGAGTAATTTTAATCTGACTGAGGAAGTCGATATCGTGAGAAATTACCCAAAGCGCACCTTGATAATCGTTGATAGCTGATACCATTTGCTCAACAGTGACAATATCTAGATTATTAGTTGGCTCATCAAGAATTAATAAGTCAATTTCTGAGATACTAATCATAGCGATCGCTAATCTGGCTAACTCACCACCACTGAGGAGGGATGCTGGCTTATGAACGTCATCATACTTAAATAAAAAGTGTCCCAACTGTTGACGTAACATCTGATAGCTAAGATGAGGATTAGGAGCCTGCATATTTTCCAGAATCGTTTGCTGGCGGTGAATTAGTTGATAAGTTTGATCGAGATATACGGCTTTGATTCCTGGTGTGACGAAAATTTCCCCAGGCTGCAAAACAGCTGTTTGTCTATCCTGTCCTAAAATTGCCTTGACTAAACTAGATTTACCGGAACCATTTGCACCGATAATAGAAATGCGATCGCCTGACAATATATGCAAATTAATATCATGTATCAAGAGGCGTTCTGATACCCAAAGATTTGCACCTTCAATATGAATCAAATTTCTATGTTTGTAGCTTTTTTCCTCTAGCTGAATACTTGTCACCTTTGTAGTCTTGATTTTCGTATCTGCAACTTTTTGTATAGCCTTAGCTACAGCTAAATCATGTTTCTTTTTCGCCGTTCCGGCTGAGGCTTCTGCTTTAGTTTTAATCAGTCCAGCAGATGCTCTATCGATACTACCATCCAGAAACTTGGCTCTACCACCACGTTGAGTTTGTGCAGTACGTTGCTGTTCTTGCATCGCCGCAGTTTGGACACGCTTGAGTTCTTTTCTAGCTACTTCATGCGATCGCCATGCCACATCTAATTCTATTTCTTTTTGTTGTCGGTAATGTGAAAAATTTCCCCCATAAACTTTTAATCCCATCGGGGTGAGTTCCCAAGTAACAGATGCAACTTGATCTAGGAAAAAAGGCTTATGAGAAACAATCACAAATGCACCAGAGAAATTTGTGAGAAATTGCCTCAAAAATTCTAAGGTTTGTAAATCTAAATGGTTGGTTGGTTCATCAAGTAGTAGTAAATCTGGTTCTAACATGAACCCAATTGCTAGCAATAATTTCGTCAGTTCTCCACCACTTAAATTACCGATTGATAAAGACAAGTCAATATCTGTGTGGAATTGAGTTTTTAAAATCTCTGTCACTTGCCACCACTCATCCGCAATTAAACTTAAGAAATCCAATACTGTATCTGTATTGCTTTCTTGTCTCACGGTGCTGATTTGTGGCAAATAGTAGACAGAACTATTTTGAGATACAGAACCAGCACTAGGATAAATTTGACCTGCAAGTATCTTTAAAAGAGTTGATTTACCGACACCATTACTACCAATTAAAGCAATGCGATCGCTTTGTGCAATACTTAAATACACATCTTGAAATAATCTTCTCTCTAAGCTGAGTTCATAAGCTAGATTCTCAGCCACTAATATTGATTTTTTCGGCATTATTCTCAAACCTCAATGTGCAAACTTCCACCCATATCTGCTAAAGATCATGGGTAGATGAAACAAACGAAAAACTCAGCCGCAACAACTAACCAAGCGGCTGGATATAGATATGATTAATAAAAATACTGTTAGCTCATGACTATGATGAAGTAACCTGTCAAATTCTTTGTATTGATGCTGTTTTGACATTTGTTGCTCAGGTGCAACAGAGGCTGATTACTACTTCATTGTTGCTATCTCGATAGAGGTTTGATATTGAATACATTGTACCACAAAGAGATTCCAGAATAGCAATCAGCTACGCTGGGCTGAAGGCGATCGCCTTTTCTATGAATGAGAAAATAACAAAGGCTTAATTCTCCACCAATGTGTGAAAAAATTCTGCAACTGCAAAATAACACTAAAATATCTGATTGATGAAAATGCTAAGATAAATCCATAACTAGTTGATGCCGAATTGATTCTATGACTATTGCCCAAGAATTAGAATCTCAAGCAGATATCTGTCAAGATGTGATATTTCCCCCTGGCGATTTATATAGTGATGAACCTCCCTTGGAAACAGAACTGCATCTACGACAAATAATCCTTCTTTTACAATGCCTAGAATGGTTGTGGAAAGATAGACAAGATTTTTATGCGGCAGGAAACTTAACGATTTACTATAGTCCACGCCAACTCAAATCAGAATTCTTTCGCGGCCCAGACTTTTTTGTGGTGCTAAGAACAGAACGCAAAACCCGCAAAAGTTGGGTAGTGTGGGAAGAAGATGGGAAATATCCCAATGTCATTTTAGAAATTCTCTCTGACTCAACAGCGAAGACAGATAGAGGATTAAAAAAAGAAATTTATCAAGATACTTTTCGTACACCAGATTATTTTTGGTTTGACCCTTTTACACAAGAGTTTGCAGGGTTTCATTTATTAGATGGAGAATATCAACCTCTAGAAGCCAACGAACAAGGACATTTGTGGAGTCAGCAGTTAGGGTTATATTTAGGAATTCATGAGGGGTTATTGCGGTATTTTACACCAGAAAAAAAATTAGTTCCTACACCTGAAGAAACCGCAGAAACAGAAACTGAAAGGGCAGAAGCAGAAACAAGAAAAGCAGAAAGGTTAGCAGCAAAACTGCGGGAGTTAAATATTGATCCAGATACGATTTAAGTTTAGAGCGATCGCCTGATGATTATTCGGACATTTCCAAACTAATTCCTTCATAAATATCGCTGAAGGCAAGTTGAAAATCCATTGATTGTAGTGATAATAGAGCGTCAATTGATTCATATTCAGTTAATACCCATTGACCTGCGGTATTTTTATTAAACTGTTCAATAATATATTCATATTGATTAATGATAATATATTCTTTGAGTGTCGGAATAGAACGATAAAATCTAAATTTATTTGTTCTATCATGATTTTCTGTGGATTTAGATAACACTTCGACAATCATTATGGGGTTAGTAACTGTAGTATTACCAGTTCCCTCGTATAGTGGTTCTCCCTGAATAACCATGACATCAGGATAAGTGTAGATACGATAACGCTGTATCCACAATTTGACATCACCCATGTAGATTTTGTAATTTTTACCCCGCATCATAAATTTAAAATTAGCGTAAAAATTACCTGCGATTTCGTTGTGATTAGTAGTACCACCAGCCATTGAGATAATTTCTCCATCTATATATTCATTTTTGCATTCCGATGTTTCCTCAAGTTGTAAATATTCTTCGGGGGTGTAGTATTTTTTGGGTGTTTGGGTTTGCATAATAGCCACCTAATTAAAATTTCACTTACTGAGGATAATACTTAGCTAAAAATTCCTCTGCTTCTATCTGATTTTGGATTTCTCCATCTAGAGTTGCCGCTAGCAAATGGTCTAACATTTGCCGATATTGTGGGCTGGGTTTATATCCTAATTTCTTTAAATCATTACCATTTAAAAGTGGTTGGATATGAGATAAGACTGTTAAATAATGCCAGATTTGTTGTCTAATCTGGCGCTGACTTTGTAAAGCAATTAAAATTAATAACTCTAAGTCATACTTGCGTAGCTGCTGGACTATTTGACTGGGGCGTTGACACTTAGGTAATGATTGGGCGATTGTCTGCTGAATCTTAGCTAGCTTTTGTAAGCGCTCCATGCTATCTTCTGCTAGTTGGAGATTTTTGGCAACTTTCCCTCGATATTCTGGTGCAAGGTGAGCAATTAATAATTCCAGACGCATTTGCCAGGGAATCAGGGTTTGTTGGGTGTCAAACCGCCGTAAACAGCGTTCTAGTAGGCGGAGTTGCCGAGTTAGTTCATTGTCTAGCGTTAGGGTGGGATGGATGCACTGCAATGCCCCTAAATTATCAAGTAACTGCAAAGCTGATTGCCAATAAGCAGCGTCTAGGATGTGTTTTAATTCTGCTTTGAGTCGAGTTTGTAAGGCTGGGGTTTTAGTGTTAGTTTGGGCAGTGCGATCGTAAACACCACTGTTGATGGCATAGCGGATATATTCTTCAGTTCGTGGTTCCAGGGTGAAGCCAAAACGCACAGCAAAGCGGACACCACGATAAATGCGGGTGGGATCTTCGATAAAGCTGTTGGCGTGTAAAACCTTGATTTGCTTGGCTTTTAAATCTAGCAAACCACCAAAGAAATCGAGTAATTCACCAGCACGAGGAGAGGTGAGGCGCAAAGCCAGGGCATTGATGGTAAAGTCTCGACGATATAAGTCTTGGCGAATGGAACTTGCTTCTACTTCTGGATTAGCTGCTGGGTAAGGATAGAATTCTGTCCGGGCGGTGGCAATATCCACCCATAGAGAATCTAAATCTGGGTCTTTGTGCCACAATAACGCAGCTGTTTGAAAAGCCCCATGAATCTCTAACCGGGCAACTGGGTAAATTTCTTGGAGTTCCTTGGCTAATTCTACACCTGCACCCACATCTGCGGACTGGTGAAAACCATCGACTACTAAGTCAATGTCTGTAATCATCAGAGTGCCGTTTGCCGATTCAGCTAACAGCAAGTCTCGTACCGCACCACCGACTAAGTAGAGATGCCAACCTCGTTTTTCGGCTGCTTGGGCAGCGACGGTGAGTAATTGCCAAAGTTGGGGATGCAAGCGAGATTTTAATTCAGTGCTGAGTGCGGAGTTTGAAGTTCTGCGAGCAGGTTTCGACTCTGAACCCATCACTCGAAATGGGCTAAACGCCCCGCTAACATGACTATTTTGATGTAATTCCCGCAGAACATCGGTACGAGTAACAATACCAACTAATTGCTCATTTGCCAATACTGGCAAGCGTCCGATATCATAAGTTACCATCAACGACTCGATTTGTGGCAGTGTTGTGTCTGGGGTAATGGTTTTTAAGTCGGTTGTCATATAACCTTTGACTGGTGCATGACTAAATCCGTGGTGTAAGGCAATATCCAAATCTCGGCGGGAAATAATGCCTACCAGTTGCCCTTGAGGATCAACTACAGATAAACCAGAGTGTCCGTAGCGTAATAAAATTCTCTGTGCTTCAGCAATTGTAGTGTCAGGACGGATGGTGCGGACTGGGGAGGACATTAAATCTCTGGCTGTTGGGGGATGGGGAATAGTGGTTTTGATTCCGTCTAGGAGTTGTTGAAGAATATCTTGGGAATTGACACCGCGTAGGTTGAGTGATGCAGCTTGGGAATGACCCCCTCCACTAAACATCTGAAATAATAGGTCAAGATGGATACCAGGAATTTGCGATCGCCCAATCACTGTACAACGAGAGTCATCTTTACTCAACGGATATTCATTGACCAACAGTAAGGCATCAATCTCTGTTAACTCTATTAGTTGAGATGCTAAACTCGATAACCCTGGAACAAATCCTTCAGTTGTTAAAGTTACCCAGGCAATAGTATAACCACGCAAACAAAGATATTCTAATTTTTCCAGCCCTTCTGTTAGCAATCGTTGTAATTGGGGAGATAAACCAGGATCGCGGTAATTGGCAATGACGGAGAGACTAGCACCTTGCTGCATCAACCAAGCCAAAGCTAAAGCATCCCTTGGTGTAGATTGTTCATAAGTAAGAGAACCTGTATCTACATGAATACCCAAAGCCATGACCGTAGCTTGAGCAACACTCAGGGGGACTTGTTGTTGTTGCAGTTGCTCAACGATTAAAGTGGTGGTTGCCCCTACAGCAGCAATATGCGACTCAATCGCCGGGATATCTGATGTTTGTCCCAGGTGATGGTCATAAATCGTAATATTAGTGACTTGGGGTAAATCTAACCACTCAGCAGCTTTACCCAAGCGATCGCGCTGTTGTGCATCTACTACAGCAATTGAACGAATTTTTTCTGGATTTACCGAACGTCTTTCTATCAGAGGATACTCATCTCGATGCAGTGCCAAAAAATCCCGCACCGGTGGATGCGCACCGCCAGTCAACACAATCTTACTTCCAGGCAATAGACAAGTTAGCCCTACTGCTGCGCCCAAGGCATCAAAATCGGCTGTAGTGTGGCAAAGAATTAAATCCATATGCAAGAGTCAAGAGTCAATGGTCAAGAGTCAATGGTCAATATTGGTCGTCCAGACTTTGGACTTGGGACTGTGGACTATTGACTCAATTGTGGCAATTTCTGCTAGCTTACAATTAAGGAATAACTGTCAGTGTCGCTGTTTACGATATTCTATTTTTAGTATTTCTTTTAGTTTGTCGCTGTCTTGGGAGAAGGAAAAATGACCATAATATTCCAATTCGCTTTGGTAGCTCTGGTTTTGTTGTCTTTTGTACTAGTTGTGGGCGTACCTGTTGCTTATGCGACTCCCCAAAGCTGGGTAGAATCTAAAAAGCTACTCTGGGTTGGTTCTGGTGCTTGGATTGCTTTGGTACTTTTGGTGGGAGTATTAAACTTCTTTGTCGTCTAGGCGATCGCTTTTTGCCCAGCGTAGCTGATTGCATCGTCTACAAATAGACCATAACAAAAAAATTAATCCAGCAGGAAACCCCGCAACACAGGTAAAAAATCCTAAATAAATTTACCTTGTTAAAAATCTCCGACTAGAGACGTTGTGTGTAACGTTTCTGGCTAACTCCCCATCCTTCACTGGTGGGGATTTTTAATAATTGTGTTTTCCTGCGCTTCTACATTCAAATAAGAAATGTATATTGGCAAGAAGTATAGTAGATTTCAGAGATAGTCATGGCAGTTTTCGAGGGAACTTTTACTCAAGCAGAAGCCTTGCGTTTAGCAGTGGTCATCGGTCGATTTAATGACCTCGTAACCACGAAACTGCTGGCAGGATGCCAAGATTGTTTAAAACGCCACGGTGTAGACCCTGATCCCCACGGTCAGCAGGTCGATTATGTGTGGGTTCCAGGAAGTTTTGAAGTACCTCTTGTCGCCCGACAATTAGCTCTTAGCCATCGTTATGACGCAGTAATTTGTCTTGGGGCAGTCATTCGCGGACAAACACCCCACTTTGATTACGTATCCTCAGAAGTAGCCAAGGGAATCGCCGCAGCCAGTTTTCAAACTGGAGTTCCAGTAATTTTTGGCATTTTGACAGTAGATACTATGCAGCAAGCACTCGAAAGAGCAGGCATTAAAGCTAATCATGGCTGGGATTATGCCATGAATGCCCTAGAAATGGCTAGCTTAATGCGACAATTGCGTTCCAACATGACCGATTCTTACCCCCACAACACCCAATCTCTACCAGCCGCTTTCCCTAATACCAATGTGGGCAATTTAACCGCAGAGTCTCAAGAAGTTAGTTGACCCACCAGAGGGTCAGAATCCCCGTTCCCTTGGGGCAATTGTGTTGGACAGAATTTCAACAAGAGTCCAACACCTGCCCTATTCCCTATTCCCCTATTCCCTTATTCCCTGTTACCTGTTACCTATTCCCTATTCCCTATTCCCTATTCCCTATTCCCTATTCCCTATTCCCTATTCCCTATTCCCTATTCCCTATTCCCTATTCCCTATTCCCTATTCCCTATTCCCTATTCCCCATTCTCAGACAGAGAACTCAGCAATCACAATTTCCAAGTTTAAACAGTTGACAAATAAAAATTAATTTGTCATATTTATATTAGTGCAGTTTGCGGGTATAGCTCAGTGGTAGAGCGTCACCTTGCCAAGGTGAATGTCGCGCGTTCGAATCGCGTTACCCGCTTGTTGGTTTTAATCAAAAGAATAATCTGTTTTTTAGGTTGACAGCTAAAGCTATTAGCTAAGATTTTGGTTAGTCCTTTTTTGGCTCAATCTCCGACTGCTGGAAGTTCGTCAGCAAGTACACATGGAAATCCATTTCCAGATCAGGATGTATTTTCATGATCAATAGCTGGTGAATGAAGCAGAGTTTTACTCAATGGGTTGTCTTCAGAGGAATAGGCACGTAAGCTTAGAAATATAGCTCACACAATAACCTAATCAATGCTCAAAAAGTTGCTGGACATTAATTTTGTCAAGACAAATGAAAATACAGAAATTTTTCACCAAACTAGTCAAACTTAAAAGTAGGGAATGGTGATGAGTAACTCATAATGTTTCATACTTCATGCTTAATCACTAATCCCTGTTGATCCGTCTTGGTACTTATATAGATTAATTAGAGAGAAGCCAAAGTCATTGACTGAGAACACTCTCAAAACTTGTAAAAAACACGCTCAAGTCATTAGAACGCTTGTGCAATCTAAAAAACCCGAAAAAATCGACCTTACCACTGAATACCCCTGTCCTTGCCGTCGTCGAGGACGGTTAGTACCGATTACCCTGACAGAAGCATTTGGTTGCGATCGCTGTCAACAAATCTTTGTCGTCGAAGATAATGGTCATGTTCTGGAACAATTGTCTACTACTTATCCCTACAAGCGGGCTTGGCGCTGGACTGGGGGTAGTTGGCACGTAGTTCATCCAAAGTTGGGAGAAAGCTATTTACCCATAGCGCTCGGCATTATTTTCGTGCTAGTGATTATATGGCTACCATTAGCACTGCGATTAGCCAATGGTTCTAGTATAATTGCTTGGGCAATGGTGGCGGTGCTACTGGTGATTATGCCAGCATTTATGCTCTGGCTTACCTACCGACGATAATTCCATGACCGTTGCAGCTTTGGATGATTATCCCGAACCCATGAAAAGCGCATCTAGTGCTTTTCAAGCCTCCCTGAAGTTAGGCACTACTAAAGGAATAGACCGTAGCCGTGCTGTGTTGGCAATGGCACAGGCACTAGAACAATCATTTGATGATATTTTAGAAGCCAACACGTTAGATTTAGAAGCCAGTCGAGAAATGGCAGTGCCAGAATTAATCTTAGATTGGCTCAAGCTAACTCCCACAAGACTAGAAACCACAGTCGAAATTCTCCAGAGATTAGGGGAAATCTCCGACCCCTTGCGGCGAGTAAGAAACGCCGACTACCAACCAGAAGACTCTCAAAGCTACTCCCAGTTAATGCCTTTGGGGGTGATTGGCTTTATTTATGAAGCGTTTCCCGATTTAGGGGCGATCGCTGCCGGGTTGTGCATTAAAACCGGCAATAGTATTATTCTCAAAGGCAGTACAGAAGCTAGCCACTCAAATGCAGCGATCGCTCAAGCATTACAAAGTGGGATTATAGAGGTGGGATTGCCACCTGGTTGTGTAGAACTAGTAACAACAGAACATGGTGGTTCATTACGGGATTTAATCACCCAAGACCAATATGTCAATCTGGTGATTCCCTATGGACGCTCTAGTCTAGTACAGCAGGTAATGCGTCAAGCAACTTGCCCTGTATTAAAATCAGCAATGGGCAACTGTTACTTATACTGGTCGTTAAACGGCAGCTTAGAAATGGTACGTTGGATGATTCTCGATAGTCATGAAAGCGAACCAGATCCCGTCAACGCCATTGAAAAAGTGCTAATTCACCGTCAAGCCATGCCATCATCCTTAGCAGTGCTGTGGAATAGCCTCAAGGAAAAGGGTTTTGAGATTAAAGGTGACGAGGAACTAGTAGAAGCCTTTCCTCAATTGCGGCTGGTAAAAGATGAGGAATGGGTAAACCCCTATCTAACTAAGACAGTGGCATTTAAACTAGTGGATGGCTTAGAAACTGCGATCGCTTGGATTAATCGCCACAGTAGTGGTCATGCCGACTCTATCGCTACTGAATCCTATCAAGAAAGTCGTCAGTTTGCACTAGGAGTAAATAGCGCCTCCACCTACATCAACACATCTCCCCGCTTCTCTCGCAACCCTTCACGAGGAGATACAGTATTTTTGGGTATGTCCAATCAAAAAGGTCATCGTCGTGGCTTTATTAGTTTAGAAACCCTGACGACGGTGAAACATATTATTCAAGGCAATGGCAGGTTTTAAAAGTTTGGTGTGAGAAGAAAACTGTTCTACATTTACAATCGTAATTAAATAGCGTTAATTAATTTCTCATACCAGGCAAAACTTGATAAATTGAGAGTCTAGATTAAATGTCAATTTTCTCATCAACCAAACCAGCGTGCTTCGTCTAATCAGACAAAAAACTGCGAAATACACAGCCGTATGAAATTATTCACCATTATCATAACGTCCTGACTGTCAAAACATGGGGTGGTGTAGAATCTGGTGGGTAAATCACATCTACTTGCAAATTACGCCGACTAGCAGGTGGCATGACAAACTGGACTAGTGGTTCCAAAACTTGACCTGTTCTGTGCCAAAGATGGACGTAGCGAGTTTTTTGTTGTCCTTGGTCATCGAAATAAGTTAACTTTACTGTACCTCGGAAGAAGGGAAAATCTAGGGACGGTTTACGAAAACGTATACCACCTTGAGATAGCTGATCTTCCTTCAGGGGTGTTTCTAGAGTTACTGTGACTTTTTGAGTTTGGTTAGTCTGATTTTTTAAAGGTAAACTGAGATTATATTCCACCCCATAATTACCGTGGGCTTCGTATGCCGTATCAGGATAGCGTACCAGCATTTTAGCTGTTTGGTTTTGTCCAGTTCCCAATCTGCCACCGCGCAAAGTTACCAGGGGATAAGAAATACCTTTGCCGGTTGGGGGAATTGTCAGCGTTGTGGCTTTGGGGTTATCTGTTAAGGTCGCTTGCCATTGAGAACCTTGAGAAACACCAGCTACCCGTCCATAAATTAAGGCTCCACTAGTAGCATTAGGGGGAGTAGGAGTTTTATCTCTTGGCCCAGCAAAGTTACCATTATTTAATAGAGCTTGCCATTCAGCTATAGTTGGCGCACGATCAGAACCATCAGGATTTTTCTTAGCAAACATGGCCAGACTAGCAGCATAAACTTTATCGCTACTCTTCAGTCGCAAAAAACTAGAACGTCCATTTATCGGCTTTTCTAAATTTCTTACAGGTATGGGATGATTGAGCAACATCCGGCTTTGTCCAGGAGGAATCACCAGTTTTGCTGGGAATTCAGCCTCTCGCACACCCCGAAGAACATCAGCTACAGCCCTTGCCCCTGGCCCTGAGTAGGCTTTACCATCGTTATTTTCTATGTAGGGGGGTAAGGTAACAAATGGTGCTTCTTGGAGTAAATAACTTGCTCCCTGTAAGACATCTACTGTGACAGGTTTGTTGCCAGGGTTATTGATAATTACACCGAGATATAAGGTTTGTAAATCTTTGGGGGTGTGGGTGTAATGGTGGGCAAATAAATCGAAGCGTCCCTGAAAAGGAAAATTGAGATGGGCTGTTGGGGTTTTTTTCCCATTGGCGGGGAAAGTAGAAAGTAAAATACCCTCAGTTTTGATCCATTCTGGGCTATTGCTGTTGAAGACTGGTGTATTATCTAATTTTCCAGGTAACGCTCTGACTTCTCCTGGTTGAACAATGACTTGGGGTGCTGGTTTGGGTGAAGTTTGAGCGAAACTTGTACTACCAGCAGCAAATAGAAGTATGAATATAGGTAATGCTAGTTTAGCGGACATACATTTCAGGCGACAAGAATTTGTTGTATCAAAGATAACCGATGTTAAATACAATTTATCCTCAGCGCATTTCTGAAAGCGATCGCTTCCCAGCAAACCTAACTCATGGCAAGCTTTTACCTATTTACATATTCTCATTTTTGAGGAAAAGTCAGCAATCTGATTTCTTGCCAAGAACTTTGGTTTCATAGCTCCTACATTTTTAAAAAACTATACATAACGTACTTCAATTATCGATAGCTATAGGTTAGATTGAAAGTTAGTTTGATATTTCGATGCGGAACCTATTAAATGGAAATACTTATCGAGTCAACCAAAGATTTTGAACATGATTTGGAGAGATTCAATAATACAGAAAAATTTAAGATAGTTAAAAAACTTAATAGGTATGTTGAACTACTATCAAAAAACAAAAATCTCTTAGAAAACCAGGCTTTTAAATTACAAGATATCAAACTTAGTGCCGATTATGAATCTTCACTTTATGCTTTAATTATTGATAAAGATATCAGGTTAATTATTACTATTGATGATGACCCGATTTTTGATGCGACAATCATCACCTTATTTAGAGTTGTCAATACTGAAGATGCTTCAAAAGCTTACACTTCAGTAGCAGAATCTCTCTATCAAGACTTTAGCATGAAACATCAAGAAATTGAGGTTCATTCTAGCTGATGTCACGCATTAAACCTCTTCTAGATGAGCATGGTGTTATCCATGAAGCAATGGAGATTCTCCCAGATAATTTAAAAATTGATTTCCTCGAAGCTTTAGCCGAACTAGAAGATCATGAATGTCATCGCACCAGAACTTTTCCCAAAACTAGATTGCGGAAAGTCAAAGGTATTAAGCAAGCAATCTACCGTGCTGACATCGATAAATTATCTGGCTGGCGGATTCACCTACAATATATTGAAGGTAAAATTCATTTAAAAGATATTATTGAAGGTCAACGTCATGATGATGTGATTGAAGTGATTAAATCGAAAAAGCATAGATATGATTAAGTAATTCAGCTACACGCATTTAAAAAGAAAGGACGCAAAACGCCAAAACTAGAAATTAGAATTGCAGTTAAACGAAGAGATTTAGTTTTAGAAAGCAAAGGAGATAGACAAGAAAATGAAAAATAACCCGCATTTGGGAAATGATGCTTTAGCTTTTCTCAAAACCATAGTTCCTGATACTCCTGAAACTCGTCGTATTGAACAGCAAGAATTATTAAGATTAGCTTTAACTCAAGCATTACAGGAGGTTCGCAAAAAAGCTGGGGTTACTCAAGAACAGCTCGCTGAACGCTTAGGAGTGGAACAAAGTTGGGTTTCTCAACTGGAAAGTGTTAATCACGATCACACTTTTGAATCAGTGCTGGTGTATTTAAATGCAGTGGGTGCAAAGCTAAATTTATCATTTGTTTTGCATGGAGAGATTATTGTAGTAAACCCACAAGATGTCATAGCTGTGGATATCCTACAAAAACATTAGGTATTAGAGAATAGCATTTGTCAGGAAAATTATTTTTAGGTTTAAGAAAGTTACAAGTAATTAAAAAACTCTTCAGGTACTAGTCTGAGTTCACCAGATTTAAACCGAGCAATATCTATCCACATTGCCCTGTGCTTATGATTTTCCGACTCATAAAAAACTAAACTTTCTAATTTATAAAACTTAGCATCGGCAAAATCACACTGATACAGTTGAATGATTTCATGTCCTTGCCGACCATTATATGTAAACAGGTTTTCAATACAACCCAAGTAGCGAATATTTGTTAATTCTGCTTGAATTTCTTCTTGAAATTCTCTTTTTAAAGCTTGCAGGCTGGTTTCACCAAAGTCAACGCCACCACCCAAAGCTCGATAAAAAGTTGATTGCTTTAGAGGATCATAGCCTTCAGAAACAAAAATACGTTTACCATCTCGAATCAACCCTAAGACTATGACCCGAATTTCACCATTTTTATTCATTTGTAATATTAATTATCGTAAATAGAGTAAGAGCGACTGTCATCATCTTCGACAGGCCAATCTTCATTCTCGCCGCCAATGTACAATAGTTCAATAGTGACGTATTCTTCACTCAGTTGGGTCAGAGCATTCAGTAAAATATCTATAGCGATCGCATCACTAGTCCCCAAATCGAACCAACAACGTCCCCATTGTCCTTCATACTCAAACTCACCCATGTTGTGCATCAAAGCTAATAGGCTTCTGTCATAACCTTGAGTGTCATAACTCATATAGCTCAAATCCAATCCAGTCTCCTGCACCTGGAGATTTTCAGCATTAAATGCACCCAGCTTACCCAGATAAAACCAAGAGTTGAACACCTCTTCTATATACTTTTTTTCCCTTTCTGAAGGAACGGTGCTAAATCTCAGCCATATCCACACATTAAATTGATCAAACTCCCGAAACTGAATATCCATGTTTAATTGAAATTCAACTCATATCAAGTTAAGCATATCAGGGGTACTGGGGATTGGGGAGTGATGAGTGCTGAGTGATGAGTGCTGAGTGATGAGTGCTGAGTGATGAGTGCTGAGTGCTGAGTGATGAGTGCTGAGTGAGGAAGTGAGGGAGTGATGAGTGAAAAAGTAGTGAAATAATGACCATTGACCACTGACTAATGACCATTGACCATTGACCATTGACCATTGACCATTGACCATTGACCATTGACCATTGACTATTGACTAATGACTAAATCAATTTGGCTTCAGGGTGAATTAATCGAAGTGACGATCGCTGACTTGAGCGATACTGGTGATGGTGTGGGACGATTTGAGTCAAGGGTGGTGTTTGTCCCTGATACTGTTCCAGGCGATCGCATTTTGGTACGCTTATTACACGTCAAGCCTAAATATGCTCACGGTAAGCTGCACCAGTTATTAACACCATCTCCGCACCGAATTCGTCCTGGGTGTATTGTGGCTGACAAGTGTGGTGGTTGTCAGTGGCAACACATAGATTATGAATATCAGCTCGTAGCTAAACATGATCAAGTTATCCAAGCTTTGCAACGTATCGGTGGTTTTGTCTCTCCACGAGTTGATCCCGTGTTAGTGGCTGACTCGTCTTTAGGATATCGCAACAAAGCTACCTATCCTGTAGATATTTCGGCTACAGGTCAAGTCCAAGCAGGTTATTACCAAAAAGGTAGCCATCATTTAGTTAATTTAAATCAGTGTCCAGTCCAAGATGAGCGCTTAAATCCTCTACTAGCAGAAATTAAGCAAGATATTCAACAGCGTGGTTGGTCTATATATAATGAACAACGCCACCAAGGACAAATTCGCCATCTGGGTTTACGCATTGGACGACGCACTGGGGAAATTTTGTTAACTTTGGTAGTCAAGGACTGGGATTTACCCGGAATCGCACAGCAAGCTGCCGCATGGCTTAAGCGCTATCCTCAGTTGGTGGGAGTGTCATTAAATCGCAATCCTGAACGGACAAATGCGATTTTTGGCAGAGAAACCCGTTGTATTGCCGGGATGCCCTATTTACAAGAAGTTTTTGCTGGACTGGAATATCAAATTCGTCCCGATACATTTTTCCAAGTTTCCACAGAAACAGCCGAAGCGCTATTACAAGTAATTGAAACAGAACTTAATCTCCAAGGGCATGAAATACTAGTAGATGCTTACTGTGGAATTGGCACTTTAACCTTACCCTTAGCAAAACAGGTACGCCAAGCCATCGGCTTAGAACTGCAACCAGAAGCCGTGCAGCAGGCAATTTGTAATGCAGAACACAATGGTATTAAAAATGTGGAATTTCAAGTGGGAGCAGTTGAGAAATTGTTGCCAAATATGGGAATAATACCGGATGTGGTACTACTTGATCCTCCACGTAAAGGGTGCGATCGCATTGTCATCGAATCTTTATTAGCGTCGAAACCTGCCCGCATCGTTTACGTCAGTTGTAAAGTAGCTACCCTGGCTCGTGACCTGAAATTGCTTTGTGAAGATGGCTTGTATACTATCCAACGCATCCAGCCCGCAGATTTTTTTCCCCAAACATCTCATGTGGAAGCTGCTGCATTTCTTGTGTTATCACAGTTGGACAAGGATATTTAGTCCTTTACAAAATCTAAAATTTCAAATTTGTAGTCTATTGCATAGTAGAAATGCTAAAATCGAATTAACATAAAAAAAGAAACGATTTTGTTAAAAAAACCAAAGTTGCATAGCTCTAGAAATTCATGACTAAGATTGTTTAATGTACTAATTGGCAATATAAAGAAAATTTCAAGCCTCTTGTAATTCTCTACTTGCTGGTTGCTTTCAAAGCCGTTTGATGTACTAACAATCAAACATCATTAATAGAGTCAATGCTCCCCAGCATTTTCAAAACTTAGTAATAAAGACGCAAGTTTGAAGGCAATGTGACCACCTCAATCTTTATCAGGGTGCCTGTAACAGCAAACTGATGTCTAGCTAACTGAAAGCTATGGGGTTTCTCTCGTGATTACCATTTCGCTTCGTCCAGTTGGACGCTACTGGGGTACAATTAGTTTTGCCTCAACCCTCTATCTATGTCCCATCCTAGATTTATTGTTGGCGGAAATTCCCGCGAAACTGCAAGCCGAACTGCGTTTAGGACTGCAAGAAGCCCTAGTAAACGCAGCTAAACATGGCAATAACCTTGATCCTAGCAAAAAAGTTGTAGTCCGTTTTTCTCTAATAGATAATCAATATTGGTGGGTCATCTCAGACCAAGGGCAAGGTTTTAATCCTATGAGTGAGGAAGAAGAACCAACAGATTATCTACCCCCTGATGAAGCAGAAAGCGGTAGAGGTATGTGCCTTCTCCACCAAATTTTCGACCAAGTAGAGTGGAATCGCAAAGGTACAGAATTAAGACTTTGTAAACAAACAGAAAACCGCCCCCGTCTATCTCTGCGGCGTTAGGGAATTGGTGATTGGGGATTGGGTACTGGGTAATAAGAAAAAATTTCCCCGTCCCTAGTCCCCCTTACCCAGTCCCTTATTCCCATGAGTCGGACAAGGAGGGGCGGATACAGAACGATTTAACCAACCAACAGCTTGTTCTAGTCTAGCAAGAGCTTCTTGTGGTTGATTTTTGAGCAAAAATACCATTGCGGCAGCTAATTGTTCACTAGCACGAGAATTGCGGTTAGACTTGAGGCGATGCCAATCATCAGGTGAAATACTCAGCCTTTCCATCAAGGCTTGAGCTAGTTCTAAATCGCTAAGTTCATTGAGTTGAGTGGTTTTAGAAAGCATATTGTAAAGTAATGAGTGAGGGAGTAGTAAGTGCTGAGTGCTGAGTGCTGAGTGCTGAGTGAGGGAGGGAGGGAGTGAGAGAGTGCTGATACCAATTCAAAATTCAAAATTCGTCTTGAAAAGTTTCCTACGGCGGGAAACCCGCCTACAGAACTTTCCGCAAAATTCAAAATGAATAAATCATGACTCTTGCCTATTGCCTATTGCCTATTGCCTCTGACTAATGACTATTGACTAATGACCATTGACTAATGACTAATGACTAATGACTAATTGTACATGAAGCAATCTAAACATCCGCAAAACTCAGAGAATCAGCCAGAACCGGATTTAGCACAAGAACTAGAAGAAGTAGAGCGATCGCTGATATCGTTAAAAGAACGTTATGCTCAAGTTGAAAGCGATCGCACTTTACAGGCACAATGGCAACAACGCCACCAAGAACTACAGCACAATAAATATCAGACACCAGAAATCAAGGCTGAGTTACGGCAAATCAAACAGCAGCTAGAAGTGTTAGAAATAAACTTAGAAAGTCAGCTGTTTTCTTGGCGTAGCTTCAAGAAACCTTTTTGGCAAGCCGTCCGCTTTGGTGGAATGGGCGTTATTATAGGCTGGATATTAAAATCCTGTGCTGGGTAAAATATGGTAAATCGACGGATTGCAGAAATATTGCGGAGTGGTCAACCTGATGAGTCTGTTGTAGTTCAAGGCTGGGTAAGAACAAAGCGTGAACTCAAAGGCTTTGCTTTTATTGAAGTCAATGATGGCTCATCACTAGCGAATTTGCAAGCTGTGATTAATCAGGATTTGCCAGACTATGAAGCAATTGTCAAACAACTAAATACAGGTGCTTCAGTGGAGGTAGCTGGGGTACTGGTAGCTTCTCAAGGCAAAGGACAGCGTATTGAGTTGCAAGCAGAATCGCTGAAAGTCTACGGTGAGGCTGATCCCGAAACTTACCCACTGCAAAAGAAACGCCACTCTTTTGAATTTTTACGCACAATTGGGCATTTGCGATCGCGTACCAATTCCTTTGGTGCAGTGTTCCGCGTTAGGAATGCTTGTTCTACAGCCATTCATCAATTTTTCCATGAGAGGGGCTTTTTATGGGTACACACTCCCATCATCACCGCTAGCGATTGCGAAGGTGCAGGGGAACTATTTAGCGTCACTAGCTTGGATTTAAAGAATATACCCCGGACAGAAAATCAAGCGATCGATTACAGCCAAGATTTTTTTGCCAAACCTACATACTTGACGGTTAGCGGACAACTAGAAGCAGAAGTCATGGCGATGGCGTTTAGTAACGTCTACACCTTCGGCCCCACCTTTCGGGCAGAAAACTCCAACACTTCTCGCCACTTAGCCGAGTTTTGGATGGTTGAACCAGAAATGGCATTTTGCGACTTAGAAGGTGATATGGATTTGGCTGAGGCGTTTCTCAAACACATTTTTAAATATGTGTTAGAAACCTGTGCAGAAGACATGGAATTTTTCAATCAACGTATTGATGATACTGTGTTAGCAACAGCCGACAATATTATTAACAACCAATTTGAACGTCTGACTTACACCGATGCTATTAAACTTTTAGAAAAAGCCGATGTTAAGTTTGAGTATCCTGTCAGCTGGGGCTTAGATTTACAATCAGAACACGAACGCTATCTGGCAGAACAATTATTTAAAAAGCCTGTCATCGTTACCGACTACCCAGCCCAAATTAAAGCCTTTTATATGCGCCTGAACGATGATGAAAAAACCGTCCGCGCAATGGATATCCTTGCACCCAAGATTGGTGAAATCATTGGTGGTTCTCAACGGGAAGAACGTTTGGATGTGTTGGAACGCCGGATATTAGCACAAGGGATGCAGCCAGAGGATTTATGGTGGTATCTAGATTTACGCCGCTACGGTACTGTTCCTCACGCTGGATTTGGTTTGGGTTTTGAACGACTCGTGCAATTTATGACTGGAATGGGGAATATTCGAGATGTAATTCCCTTCCCCCGAACACCACAAAACGCCGATTTTTAGAAAAGTATGGGGCGACTAGAAGTCGCAACTACACAGGCAAATTCCGCCTACGCGGACTTATAAAAGCTCAAGTATTTTCAACCCACGTACGTGGGTTTTGTCTTTGTAGCCAAGCCACTGCTTTGGGCGGGTTTCCCGACTTGTAGCAAGTGGCGTGCGACTTCTAGTCGCCAAGATAATACTTTTCTAACTACTAGATACTAATAAATTAGGTAGAAATATTGAGGAAATCAAAATCTGTTTTTCCGAGCTTATTCTGAAAATACAATTAAACCTTATACGCAACAAAGTATAAAACTCTCTCTAATCTAGCCGCTAACTAATTTCTCTCCCGATTGATCCAAACACCTCTTAAACCAGCAGCTTTGGCTCCTTGATAGTCTTCTTCAATGCTATCACCAATGTGCCATGCTTCTTCAGGTAGACAATTATGTTTTTCTAGTGCGATCGCAAAAATTTTGGGATCAGGTTTGGCTGCACCCACTTGAGTAGAAATAGTCACAGAAGTAAAAAAATGGCTCAGGCTTAAACCCTGCAACACTGAGTATAGCCGGGAATCAAAATTAGACAATACACCTAATTCAATTCCTATGTGTTGCCAGTTACTTAAAGATTGCAGCACATCAGGATAAGTCACCCAAGGTTCAGCAGTACCAAAATGAATATATAATTCCCCAAAGAAACTAGAAAAATCAGCAAATTGTTGGATCACTCCGGCACTTTCAAAAGTATTTACCGCAATTTTTAGCCACCAATCAAACTCCCTTTGAGGAATATCTTGGATATCCACATTGGGAAATACTGGTGGAGGAGAGGCTTTAAAACTTTGCATAAATGCTTTATCCAGAACTTCGGGCGACACTTCAACGCCAAATTCCTGGGCTATCTGACTATAAACTTTACCAACGCTGCCTTTGACACCAAAAAGTGTACCCACAGCATCTAAAAAAATAACTTTGGGTTTTTCCATTAAACTGTCTGCAAAATATAGATGTTAGTCATTGGTCATTAGTCAATAGTCAATAGTCAATAGTCAATGGTCATTGGTCAACAGATTTTCTTCTTGTCCCTCACTCAGCACGGGCTGCATCGCCCCGCTTCCGCTAACAGCACTCATCACTCACCCTTGCTCATACAGAAAGGATCTATTATTGAATAATTGTTTCTATAATAGGGCGAACAAGCCAATTAAATCCAACTTTGAGTTGATGATCTAAAGTGGGCATTCTATACAGGTAGGCAAGGCGGCGGGCGACGTAGGCTAGAGAACCGTCTAGTTTCATCCCTAAACCAGTGAGAGTGGCGTTGTCTTTGCCTAGTGCCATCATTTCGCCTAATGGTTGATAACGGAAAGGTAGTAAGGGACGATGAGTTATGCTAGCCCAGATATTCCAAGCTGCGTAGTCTGCTTGTTGAAAGGCGACTTGGGCGGTAGCTGGGACTTGCTGACCTTCAGCGTCTAGACAGTCAGCTAAATCTCCTAAAGCAAAGATTTCTGGATGGTCAAGTACTTGTAGGGTTGATGTGGTGGTGATTTGACCGCGCTGGTTTTGTTTGCAAGGCAGACTTCTGACTACAGGTGCAACTCTTGTGCCTACAGTCCAAATGACTAAATCTACGGGAATTGTGTCTACTTGATTTTTGTATTCTAAGGCGATCGCATCTTGGTGAATTGATTCGACCTTGGTTTCTAAGTCAATGAATACACCCCGCGCATCTAAAGCTTTTTTGGCTGCTTCTCGGTTGAAGTCTGGGGAAGTGCGTAAAATTTGGTCGCTGATCTCAATTAGGCGGAAGCGTCCTCTGTCACCTAATCTGTCGGCTAATTTACAGGCTAATTCAACACCGCTATAACCAGCGCCAACAATGGCTACGCGAATTTTGTCTGTATCTGATTCTGCTAAGACTCGTAAACGTTCTTCCAAGCGATAAGCATCAGTAATTGTGCGGAAGGGGTAAGCGTAGGATGTCGCACCAGGGACTAAATCAAGTGGTGTCTCTCCACCCAAAGTCAGAACTAAGCGGTCATAGAAGATTTCCGGCCCATTTTGCAGGTGTACCCGTTGCTGGTCGATATCAATCCCAGAGACAAATGCTTGACAAAAACGCACACCTGTATTTTCCAATAGTTCGATAAACGCAGGGGCAATTTCCCAGGTTTGTAATTCTCCTGTAAGTAATTCGTACAATAAAGGAGTAAATAGGAAGCGATCGCTTTGATCTACTAACACAATTTCTGGTTTGTGTTCCGATTCCCAAGGTAATTGACTTAAACGCAAAGCTGTGTAGAGACCACCAAAGCCTCCACCAAGGATAACGATTCTTGTAGATTTTTCAGTCATGGCTTCTACGGGATGATTGATCCCAACGTGGCAACTAACTCTCAGTGTAATGATTTATTTCCCTTTCTGGCCATGAGAGGGCAATGTGAATAATTAGTCTTATTCAGACTGTCTCCAAGACTGGCTATTTTTTTATGTTTTTGTTTCTTTTTTTGTTTAAGTCTCTTTAAAGACTTTGATCTGAGATAATTTGTTGATTCGTTCGGCACGGATTTCGGCTTCGTTCATATTTCGCTCATCTCGATTTGCGATAAAACACTTTTTTGCTTGTTTTACAAGGGTTTCAGGATTTAAGAGCTACTAATCTCGATTTGCGATAAAACACTATTTACGCCCAAAAGGGTAGATATCTGGCATAGCGCGTAGAAGTTGATTCGGATTGGTCTGCTTTGATTAATCCAGCTTCTTTTGTATATGCAATAATCTGAGATACTGTTGCCGCTTGTGACTCACTTAGACGAAAACGCTCTCGCAGGGTTTGGTTAGACATTCGTTGATTGCTGACATACAGCAGACAACAATGCTGATAGCAGGCTCGAATTCGGTCTGCTTTGCTCATATTGGCAAAATCCTGATGGGCAAATAGCACTGCTGTAGTGCGTGTGTCACCTACTCGAAAATCTGGTGCGGGTAGTTGAAACATTTCTGCTGCACTTACAACTTTGTCAATGCCACTGCCTTTTTCTTCACATATATGGAAAAGTCGCATTAGGTTGGCAAGTTGTTCGTTACGGGAGCGATTTTCATCAATGAATCGCTCTACCTTAATGGGTGGGATGCCAGGATTAGATATCTCAATGCGATCGCTATACATTTCGATCATCACCGAAGTACCTGTTGCTAGAAAATCCTGATGTACTAAAGCATTCGCAATAAGTTCTCGTAAAGCCTGTTCTGGAAACATCTTCACTTCTTCCCGCACAACTTCCTCGATAAAACGATTTTGCGGTGCTGCTGAGTGGACGAAATCTACTAATCCATCAAAACCAACGGCATATCCTCGATTGTCTGTCTTTTCAACACGAGTTTCTAACTTATTTATGCCTTCAAATATAACAATACGAGGTGCTTTACGAGCTAATGCAGAGGAAAAGGCATCCATTTTTTTTGCCAAAAGGATGGCAGCTAGGTTTGTGATTGTCCAAGCATATGCTGTTCTTTGAATTAAATTTTGGCTCTGCAATCTTTCTAAGACAGCATCGCGGGTAGTTGGATAGGGAATTTTTAGCAGTTCAAAGTATGATTGAGTATCTAAAAGGGCAATTACATCTTCAGGACTGGCATCAGATCGAGCAGCTTGGCAAAACCAATCTTGTTGGTCTTCTGCAAAAATTTTCTTGAGTACATCTGGTGTCATTGCCACCAAATCTTCTCCCACTCTCATTAGGTAGGCTCCATCAAACGCTAATGGTTGCCCGACAGGACGGGTTGGCACTTCAAAAACCAGCACTCGTCCATCAGGATGCTGCAATTCTGTAGCATCTACCCGAAATCTGAGTTTGTCTACAATCACAGCTTTGATATCGTTGAGGGCGGTTGAAGATGGAAAAGCTTGGGAACCTACCACCCGACGTGGGCGCTTGTCGGTTACGCCCAAAACCAGATATCCACCACCTTCGTTGGCTAATGCTACACAGTAGCGCAACAATTTGGTTGTATCATACTGTTGCTTGGCTTCTTTGAATTCAAGGTTTTCGGTTTCAGCAGGTGCATTTAGCCATTTTTCAATGGTTTCTAGGGTAATCATAGTGCAATCTCCTCTTGAGAAGCTTTCAGGGTGTCTGCGGTGAGTTCACCCATGAATGCTTTTTGCGAGCTGGATTGTTTGAGTTCATTGAGGGCGGTGATAATTACTTTTGATTTAGGGTTATCAACAGGAAACCTTGCCATTATACGTTTGCCTCTGCAACAAAAGCTTTAAGTATTAAGGAATCAGATTCTAGTAGCGATTCTCCAAAAGTTTCGACATAACATAAAATAGATGATCGCACGTTATTTAAAGCTTCCCTATAGGTGTCATCCTCACCAACTACAACCTCTTAAATTCCTAAAGGATAGGCAACATAACCATCAGAGTGCTTTTTCACAATGATTTTGATATTTTTCATAGTTACTTCACCTAAATTAATTTGACATCCAAAAGAAAACTAACATAGTCTGTCAATTGTCAGCTGCCTACTGTCAATCGCATAAATTTCTTATTATTAAATATTATGGAGAATAGGGAACTCGAATCCCTGACCTCTGCGGTGCGATCGCAGCGCTCTACCAACTGAGCTAATTCCCCTGGTAGTAGTGATGAGTACTGAGTTTAACACTTGCTAAATCAAGGCTCAACTACCACAGGATATTTTAACACTCAGTCATGGTGGACTGGGGGTGTTGGCCAGAAAAGACTTCTTGGACTCGTTCTATTTCCAAGTCTGTCAAGTAATCGACAGTCCAGTTGCAACAGCGCTGAAGCATATGGAAGGGGTATGTATTTGCTACACCGACTACTGGTATTTGCGCTCGTTTGGCGGCGGCTATACCTACTGGTGTGTCTTCAATCGCTAAACATTCTTGCGGTTGGAGATTTAATTCGGGATATGCTTGGCTTAAGCGTTTGACTGCTAGCAGATAACCATCTGGTTGGGGTTTACTAGTAGTGACATCATCACCTGTAATGATGATTTGAAAATTTTCAGCTAGCTTGGCACGATTGATCACTAATTCAATCTCTGGGCGAATTGCTCCACTGACTAAACCTAATTTGAGATTACGGGAACGGACTTGAAATATGATGTCTTCTACACCAGGATATATCGGCAGTTTATCTAATTTCTCTAGTTCTTGCCCATAGGCTTGAGCCTTACGCTTGAGTAGTTGAGTTAAATACTCTTCGCTAGCAACTCTACCACGATTTGCTAGCAACTCTTGAAAATAGGAGCGATCGCTCCGCCCTAAAGAAGTTTGACGCTCTTGTGCTTTTTGGGGTTGGAGATTTTCTTGCACCAGAATCTCATCTATTAATTGCAGGTGGATGCGCTCATCGTTAATAATCACGCCATTAAAATCAAACAGAACTGCCTTTAAACTCATGCCACTATGCTGAAAGCTGTAGACTTTAGACCCTTCTCATCATTATCAATGAAAACAGGGGAGTTGCATATTGTTGATGAGATCAGGTTTTTTTGAGTGTGCGATCAGCTTGACACTGGAAAACTTGTATACTACAAATGTAGTATATAGATCATAAAATCATTCATTTCTCTTATTTAATCACTACTTCTCATAAAAAAATGCCTTACAAAAAGTTAGAAATTAATACCCCAGCACCTGTTTTATCTTGGGCAAATCATGAACTAGGTACAGACGAAATCAAGATGGCAAAAAATGTTGCCTCACTACCATTTGTGTTTAAGCACGTAGCACTGATGCCAGATGTTCATTTAGGTAAAGGTGCTTTAGTCGGGTCAGTCGTTGCAACAAAAGAAGCCATCATACCTGCGGCTGTCGGTGTTGATATTGGTTGTTTTGTAGGAGATACTCTTATTCCTTTAGTGGATGGCAAATCTTATAATATTAAAGACCTGGCTGAGGAGGGGAGAACTTTTATTGTCTATGCTTGCACCCCTACAGGAAAAATTGTTGCAGCTCAAGCAACTGCCAATTTAACTAGAAAAAATGCTTCATTAGTAAAAGTAATTTTAGATAACAATGAAGAAATTATTTGCACTAGTGATCATCAATTTATGCTGCGAGATGGCACTTATAAGGAAGCTATTTTATTGCAACCCAGGACATCCTTAATGCCATTTTATACTAAGCTTGATCAAGATGGTTACACGTTAATTTCTCAGCCTTACTCTGGTCGATGGCAAAAAGCACACTGGACTATAGCTAGGTCTGGTTTACTTGGCAAAATTCCTAAATTTGCAGGACAAAGGACAGTTATTCATCATCGTAATTTTCAACCTTCTGATAATCAACCAAAAAACTTAGAGTTTATGGGTGCAAATGATCACTCTGCGTATCATCGTACTTTAGTAGATCGTAATCAGTACTGGCAGTCTTCTAAATTTGAAGAAAAAAGAATTGCTTCTCTGGCGAAGAAAGCAAAAACTCCTGAAGGATATCAATATTATGCAACCAGAGGAACTAAAAATATTCTGCAATATATGCAGCGACAACCAGAACATTTTAAAAATGCAGTTGCAGATAATGGTATTCGTGGTAAACAATATTTAATTGAATACAATAGAAGCGAAAAAGGTAGAAATAAGTCTAGAGAAATCGCTAATAGAATCTATACTTGTGAAATTTGTGGTGCAGATGTAAAAACACCAATTAATCTGCATAATCACCGCAAAAAAGAACATCAATGTAATCACAAAGTTGTAGAAGTGATTTCTCTAAATTACACTGAAGATGTTTATTGTCTTACAGTCCCAGATTATCATAACTTCGCTCTTCAAGCAGGAGTGTTTGTACATAACTGTGGTATGAGTGCGATTAAAACACCATTTACGGCTGAACAATTAGAGGGCAAACTCAAGAAAATTCGTCTAGATATTGAAGCTGCAATTCCCACTGGTTTCAACGAAAATAAAGATGTAGAAAAATCTGTAACTAACTGGCAACGCTGGCGGGACTTTTCAGAATTGCATCCAGGTGTGCAAGATTTGCAGAGCAAAGCGATGAAACAAATGGGTTCTCTCGGTGGGGGAAATCATTTTTTAGAGGTGTGTCTAGATACAGAAAACCAAGTTTGGTTGATGCTGCATTCTGGTTCACGAAACATTGGGAATAATCTAGCTCAATGCCATATTCACACAGCCAAAGAACTAGCAAAAATGGCCAGCAATAAATTGCCTGATCCAGATTTAGCTTATTTCCTGACTGGAACACCAGAATTTCAAGCATACTGGCATGATTTACAATGGGCGCAAGATTATGCTCGTGTGAATCGTGATGTGATGATGGCGCGGTTTAAACGCATTGTGGAAAAACATTTGGCAGGTGGTAAAGCAACTAAACCTTTATTAGAGGTAAATTGCCATCACAATTATGCCGAAAAAGAAGTACATTTTGGTGAAGATGTCTATGTAACTCGCAAAGGTGCAGTCCGCGCTCAAACAGAAGACTATGGGATTATTCCTGGTTCAATGGGAGCAAAATCTTTCATTGTCAAAGGGAAAGGTGATGTACATAGTTTTTGTTCTTGCTCTCATGGTGCAGGACGTTTATTGTCGAGAAGTAAGGCAAAAAACGTCTATACACTCGATGATTTAATTGAGCAAACTCAAGGTGTAGAATGCCGGAAAGATACTGGTGTTTTAGATGAAATTCCTGGTGCTTATAAGCCGATAGAGCAAGTTATGGAAAATCAAGCTGATTTGGTTGAGGTGGTAGCTACACTTAAGCAAGTAGTTTGTGTGAAAGGGTAAATTTTAGGTGATAGGTGACAGGGGATAGATGATAGGGGATAGGTGATAGGTGATATAGGACTCATATTTGATTTTTGTATTTACGCATACAAAACCTAGTACACCTCTAATTTCCTTCTTTTCTGTCACCTGTCACATGTTACCTGTTGTTAAGCTTTGCGCTTAACCCAATCTAAATTTTGTGATTGATTGTTACGAAGAGCAACAAAAAATTATATAAAAGTATTAATTATTTTCATAATTTGACTTTACAAAATAGCTAATAAATCTAGCTATTACTACTTTAGGTAGATTCAGGGTAAAGAAATGTTAGATGTGGATTTTCTCAAGAGAAAATAGATATTGAGCAAACAAATTTTTGGCTCAATTTTGGGAATAATGCTTTAGCTAGAGGCATTAAAGGAGAAGCCACATTGAAAGGAATACGCTCTCGGTTTGCCCCCTATATTGTGGCATTGTTAGCAGTTAGTATCGCTGTGTTAGTGACGCTATTGTTAAAACCACTATTAACACCTACTATTTTTCTCTTATTTTTTGCTGCTGTAGCTGTCAGTTCTTGGTATGGTGGCTTGAGGATAGGGTTGTTTGCTGCTTTTGTGTCTAGTCTGGCTATTAGCTTTTTTTTCTTGCAACCAGTATTTTCACTATATATTTCCGATTGGGACAGCAAGGTGCGTTTAATCTTGTTTGTGTTAGTAGCAACTCTTATTAGCTGGCTTAACTCTGAGCTACATTTTGCCAAACAGCGTTTAGAACAGACAAATCAACAACTCCAGTCTAGTGAAGCTAGGTTTAGGCGGTTAGCAGAATCCAACATTATGGGGGTGATGGTTGCTGACATGAATGGAGCGATCGCCGAAGCTAATGATGCTTTTTTAAATATGGTAGGCTACACACGGGAGGATCTGCTAGCAGGGCAAGTGCGATGGCGAGAGATGACACCACCAGAATATGCACATTTAGATGAGAAAGCAGTAGATGAACTCTTAACTCATGGAGTAGCTACCCCCTTTGAGAAAGAATATATCCGCAAAGATGGCAGTTGTGTACCTGTGATTGTCGGTATTGTCATGTTGCAAGAACCCTTTCATCGTCAGCAGGAAGTTGTAGCATTTTGCATAGAACTCAGCAGACAAAAACAAATAGAAGCGACACTACAACGACGAGAAAGTGAATTGGAATTAATTACTAATGCTGTACCCGTCTTAATTGCTTATGTAGATGCTCAACAACGCTATCGCTTTAATAATAAAGGCTATGAAGAAATGTATGGTTTGTCTGCGTCAGCAACCTATGGTAAGCACATTCAAGAAATATTAGGTATATCAGTTTATCAATCAATTCTGCCCTATGTGGAACTAGTATTATCAGGTGAGTCCATAACATTTGAAGCTCAAGTATTTGATAAAAACGGCATAGTTCATGATGTGAAGACTAATTATGTTCCCCAATTTGATATGCGAGGGGAAGTGGAAGGTTTTGTGGCTTTAGTCACAGATATTACTAACCATAAATTAGCAGAAAAAGCTCTTAAAGAAAGTGAAGCGAGGTTGCGGACACTCACAGAAAAAGTGCGGGTGATTCCTTGGGAAGTAGATGCTAATAGCGGAAATTTTACTTATGTAGGGCCGCAAAGCTTAGAGATTCTTGGCTATCCTCAAACAGACTGGTACACAGAGAATTTTTGGTATGAACATATTCATCCAGAAGATCGAGAGTGGGCAATTCAGTATTGCTATGAATCTTCACTATCTTTGAATAATTACGAATTTGAATATAGGATGCTGACAGCAGATGGTCGGGTTTTGTGGATGTATGACATTGTGAATGTTGTGCGAACCGGAGAAACACCAAAGCTACTGCATGGGTTTATGATTGATATTAGCGATCGCAAGCAAGTCGAGCAAGAACGAGAGCAACTCCTAGCCCGTGAACAAGCCGCACGCAGCACCGCAGAAGCTGCCAACCGCATGAAAGATGAGTTTCTCGCTACACTTTCTCACGAACTCCGCACCCCCTTGAATGCGATGCTGGGCTGGACACAGTTACTAAAAAGCCGCACATTTGATGAAAATACTACAGCGTTAGCCTTAGATACAATTTACAGAAATACTAAATCTTTAAAACAACTGATCGAAGATATTTTAGATGTCTCCCAAATTATTACCGGTAAACTCGGTCTTAATGCCCAGCCAGTAGAATTAATCCCCATTGTAGAAGCGACAATTGATACTCTCAAAGCCGCAGCTGAAGCCAAAGAAATTACTCTCGAATGCCAATTTGATCCTCAAGTTGGGGTAGTGATAGCTGATGCTAACCGTCTGCAACAAATAGTCTGGAATTTAGTTTCTAATGCCGTGAAGTTCTCATCCATAGGCGGTAAAATCACTATCCAATTGCAACGTCTAGATGGTTGTGTACAAATTCGTGTCAGCGATACGGGTATAGGTATACCCAGCGAATTTCTCCCTTACGTATTTGAACGTTTCCGGCAAGCTGATGGTTCGCTCACGCGATCGCACGGTGGTTTAGGATTAGGTTTAGCAATTGTCCGTCACTTGGTAGAATTGCATGGCGGTACAGTCTCGGCTGAAAGTCCCGGTAAAGGGCAAGGTGCAACTTTTATTGTCAATCTACCAATGAAAGCTGTAGCTGTTCAAGTTAATGATAGGTCATTAGGCAATAGGGAACAGGTAACAGGTAATAGGTAATAGTCAATAGTCAATAGTCAATAGTCAATAGTCAATAGTCAATAGTCAATAGTCAATAGTCAATAGTCAATAGTCAATAGTCAATAGTCAATAGTCAATAGTCAATAGTCAATAGTCAATAGTCAATAGTCAATAGTCAATAGTCAATAGTCAATAGTCAATAGTCAATAGTCAATAGTCAATAGTCAATAGTCAATAGTCAATAGTCAATAGTCAATAGTCAATAGTCAATAGTCAATGGTAATTGGTCATAATTACGAATTACGAATTACGAATTTCTTCAATAGTTTTTGGTTGGGTTGGAGATGGGTGATGAAGCGGCTGTAGACAATTTGATTGGCTGATATCCAGTAAGTATCTTGAATGACTTGATGCGAACTATTGGTATCTGGTGAATCAAAGTGAACTAGGGCTAAATTATTGACACCAACTACTTCGCGTCCATCTTGAAACCAGCGAGATTGCCAAAACATTAACGGTTTTAACCATTGCCAGTAAGTATTTTTACGGTTCCAAGGAGCGATGAATGATGTCATATCTACTTGGGAGTGAAAATTTTTGGTAGTTTGGCGGGGTATCCATTCTAAAACACAATGCCAGTCGGGATTGGTGTTGTGATGTTGAGGCGATCGCCTAGTACCGACTTCTAGCATATCAGGTGGTTGATTCCAGCCGAGCCAATGTCGTAATTTTTCTGGTAATAGCCAATCTTTTAACCGGGTGTGAATTAACCTTGTCAGCATTTCTTCGTTTTTTAACGCACTGGCGGTTAACTGCACTAATACAGATTTTTGCGGTGATTGGTGATTTGAGGCAAAAGATAACCGTGCTGTACAACTGTAGTGAATATCGCCGGAGAGAATGATCACTTGTTGCCGTTGTTCACACAAAGTTGAGAGGAGTTTAGCTAAGGCTTCAAAATGAACATTCCACGCATCTCCCACATCTGTAGAAAAAACTTTTTCCTGTTTTAACTGCCAATGATGAATCCAATCAATCACTTGTAATCCAAATACATTAGTAGGCGCAATCACAAAGGTGGTGAGATTGGCTGTTGTCTGTTGTAAAGGTTCTAGTAATTGTTGCTGCATTGCATAGGGAGACAACAACATGGGTGGGGCAATGGGTTTTTTGTCGGCTGGGTAGCCTCGCCAAGTGCGGGTATCTAAAACTATAACTTCATGACAATTACTTTTAATAGTGTAGTGCCAAGTCAGGGATTGAGGATGTCGCTCTAGAGTAAACACCGAGTCTGCCAACACAAAATTAGGTAAGCTGGTGTGAGGATTGCAGGTTGGGATGCCAACATAATTAGCGATCGCCTCATCAGCCTGCACATCAGTTCCGTGGGAAGCCGACCAAGTTTGCGCCGCCGTCAATAACTCTGCACCTGGTTGCCCCTCTGTAAATTGTCCTGGTGTGTTACCCCAGGCTTGAAACACACTGTAGGCTAACAACGCATTCTGCACAGTCCGCCGTCCCAGAGGATTTCCCAGAACTCTGATACACCAAGCTTGATTGAGATTCCAGTCATCGCTGACATCATGGTCATCAAAAATGGTGTACATGGGAATATTTGCCAAAGCCCGACGCACCTGTCCCAAGGTATAAATGAATTGTCGCAAATCCCGGACTGCCCCATCCCAGGTTTTCAACGCTTGGCGATCGCTTGTTACCCTATCTCCTGCCGGAAAAGCATCTGGCCAGCACACAGGCGACCAAGCCAGGATATATGCTGCATAGTATTCCCCTAAACTCAAAAGATGACTGGAGACTTTAGCTGATTTATTATGCAATCCAGCAGTAAAACCTGCTTGTTCTGTCACGACTTGGGCCCGTTCCCCAGGGCGTAAGTCCTTGGGAGTACGATAACCCCGACTTACAGGTAATGATTCTTCCCAACCCAGTAAAGCATCACCCAGATGACTGGCAACCCAGAGAAAGGGATCTGCCACATCATCGCCGTAGATTTGATCACCTGTGAGAAATAATTGCTGGGGACGTTGGCGGGGTTGGTTGGCTGTAGCGGTAATTAGGCAATCCAGCAAAGGTAAAGCATCGATCCCATGACCATGCGGTTTACGACAAGAAGCATGAACAATATGTAAATCTTCAATAGAGTCGGGAGGGAGAACGAACGTTGGTTTTTCATGGTCAAAGTAACTAATACTGACTCTAGGCAAGCGGTTTGAGGATAATGCTTGCTCTAGGGTGAGTAAGGTTTGGTCAGCTTGAGTAAACTGGAGGTCATAGGCGTAGATGCGATCGCTATCTGTTAAGCTATCCCCAACTGGAGACTGAGCTGTGATTGCTACAACGTGCAAGTACTTACCTAAAGCCACAGTTGAGCATTTCCCTGTCAGTAAGCAATTTCCTAACCGTTGTCCATGATTTGTTGTCTCGTAAACCTTGAGTTCTACTTGGCAAGATTGTTTTAGGGCTACCAATACTGTCACTGATTTTGATCCAGTATGTTGTAGCATCGGCCCCGCTAAAATCAACGGTAGATCCTCAAAAAAGCTCTCTACTTGGTTATTCATTGCCATGACTGCAATTATCAGCTCAATTTTATCGCTCCTTGATCATCTGACTAATTAAGCGATCGCTATACTCACTAGTCAACAGAAATAACACTGATGATGTAAGCTTTTGACATAGTGTTATCAGTATATTGACACCTCAATGGCAAAATCAGCAGATATCAGCACCAAAAAGTTAATTAGCCTTGCACCCGATAATTGGATCAGATGGGCAACTGAAATACCCGATATTGTAGCAGGTGAAATTCTCGACTCACAATTCCAGTGGATTAGCAGAGAAAGTGATGTTTTAATCCGTGCAACTAGTCAACAGTACGGCGAATTCCTCGTTCTCAACGAATTACAATTGCGTCCTTTATTGCAAATGCCGCGCCGGATGCGTGCTTATGCCGCTTTGGCAGAAGAAAAATATCAATTACCAACATATCCCATATTAATTAACATTCTGAAAGTCAATGATGAAGAAATACCTAATAGATTTATATCAAATATTGCTGGCTTGCAGGCGCGTCAAGATTATCGCGTGATTAACTTGTGGGAAGTGGATGTCAATATCGTCTTTGAGCAACCATTACCCTCATTGCTGCCCTTCGTACCCATTCTCAAAGGCGGCAAGGATGAGTCTACAATTCGAGAAGCATTGCAAATACTTCGTGCTGATCCACAACTAAATCAACTGGAAACAGTTTTAGCTTTTTTTGCTACGTTTGTACTAGAGAGTGCTTTAGTTCAAGAAATCATGAGGTGGGATATGGCTGTGTTACGCGAATCGCCCTGGTATCAAGAAATTTTCCGCGACGGAGAAGCACGGGGACGTAGAGAAGAATTATTATCAGGTATTGAATTGGCTTTGGAGATTAAATTTGGTCATCCCAGCTTAGAATTGATGCCTTTGATTTCTCAAGTTACTGATTTACAGCAATTAAAGGCAATTCAACAAGCTATAAAAACTGTAAATTCAGTTGAAGAATTACAACAACTGTTTTAGTCCGATTTAATTTACACATTAATTTACACGGCGATCGCCTACGATCAACCAGAGGTCGTCGCCCATAGTCATTTTGTCGTCACTATACTATGGCTACATATAATGTTTTGGCTATTTTCCTCCTTGTCAACCCTCTAGAGATAGAAATTAAGTCTATTTCTTTTTACTAGAATGTGAATTACGCTGTGATTGACTGTCAGCTCGTAATTGTTGGCGACCATTGGTAATAATTCGTAACATATCTTTAATATCTTGCTCGATGCCTTCTAGGACATGATCAGCATATTCATCAGCACCATTTTCAATATCTTGGGCATGAGCGATCGCAGTTTGTCGCATTTCTTCTAATTCTTGCTGACACGCACGGCGTTTGCGATCGATTTCGTTGAGGGTTTCTTTCATCATCTCCTCACATTCTTGTTGCACCTGTCGCCGGAGTTGTTCGGCTTCTTGCTGTGCCTGTCTGACGATATCACTTTCGGCTAAGATTTGCGCTCTTTTAGCTTGAGCCGCATCAACCAGTTGCTGTCCATACTCCTCAGCTTCTAGGAGAATTTCTTGTTTTTGCTCGATGATGGCTGCTGCTTCCTGAAACACCGCAGGTAGAGAAACCCGGATATAGTCTAGCTGTTCTAGTAATTTTTCCTCATCTACCAGTGTGCGTCCAGTTAAGGGAACACGGAAGCTAGAGAGAATAATTTCTTCTAAGTGATCGAGTTCCTGCTGAATATCTACACGTCCTGTTCCTGGCGGATCTCCTGGGGGAATTCCGTTGCTGTACTCTGGAGATGCGGGATAGTTTCCGTTGTGATTGGGTTCACCGTTGGATAGTTGTTGTTGTAGCATTTGGATATATCTAAAACTATGTGTGGGGGGACAAGATGATCAACAGAACCACCGAATCTTGCGATCTCTTTTACCACACTACTACTTAAAAAACTATACTCATTTGATGTTGCTAAAAAAACTGTTTCAATTTGAGTAAAAAGTGTTTTATTCGTGTGTGCCATTTGTAGTTCTACTTCAAAGTCAGAAATCGCTCGTAAACCCCGCAATAAAACTTGCGCTTGTCGTTTTTGAGCGTAATTGACAGTTAAACCATCAAAACCATCGACTTCTACATTAGGTAAATGTTTCGTAGCTATGCGAATCTGCTCCAAACGCTGCTCTACAGTAAACAGTGGCACTTTATTAGGATTCCGCAATACAGCAACGATCACCGTCTCAAACAGCCGACTACCACGCTGAATGATGTCCAGGTGACCCAAAGTAATCGGATCAAAGCTACCAGGATAAACAGCAATCACAATTTTAGATGTATCAAAGTTATTGAGGTGATTATATCTGGGGAATGGGGAATGTGAACAGATAGATTTTTTTTATGCTTTACTCATAACATATGGGTTGAGTTGCCCGAAATCCTTGTAGAGACGTTGCATTGCAACGTCTCTACATTCGTTGCATTGCAACGTCTCTACATTCGTTGCATTGCAACGTCTCTACATTCATTTTTACCAGATGTCTAGTAAGCGTGTGAGGGTTTTGATGCCAAAATTTGATCAGCAACTAGAAAGTATGTATGCTAGCGATCGCCAAGCTTGGCGACAATGGTTAGAAAAAAACCATCGTAGCTCACTAGGTATATGGCTAATTTACTACAAAGTCAAAAGTGGTAAACCCAGCGTTAAATATAGCGAAGCCGTCAAAGAAGCTTTATGTTTTGGTTGGATTGATAGTAAAGTCAAATCCCTCGATGCAGATCGTTATATGCAAATCTTCACACCCAGAAAAGCTAAAAGCGTCTGGTCAAAACTAAATAAGCAGTATATTCAAGAGATCATCGAGCAAGGGTTAATGACGCAAGCTGGTCTAGAAAAGATTGATGCAGCCAAACAAGATGGTTCCTGGACTACCCTCGATGAAATTGAAGCATTAGTCATACCGATAGATTTACAACAAGCTTTGGCAACTAATGACATAGCTCAACAAAATTTTCAGGCATTTAGTAATTCTGCTAAAAAGAATATTCTTTTTTGGATTGATAGTGCCAAACGCCAAGAAACCAGGCTCAAAAGAATTGAGCAAACCATAGCTTCAGCCGCAGAAAACAAAAGTCCGTTACTCCGTTAACAATTCAAAATTCAAAATTCAAAATTCAAAATTAAAGACAGTTGAGTTGGGGTTTACATCCCCAACTCAACTGATACTACGTGTAGACGTAGGGGTCTTAAACCCTTGATTTTACGATAATTCAGTACGTGGTTGTCATTCTACCCCTACAGCTATCCTAAATTACCCTAATTCCTTCTTTTGATATATTCGCTTTTCTCCTCAAGATAGATCCGGCTAAAAAATCCCACGGGTTATTCTAAAACACATACCAAGCGGGTTCACCAATTAAATTCAAGACTTATCAACATCATAAAAACGTTTTTAACCCGCTAAAATCTCTTGTTTTAAAAACACTATCTACTTGATATTTAGATTGAGGAGTGAAACAAAAACTTATGACCAATTCTAATGGGCAAGAAAATTACAATCAAGAAGTGAAGAAAGAATCTTACGTAGATGCTAATGGTAATACCCATACTCGCCTAACACAAAATACAGAAACTCCCAGTAATTCCTACCAAAAAGGATACGTTAACGGTCGGAATCATGAGTACTCTTATCAAAGAGCTAATTTAGCTGAACGTGATAATGAAAACGCGGCTAATGGATTAATTCTGGGCATCTTGCTGACTTCTTTGGTCGGCTTAATTGCTGGTGCATTCTGGTATTTTAATCAAAACAACGCACCAGTAGACAGCACCGCACCAGTAGAAACTCCTTTACCAGCCAGCGCCACCCCTAGCATATCGCCTCAACCACAACAAACAACAATCATTGAAAGAACGAGAGAAGTACCTGTTGTCATTCCCCAACAGCAAGTTCCACCCACCACTGTACCTTCTCCACCACAAATTAATGTGACTGTTCCCCCACAACAGTCCACCAGAGAGGTAACACCTGCTGTCACACCAAAAACACCCCAGGTACAACAAAGCAGTAAGCCTACCACAGAAAACAGCAACACAAGCACATCTACCAAAACCCCAGCTAGCAGTACGCAAGCTAGTCCTTCCCCGACTCCTGCTATTACGGATAATCCTGAGAACTAAGGGTTTAGGGGTTTAAGGAAAATAAATCAGTGGATTTTTAGTTTTTAACCCGCGTAGGCGGGTTTTGTCTGTGTAGCTGCAATTTCCAATCGCCCAGGCAAGTATTAATTTAGACTTTACAAGCATCCTCTTAGCCTATGTGAGGCTGGCCAAAATAGTTTTAAGAAAAATTTCTGAATTGTTGCGACAAATTAATGCTGTTCAAGTTTGGTAAACAGATATACCATTGCTCAGAAAAGATGTTAGATTAAGAGCAAGGTACAAACAGGTTAAAAGTTCATTAAAAAAACGACAAGTTAGAGCCTGTACCTCCTGCTCTCAAACTTCCTCTCTTCGCAATCTTGAACTCGTTGCTTACATCCTAACTGAAAGTGTTTTCGCCTTGAGTTTTTTGATTTTTTATGGAGGTTTTGAACTTACAGCCAGAAATACCTGCCTATTGGAATCAAGGATGTAAGGCTCTATTAGAGAATGATTGCGAACATTGTACACCTTAGTTGAATTGTTTTGATTCTATTTTCTTTATCTTCTCTGACGATTGCATATTTACCCAACCGCCATTAGCTAACGAAAACTTTTCCATCTTAGCTATGTGGCGGTTAATATTGTTTATTGGATGGGGACAAAAATCTCGCTAGGCTAACACAGGGTAATGACAGTAACTTCTGGTGGACAAAATAACCGCCCTGGACGGTAAGTGCCTAAGCCACGATTGACATATAATTGATTATTAGCAACTTGATGAAATCCTTGCGCCCATTCCCAATAGCGCACGACTTTAGAACAATCTCCCAATAGAAATGGAACCCAACGCCGCAACTTTTTAGGAAGTTGCTTGAGCAACTTTTTATAATGGTAAACTACCGGGCCGAGTCCTGGTAGCACAATATGTCCACCGTGAGTATGACCGGATAGTTGCAAATCTACTCGCCACTGTTCTAGGATTTTGGCTGTATCTGGGTTGTGAGATAAAACAATGCGGGGTATGGATGGATCTAATTGATTCATCACTGATGCGGGATGGAATTCTTTTGACCAATAATCAGCTAATCCCACTATTGGTAATTCTGATCCTAAAGGATAAGCAATTTCATTCCACAAGACATTAATACCGATACTGGTAAAAGCAGTTGTCACTTCTGTTTGTGAGTGACTGTAATGAATATCATGATTACCAAGTACAGCATAAATACCACAGCGACTTTGTAAATGTTTTAACCGCATCACCAGTTGGTGAATTGGTGTGGGATCATCAGTGACATAATCGCCAGTTAATACTATTAAATCAGGTTCAGCTTCATTAGTGGCGGCGATCGCTGCTTCTAGCATTTCTTCCGATAGTCGCAAACCATCGTAATGAAAATCTGATAACTGCACCAACTTCATCCCTTGTAAATTAGGTGGCAGTTCGGCAATCTTAACCGTTAGTTTATCTATACTTAAACGTCCTGTAAACAACCAGTGCATAATTTGCTTGGGACTCCTCATACCAGCGTCTACAGCTTATCAAAAATTACGCGAATAACTTAAAACTTAAAAAACCTTACGATAAGTTCTCATTTATGTAGGAATGGGTAATAGGTAACAGGTAACAGGTAACAGGTAATAGGTAATAGATAATATTCATGATGTCTGATTAATCCCCAATCACCAATCCCCAATCACCAATCCCCAATCCCCAATCCCCAATCCCCAATCCTAGATGAAAACTACTCACTTTCTAGAGTAATTACTGTTAATTCGGGAGGACAAAATAAGCGTCCAGGTAGATAAGTTCCTAAACCACGATTGACATAAAGCTGATTCCTGCCAATGCGATGTAAACCCTGTAACCATTCCAAATGGCGGACGATAAAGTATTCTTTCAATAAACATGGCAATAGCCGCCGAATTTTTCTCGGTGTTCTCCGCACAAATTTTTTATAATAAGGTAACACAGCCCCTATTCCCGGAATGACAATTTGTCCACCATGAGTGTGACCAGATAACTGTAAATCTACTCGCCACGGTTTTAACATTGTGGCAGTGTCTGGATTATGGCATAAAACAATCCGTGGTGTAGTTGGTGCTAGCTGGTTAAAAACTACAGCTGGATTGAATTCTCGGTAGTAATAATCAACCATTCCCACTATCGGTAAATCTGTGCCAAATGGATAGGCAATTTCATTCCACAACACCTGAATTCCCACATTAGTTAATGCGGCTGTCACCTCTGTTTTAGAATGTTGATGATATAAATCGTGATTACCCAGTACAGCATAAATCCCAGCCCGACTTTGGAGTTTTTTGAGTCGCAGTGCTAATTGATGAATTGGTTGTGGTGTGGTGGTAATGTAATCACCAGTGAGTAAAATTAAATCTGGTTGTATTTGGTTACTAAGTGCGATCGCTTTTTCTAACATCGCCTCCGACAACCGCACACCATCATAATGAAAATCCGATAGATGCACCAACTTCTTACCTTGTAACGATGCAGATAAATCTGCAATCTTGACCGTCAATTGTTCCACACTCAACGACCCAGATAAAAACCAGTGCATAAGGTATTCATACAAAGTTCCATAATAGCGCTTATAGCCTAGCTTAAAATAATCCTCTTCTTTGTTATGACTGAGAAAACTTTGAGAAATTTGATAAAAATTCTAGATTATGGTAGAAAATCATCCAAGTATTAATAGAAAGTAATTTATATTACTTCCAGTAAGAACCCTATTTGTAATATTACTGGTTGCAGACTATACTAAATGATTACAGGAAAATGAAATCGTAAAGTCTTTTATGTCATCAATCTTAGAGCCACAATTCATCCAAGATTTTACCCACTTTGAACAGCACGTAGCAAAGCTTATTCATAGAGCAGGTTGGACGGTGGAAACTGCAAAACCTAACCAACCTGGCTATGATTTAGTTGCTAAAAAAGAAAATCTTGTTGTAGCTGTTCAAGTTAAATGGCTAAAAAATAATGTGAATGCACCTCAGCTGTTAAAATTTGCTGATTTTTTGGATTCTCCTGAAGGCAAGAAATTTAATTTTGGTTGGTTTATAACTACAAAAGGTTTTGGAGGCCCAGCACTAGCATTAATCAGGACTTGGAACAAAGAGACTAAAATCCGTTGTGGAATTGCTGAAGAAAACAAACTGGTAAGCATCGATGGACTTGATGGTATTTATCATGATCATGATAATAAACAATATAATGAGTCAGTTACTTCAAAAAAAGTTTATTTTGGAGTTTTCACTTGTAAAGGTGGAGTTGGTAAAACCACTATAGCAGCTCATTTAGCAGGTGCATTAGCATTGCAAGGATTTAATGTAGCACTTGTAGATTTAGATCCAGAAGAAAACCTACAAAAGTTAGTTGGAGATGGTGTTTTTGTTCCTAATGCTAGAGGTGTAGGAACTAATGTTCAAGTGTTTAGAGCAGATGATTGGCATGAAGATTGCGCTCGTGATTGTCAGATAGTCATTTGTGATTGTTCACCTGCACTAGAGCGCAATCCAGAAGAATTAGTCAAGAGATTGAACTATTGCATTATACCCACAACCTTAAATCCATTAGGAATTAACAAACACGGTAAAGTTATTCAAGAAACTGTTAAAGGAATTCGTAAATTTAATAAAAATGCTGATTTATTTGTGCTGGTTAATAACTTTAAAGACCCTGGTATTAGACGTTTTGAGCTTTTAAAAAGAGTATATTTTTCAGCTTATACTGAAATTAGTAAAACAGATAATAAGTTTCATTGTATAGACCCACAAGAAGTTTGTATTAGAGCTAGTGATTTACTTTATTACTGGGGGATTCATATTCTGGAAAATCCAGAAAATCCTGCCAGTAGATTAGCTTTTGATCTAATTGGTGGAAGGTGCTATCCACGAGAAGATTTTATTAACTTAGCAGATTACATCGAAAGAAAAGCTGGTATAGGAGTGCTGAGAACAAGTTATGTCTAACTTACATTTAAGTGACTATAGGGATCATATTTGATTTCTGTTGGCGTAGCCTGTGCTTACGCATACAAAACTCAGTAGACCTTTATTCTTTCTTCCCAGTCCCCAGTCCCTTTCCTCTACGAGTGATTCAGAAATCAAATCGGATTACTATAGATGATTTTCCAGCCAATTTTCTAAGTCTGTGAGTACTTCTTGATAATTGATATCGTTTTGTAAATCGTGATAAGCTCCTGGATATTCGATTCTTAACTTATCTGTACAAGCTACATTTTGGTAAAAAATTGCTCCACCTTCCGGTAAGGCTACTCTATCAGCACCGCCGTGGAGGATTAATAGAGGTATTTGCCATTCTGCCGCATGGGCTTGAATCCAGGCAACTGTGGCAAAATATTCTGTAGCTAATCTGGCGCTGGCTTTGGTATGACGTAGGGAATCTTGAGTATAAATGGCTAACATTTTCTCGTCTCGTGAAGCCGCACTCAAGTTAATACCAGTGCTGAGGGTGAAACGCGGCCAGACTTGGGAGAGTAAATTACCGACAAGTAACTTGAGTTTTGATACTCCGACTTTACCAATTGCCGGAGCTAGAGCGATCGCACCCTGCAAATCTGCTGCGGCTTGGGGATTTTGCAAAACATAGTCACAGACAACCACTGCACCTAAACTATGACCCAAGAGAAAAATCGGACATCTCGATTGCTGATTTTGGATTAATTTAACAAAAGCAGCCAAGTCTGAGCGAAACTCAGTCCAAGCACTGATATGTCCACGTTGACCAGGCGATCGCCCATGACCTCGCAAGTCTAGAGCATAGACTGCATATTGTTTACTTGTCAAATGCTTAACTATATTACCGTACTTATCGCTGTGGCCTCCCAGACCATGCACAATAGCTAATATGGCCTTAGCTTTCCCTTGTGGACACCAGCTTTGGTAATAAAGCTCAAGACCACCAAGACTGGGGAAAATTCCTTGTTGATGAGACACTCCATGCACGCTCTGGTCAATCATATCAGGCCACTGCTGTTCAAAGATGAAAATTTTGAGACTTGGGACTGTTCACAGTCTTAACGCATCATACCGACACTTGCGTATGTCCTGAGTTAATTTTTTCAACTTGTTCTCGCAGAGCGTGAGCATAACAACGTAATATTGTAAAAAATCCAGGTTCTTCTCAGATTACTATCCCCAATTTTTCTGACAAATCTCTTCAGGAAGATATCAAGGAAGTGAAAGCTAGCGATAAAAATGAAACCTTACCACCTTTAACAGCAGCGACAATTAAGCGAGTTAAAGAAGGTGTAGCGGCGGCCAGCGATCGCACTGTACGTGAGATAATTGCCAAAACCCTAACTCAACTGGAAGCTAGAACGCAAGAGCATCCAGAACCGAGAGTCAGTGGTGAAATTAGGCGGATAGTATTGCGATCGCTCATCCATGCTATCTTTAACTTAAAAGTCGAAAATCCCGAAAAAATCCCACCCACACCAGCAATTCTGGCAGTAAATCATCTCCATCATATCGACCCATTAATATTACTAGCGGAAATACCTACTCATCCCTTCTACTACGTTGTCGGTGATGCACGCACCCTCTATAACAAATGGTGGAAGCGGCTAATTTTGGGATTTGCTGGGGGTGTCATTCCCCTAGCAAGAATTTGGAAAGAAGAAATTGCCGTCATCCAAGCTGCCAAAGCGGGCAATCAAGACTTGCTAGACTTGGCACAAACCATTGAAAAAATTGTCCCCACCGGCGGAGATGTGCAAACACTGCGACAAATAGATCGCATTGTTTTAGGAATTTTAGCTCAAGGTGATGGCATCATGCTCTTTCCTGAAGGACGCTTGGGAAGCCAAGAAGGTCAGTTACATCTCCCTCTCAAGCGGGGTACTGTCATTTATGCCATGCGAGCTGGCATACCCATACTACCAGTAGCTTTAATTGGCACTCATGACCTTTATTTGCGAAAAGAATTAACAATTCGCTTTGGAGAACCATTAAATTTTGCCCAAACTACCAGACCAAATCGGCAAGAAGTCGATATAGCATTAGAGAAATTACAAGATGCGATCAAAGTTTTGTTGCCGACAAATTATCAAGAACCCAATGAGAAAAAACTGCTCAGACATTTTCTCAACCATATTTTGTGTTGAGCAATACTTATAGGGTATTTCCTCGTCAGATGAGGTACGGTTTAGTCTCTAATTTCTAGCCTCTAGCCTCTAATTTTTAGTTCTGTCGAACTCACGCTTAATTACACCCACGTAATGACCAATTACCGCTAAAATCATAAAGACGAATACAATATCATCCAAAGCGCTGTATTTTGAGCAAGCTCTATGGAAGTTTTAGAAATTAAACGCGAAATCGAAACGTTGTCTAGCCGCCTGGGTAAAACCCAGGACTATCTTTGACGTACCTGCAATCACAGCTAAAATTCAAGACTTAGAACAAATAGCAGCACAGCCAGAATTTTGGGATGATCAAAACCAAGCCCAAAAAACGTTGCAAGAACTCAACGACCTCAAAGCCCATTTAGAACAGTATCAGCGTTGGCAAACCAATTTGGAAGATACTAAAGCAGTGGTTGAGCTGTTAGAGTTGGAAACCGACGAAGCACTATTGCAAGAAGCGGAAACAACGATTACCAAACTCAATCGTGACCTAGATCAGTGGGAATTGCAACAATTGCTGGCTGGCCCTTACGACGCAGAAGGGGCTGTACTGACAATTAACGCTGGTGCTGGTGGTACAGATGCCCAAGATTGGGCATTTATGCTGCTGAGAATGTACACTCGTTGGGCGGAAGACCAAGGCTACAAAGTAGCTTTAGCCGAAGAATCAGAGGGTGACGAAGCAGGGATTAAATCAGCCACCTTAGAAATTACTGGACGCTATGCCTATGGGTATTTGCGCTCAGAAACAGGCACACATCGCTTAGTGCGGATTTCTCCTTTTAATGCCAATGGCAAGAGGCAAACTAGTTTTGCTGGGGTGGAAGTGATGCCACAGTTGGATAACTCAGTCCAGTTGGACATCCCCGACAAGGATTTAGAAATCACCACAACTCGTTCTGGCGGTAAGGGTGGACAAAACGTCAACAAAGTAGAAACAGCCGTGCGAGTGGTTCACTTACCCACAGGTATTGCTGTACGCTGTACAGAAGAGCGATCGCAACTGCAAAACAAAGAAAAAGCCCTTGCTCGTCTCAAAGCCAAGTTGTTAGTCATCGCCCAGGAGCAAAAAGCCCAAGAAATCGCCCAAATTCGCGGTGATATGGTAGAAGCTTCCTGGGGTAACCAAATCCGTAACTATGTGTTCCATCCTTACCAGATGGTAAAGGATTTGCGTACCAATGCCGAAACAACAGCGATCGCTGACGTAATGAATGGCGAACTTGATATGTTCATCCAAGCCTATCTCCGTCAGGAAAATCAAGTTGTAGAAGGATAATGAAGGAAGGAAGGGGACAAGGAGACAAATCAATTCAAAATTCAAAATTCAAAATGGGACAAGGAAGGGAACAAGGGGACAAGGAGAAAATACTTATATAGGTTCTTTCTCCCCCACTCCCCCACTCCCCCTCTCCCCATCCCCCCCTCTCCCCACTCCCCACCATCACCTGTTACATTTGTAGATGAAAGAATTGGTGTGCAAATATTATGAGCAATTCTCACACAACAGAACCCCAACCCAGCTACGTCAAACTTGCCATGCGAAACATGGTGCGTAAGGGTGGTACTTCTGTGAAACATTTTGCTTTAACTATCGTGGGGCTTCTAGCTGTCTTAGTTGGACTTGCTTACTTAACTCGCTAATCGTCAGCAAAAACTTGATGTGTTGAGGAGAATGAGTATTTGGTACAAGTTGAACTAGATGTACAGGATTTTTTTTCTGAGTTATCCCCAGACGCATCTCTAAATTTACAGGATGCAGCAGTTACTTCTGCGATGTGGGATAATTGGTTTAATTGTTGGTTAGAAATTCTTCAGTCTGAGTTACCGCCAGCACCAAGCTACGAAATCGGCTTGCGGTTGACTGATGACACAGATATTCAATCACTAAATGCCCAATATCGTCAGCAGGATAAACCTACAGATGTTCTCGCTTTTGCGGCTTTAGAGGCAGATTTACCGCAAAATCCGGAAATGTCTGCTGAACCTTTGTATCTAGGTGATATTGTGGTCTCTATCAATACGGCACAACGCCAAGCAATCCAACAAAAGCATAGTTTATCAACCGAGTTAGCTTGGTTAACATCTCACGGTTTGTTACATCTTTTGGGCTGGGATCATCCCGATGAAGCAAGTCTCATAGAGATGTTACAAAAACAAGTAATACTACTAGAAAGTATAGGTATGAATATAGACATTAACTATTAATTAATTTTACCACTGTAATTATCAATATTTTAGTCATACTTTTATAATACTCCTAGAGAAAATTGCTGAACAGAGCTTGACAGATTAAAATCAGCGAAGATTTCTCGTTAACCCACCTTCCATGTTTGATTTTTAAGCCTATGTCCCAACAAATCTCACCGCCATCAACGCCAAATAGCTTACCAAAACTAGTAATGAAAGAACGGGAACTTTCCTGGCAAGTTGCCACTAATCTATTTGTTAGCTTTAAATATGCCTGGGCTGGAATTACCTATAGTTTTCAAACTCAACGTAATTTTCGTATCCATGTAAGTGTATGCGCTCTGGCGATCGCTTTGGCTACTTTTTTACATCTGCAAGCCATAGAAGTCGCAGTCATCGGCATTACTAGTGGTTTGGTCTTGGCACTAGAGTTATTGAATACGGCGATCGAGTCTCTTGTAGACTTAACAGTGAAGCAGACTTATCACGAACTGGCAAAAATCGCTAAGGACTGTGCAGCTGGTGCAGTACTTGTCTCTGCTTTGGTAGCTGTATTTGTGGCAGCAACACTCTTACTGCCACCCTTGGTAGTTTTAATTATGTCAGCTTTCTAAAGCCTTCACCCGTAAACTGTTCCCTATTTTACAGCACAACCCTTTGTCAACAATGACAATCATTTGACGCTGGACTATTGACTAATAATCAATCCCCCGCCCATTTTTAGCAAACTCATCAATAGTTTGGGCTGATAACTCATGAGTAGTGAGAGACTGCAACATCGCTAAAGGTAGTGTGAGATGATGAGCGCCAGCTTGAACAGAGGCGACAGCTTCTTGAGGCGATTTGATACTAGCAGCCATCACTTCTGTAAAACTTCCTGCCAGTACACTTGCCATATCACGAATTAAAGCCACACCATCACCTAACAGTTTAGTAGCTCGGTTAACGTAGGCGATCGCATATTTTGCGCCTGCTTCCTGAGATACGACTGCTTGGGAAGCGCTATATATGGCAGTGACAGCACACTGAATTTCTGGTGCTAAAATAGCCACTGCTTGAAAACCAACTGATGATGCGGGAATTTTCAGCACAGTTTGCTCTCCCAGAATTGCCCATGCGGCTCGTCCTTCGGCAATCATCCCCGATAAATCAGCTGCCATCAACTGATAAAAAACTGGGCCTGTAGTTAATTGTGCCAGTTGTTTAAGGGTATTTGGGACAGGTAAATCAGTCTTGGCTAACAAAGTCGGATTGGTGGTAATACCTTTAACCCAACCAAATTCCTGAGCAGTTTTCGCTTCTGTGATAATCGCTGAATCTAGAAATATAGTCATTTTATGAGTGGTGAGTGCTGAGTGCTGAGTGAGGGAGTGAGAGAATAAGAATTGCTAATGACCAATGACTATTGACTATTGACTATTGACCATTGACTCTTACCTATTACCTGGAGGCGATCGCTTTCGGCTGTTATACTTTTCATGACAAGTATGAAAATGACTAACCAGCTAATTTTCCATCAATCTGGTAGTATTTGTCTGTAATTTCCTGCTGATCAGAATAAATAACTGAATGAAAATCAAGTACTTCAATATTGAGGAGGAGTGAATGGGACTTAGCGACGGACTCTTGAATCCAACGAAAAAGGCAATGGTTGTCGATGATTGTTGCAATATGATAGAAGTGCAACTCTCCGCCAAATCAGGCATAAGTGGTATAGCATTGAAAACTGCCTTCGCTGCTCTCAAGGGAATCAAGCCAGGATATATTTCTAGTGTCGTCGAGCAGCTCCTACCACAGTGCTTAGAAGCAGTTGAACCGATATGGAATGAGGGTTTAGAGAAAGGCAACCCAGTAGATTATCTAGCACAAAGCCGCGATCGCACAGCTGACGCACTGCTGAGTATTACCGATGCTAGAATCAAAGACTCAAAGCGCCAGATTGTCAGAGGAACCTATGAAAAATTTCGTGGTTCAGCCAAGCAACACGTAGAGGAAGCCGTACCAGATTTTGCCCAGGTGATTGATAAGTATACCAAAGCTTAAAGAAGAATACATCCGTCATTGCGACGTAAGGAAGCAATCGCAAAATCTCTGGCATTGCTTTGTGATGTCGCAATAACAAACCAGGAGCAAAAATAGCATGAACTAAAAACCCCTAAATTCTATCAAAGTCAACAGCCTAGACTTAAACCCAGTTATTCATTCATAGGTTGCACAGAATTCAATGCTGAATTCTGGCTCCTGACTCCCGAATTCTTGTTGTTAAATTCCGTTTGCTCAAAGACATTTTTCAGTAGAGTCAATCCCTGTTCAACGTGAGAGATTTCCTCATCGCTTAAACCTTCTAGTAAATCAGCAATACAAGCACGAGTTTGATCTGATGATTGTTGCAAAAGAGACTTGCCCTCTGGAGTGAGATTAAGAACAATCCGCCGACGTTCTTGGGGATGGTGAATCCGTTGTACTAACTCGCGCTGTACTAGACGTTCAATTGTGGCTGATGCTGTGGCAGAGGTGACACCCAAATGTTCTGCTAAATCAGATAATGAAGCTCCAGGATTACGGTTGATAAATGCCAGCGATCGCAATTGTGGTATTGACAAAAAAGCAGCCTTGTGAGCGCGCATCTCAGCTCGAATAAACCGCATCACTAATGGTACAGTTTCCATAACTCTGGCAGCACATTCTTCGGAATTTGCACCTTCTGGAGAGGGTTGATCGAGCTTCATTTGACTGGGATTCTCCTAATTACATCGCCACCCGTAGATAAAGTTTGCCACAGATGAAGGTTAAACCTATTAACTTTATAGCAGGGGAGAGGGGATAGGTGATAGGTGACAGGGGATAGGTGATAGGTGATAGGTGACAGGGGACAGGGAACAAGTTTAAAAGTCTCTGACCATTGACCATTGACCATTGACCATTGACTATTGACCAATCTTTTTTTGCTCACCTTGGAGAATCTCAGTTGCTTTCTCCACTGACAGGGGTTTGTGAAACAAGAAACCTTGCACTTCTTCACAGTTAATAGATTTTAAAAATTCCAGTTCCTCTGGCTTCTCTACCCCTTCGGCGGTTAACCTCAAGCCTAAACTCCTGCCTAAAGTGACGATCGCCTTAACTATATGAGCTACTCTGATATCTGTAGTCAAAGCTTTAATGAAAGAGCCGTCGATTTTGAGATTGTGGAGTGGTAGCAATTGTAGGCGAGAGAGGGACGAATGACCAGTACCAAAGTCATCAATGGCGATATAAACGCCCATCTCCTGCAAATTTACCAGTACGCTTTTGGTAAACTCGATATCCTCAATAGCTGTTGATTCTGTGATTTCTAACTCCAGGAACTCTGGCGCTAACCCAGTCTCAGTGAGAATTTCGGAGACAATATTCAGCAGATTAGGTTGGCGGAACTGTTTAGGAGAAAGATTGACAGCTATTGTCAAAGGCGGCAATCCTTCATCTTGCCAACGTCGATTCTGCATACAAGCTGTCCGTAACACCCACTCCCCGATGGGAATAATTAAACCAGTTTCCTCAGCAATAGGAATAAAAATGCTGGGTGCAACTATCCCCATTTCCGGGTGCTGCCAACGTAACAGGGCTTCCATGCCAGTGATTTGTCCCGTGGCAATATTGACACGAGGTTGATAGTATACGGTTAATTCTTGCCTTTCTATGGCGTAGCGGAGATTTTTTTCTAAATTCAAGATTTCTGGAGTTTTAGCACTCAGAGTAGTGGTGTAAAACTGATAGTTGTTTCTACCTTCATCTTTGGCATGATACAAAGCTGCATCTGCGTGTTTAATTAAAGTTTCGGCATCGGGACTATGTTCATCCAGTAAGGCAATACCTAGAGAGGCGCTAATATAAAGTTCATGTCCTTCCAAACAGAAAACATCTTTGAGCGCAGATAATATTCTTGAGGCTACTTGAGTTACTTCTTTGAGATAATTAATCCGGGGTAAAAGGATAGTAAATTCATCTCCACCCCAACGCGCAACTGTATCACCACTTCTGATGGATTCTTGTAATCTTTGGGCAACGTTTTGTAATAATCTATCTCCTAAGGTATGCCCTAAAGTATCATTAATGATTTTAAAGCGATCAAGATCGAGAAACATCACAGCTAAACTCTCTTCGCCACGGGTGGCGTTGGCTAAGGCTTTGGCTAGTAGCTCATCAAATAGTAAGCGATTGGGTAATCCTGTGAGCAAATCGTGTAGGGCTTGGTAGCGAATTTTTTCTTCTACTTGCTGACGCTGCCAAGCGCCAGTGATACTCGCTGCCATTGTCAAGAGTGTAGATTCTTCATGTCTCGACCAGTGACGCTCTTGTGTACAATCGGCTAAACCCAGGTAACCCCAAAACTGATCTTCTAATCGCAATGGTACTAATAGGAGGGATTTGACACCATCTCGTGAGAGAAGTTCACTTTCAGCGATGGGAAATTCTTTTGTAAGTCCATTAATGACTCGTCCACTAGAGAGAATATTGTACCAACGAGATAAAGCCGCAGACTGGTAAGATTGACTCTGCCAGTGGGGATGAGAGGGTTGGAGATGGGGACGTTGCCATTCAAATTGCAAACTGACTACAGATTCTCCTGTTGTGGGATGGAGATGGTTTTTGAATAAATAAGCACGATCTGCTTGGGCTGCTTCACTAATCACACCTAGAGCTTTTTCAATGCCAGTTTCATAACTCATTTCTACGAGCAAGTAATTAGCTGCTTCTGCTACTGCTTGTAATAGGCGATCGCGTTGATAGAGTTCCAATTCAGCTTGTTTTTGCTCAGTAATATCCCTGGTAATATAAGTTCTAATTAAATCACTTTCTGCTAAGTAATGGATTGATTGTTCAAAAATCGCTCCACCAACTTGAACTTCTCGCACAAAAGGATTAGCTTTCTGGTTTTCAGGTATATTAAAAATTTCTTGGAGGATGGGATGTTGTTTACCCAGTTGTCTTAAATCGGGAAATTTGACAGCTGCGGCTGGATTGAGATATGTAACTTGTCCTGTTAAATCTGTTTCAATAATAGGGTTAGGAATTAATTCCGGAAAAGAAGCTAAACGAGCGAGAGCCGTTTCGCTAGCTCCGGCAAATTCGGGATCAACAACTAGAGTTTGAAACTGACTAGGAGGAATAGATTGCTCAGATAAAAAATATGATAAGTCTTCAACTGCCGCCGAAGCCAAAAAAGCTTGTTCGGAAATGTTGGAGATAGCGTAGTATGTGGCTTGGACTTCATGACTACCAAAGTGGATCACATCTCCATGCTTCAGATTATGAGCCACACATCTATCCCCATTGACAATTAAGCCATTAGTGCTACCTTGTCCTTTGAAGTTGCCATCAATAATCCTAAAGCCATATTGCTCTGTTCCGGGAACAGTCACCCGCAATAAAATTGCGTGTTGTCTCGACACTGAGCGAGACTTAAGAGCTATTGTATTTCCTTGATGCCGCCCAATAGAGTAAGTTGCCTCTTGCAATGGGATGGTTCGTTGTCCTTGAGTATCTTGGACAACTAAAATGTGGCGGATTTTTTCCCACTCATTACCTGGCATTACTTTTTCTCAAATTTTTGTGTCTGATATCTAGAATATGTTTACTAGGTTAGGATTATACATTAGTATCCACAGTATCCTCATGAGCCTTTTTTAACCGTGATTAGATAAAACTAAATATTAACTATAGACTTTTGTATAGCTATATAATGACAAAATGTATCAGTGTAAATATTTAAATTATGTTTTATTTTATTAAAATTTATACAAAAATCATCAATACTAAATATTTCAGTTCCATCTGGATAGTTTGTCAATATGGTGATTGATGTTAGCGAAAGCGGGGCTATGAGCAACCTACTGAGTTAGGGGTTATGTTTATACCCTATGCCCCATTGATGATTAAAAAGGATTATAAAGTATAGAAAAATATAATCCGTTTTCTTGCCAAGTTCTTGCTTCTGAGTCAACGGACACTAGAGGAATACCCCAGTCGAGACGAGCGCTAAAGCGATCGCCTTGTGTCCATCGTAAACCAAGACCAACGGCAGCTAGGGCGTTAGGATCTGGATTGTCTCCTGAATTATTCCAGGCAATGCCAAAATCCACAAAAGGCGTAGCTTGTAACAAGCCATTGAATTGAGGTACTCGGAGAATGGGGATTTGTACTTCGGCTGAAGCATAAGCACCGTTATCTGTCAAGAGTAAATCTTGGCGATAGCCACGCACACTATCTAGACCACCTAGACCAAACTGTTCTAAGGGTAACAGTCTTTTGGAGGCAATTTGGGTGTTTGCTCTGACTATTAGTAAGGTTTCTGGTGCTAGAAGACGCGCCCATTGTGCTTGTCCTTGCCATGAGAAAAAGCGACTATCGGGTGCTTCGGCGTTGACGGTGGCATTAAATGCGCCGACACCCAGATTAAATTGCGATCGCAAAGCTATCACTTCTCGGCTATTGCGAGTAGTCCATTCTTGAAAAAATCGCAATGCAGAGATGCGTGTGCCGCCTTCGCTATCTGCGCCAGGAGAAAGTTCATTGGGAGAAACACCACTTTCTTCATTGAATAGGTTGGAAGATATTTTACTTTCTCTGCGAGAAGCTGTCACACCAAGGGCAAATTCTTGTGTGGGAGTTTGCACTAATGGCTGGCGAAATGTCAGTTCATAATAGCGAGAGGAAGAACTAATATTGAGAGTGTCAAAAGGTTCTTCAATCACGTTACTTTCGGAAATCCCAAAGTTAAAGTTGAGTGTGCCGTTTCTGGGATTCAGGGGCAAAGTGTAGCTAGTATCAAGGGTGTTGCTACCATCGGTATTACTATAAGCGACACTTATACCATCTCCTAAACCTAGTAAATTAGCTTCGCTTAATTGTATCCGTCGTCGAAAACTACCCACACTAGGCGATCGCCCATTATCCAATCCTACTTGAAGATCAAAGGTTTTTGCTTCTTTAATTTGTACTTGCAGTACACTTGTCCCTGGACGGGAACCTGCTGAGAGTTCAGCTGACAAGTTTTTAATTAAGGGATTGAGTTGCAGCAGTTGTAGTGCTTGGAGTAAATCTTCTCGGTTTAGGGGTGGTGTGGTGGCGATCGCTAAACGGCTGCGGATATACTTAGGGTTAAGTCGCTGAGTTCCCGCAATCTGAATATCTTCTAATCTACCTTCAACTACCTGAATTTTAATAACACCAGACTGAATGGTTTGTGGCGGAATATAAGCGCCAGAAGTAATATAACCCTTGTTGACATATAATTCAGTAATTTTAGAACGCGCCTGAAATAGTTCAGCTAAAGTAATTGGTCTGTTAGTGAACTCGGCAGTAACTTTGGCTAATTCTTCCTGGCTAAATACCGTACTACCAAGAACTTCAAACTTTTCGACAGTAATAGTCTGAGGAATATTCTCCGGTAATGGTTGCTGTGGGTTCACTTCCTGTGCTGGAGGTTGGAGGAGTTCTGCTGGCGGTGGTAGTTGCTGGGGCGTTTGTGGTGCAGGTAAAGGCACAGGTGCAGGCGGCTGAACATCTTGTGGTGGTGGTAAAGGCGTAGGCACAGGTGGCTCGGCATCTTGTGGTGGTGGCAGTTGTTGTGACAAGATGAAGCTATTATGTGGTAATTTTGTCTGGTCAAGAGCTTGAGCTTTCACTGGTTGAGCATCCAAACTGTTGAGTAATACAGATATACTCAAAGGCAACCAAGATACTGCAAGCTTGAGGTGGCATCTATATATCATGCTATTAGGTTGTTTTCAGCCAACAAAAATAGGGTTGTGCGGTTACGAGTTCAGAAGCGAAGACACTTCATTTTCTGATGTATCACTACAGTACCCTACTACATATCTGTCTCTTGATGAATATATTAATGTAGCCGCATATGCCGTGAAATTTGTCTAATTTATGGAAACTTACCAACAGATAAAACAAAGGATTACTAATTTATCTCAAGAGTTTGCTTTAGTCTGTCAAGAATTCGATATACCTTATTTAGATATTTTTTCCTTATTAGAAAAATCAGAGATTTGGATGAATGAAGCCAGAAATAACGATGGTGTTCACCCCAAAGCCGCAGGTTATACAGAATTTGCACGAATTGTTGAGAACTGGGACGCTTGGCTAAATTGGTTAAGTTAATTATCTAAGAGGACGTTGGAAAAGTCTGTTTCTTTGTCATGTTGAATGCAGCGTAGCGGAATGAAACATCTCGGTATGTGCCACAAAACCTAGATTCTTCCTGACGCGGAGCGTAAGGAAGAATGACATTTTTATACCTACTGAAACTTTTCTAACACCCTCTAAGTGTTTTTGGTAGATAGCGATCGCTGCTAATAAATCTACCATCACTTTAGCTATACTAGACACAAAGATATTCCTGCCAGCAATCTGCTCATGACGGTATCAATAAAGCGTAGCTCAAACCAAAATATACCATACTTAGAAAGTGGGGATAGACTGACTCGCCACGAATTTGAGCGTCGATACACAGCCATGCCCCACATTAAGAAAGCAGAACTGATAGAAGGAGTCGTCTACGTGGCATCACCCTTACGTTTTCAAAGTCATGGACAACCTCATGGTAATCTCATCGGTTGGTTATGGACTTATAAAATTGCCACTCTTGGCATAGAGTTAGGTGATAATGTGACGGTGCGTCTCGACTCAGACAACGAACCTCAGCCGGATGTTGTGTTACTAATTGACGAAAATTTGGGTGGACAAGCGCGTATTAGTGAAGATGATTATATTGAAGGTGCGCCAGAATTAGTGGCGGAAGTTGCAGCTAGTAGTGCAGCTAATGATTTATATGATAAGAAAAAAGTCTATCGTCGCAACGGTGTGAAAGAATATATTGTTTGGCAGAGTTTAGAAAATAAACTCGATTGGTTCAGCTTAGAAAATGGGGAATATGTGTCATTATTACCCAATGGGGATGGAGTGATTAAAAGTCAAGTTTTTCCCGGTTTGTGGTTGGATGTGTCAGCATTTCGTGTAGGCGAAATGAGACAGGTTTTATCTGTACTACAACAAGGCTTGAGTAGTCCAGAACATACAAATTTTGTTCAGGCGTTAGCCAGCAAGCTGAAGTGAGTTTAATTAAACGCCCCAAAAAAGCGATCGCTGTCCCCAGAAAAACTTAACATTAGTGCTAGCTATTCACATACAGATTCATGAGTTACTATATTGCTCCTCGCTTTTTGGATAAACTGGCTGTTCACATCACCAAAAACTTTCTCAATCTTCCTGGTATCAGAGTACCGCTAATTTTGGGGATTCACGGACGCAAGGGTGAGGGTAAAACCTTCCAATGTGAATTAGCCTTTGAAAAAATGGGTATTGAAGTCACACTCATCTCTGGTGGTGAATTAGAAAGTCCAGACGCAGGAGATCCAGCACGGTTGATTCGGTTACGCTATCGAGAAACCGCAGAACTGATCAAAGTCCGTGGCAAAATGTGCGTGCTGATGATTAATGATTTAGATGCAGGTGCGGGACGCTTTGACGAAGGGACGCAATATACGGTAAATACACAGTTGGTCAATGCCACACTCATGAATATTGCCGATAATCCCACAGATGTGCAGTTACCTGGAAGTTACGACTCCAACCCCATCCGGCGTGTACCCATCATTGTTACAGGTAACGATTTTTCCACCCTCTACGCACCATTGATTCGGGATGGCCGGATGGAAAAATTCTACTGGGAACCTGACCGAGATGATAAGGTGGGGATTGTCGGTGGTATTTTTGCCCCAGATGGATTATCAAAGCCAGAAGTTGAACAGTTAGTTGATACCTTCCCCCAGCAATCGATTGACTTTTTTAGCGCTTTACGTTCTCGGATTTACGATGAACAAATCCGTGATTTTATCCATCAGATTGGTGTGGAACGCATCTCTTTACGTGTGGTAAATAGCGTCGAAGGGCCACCAGAATTTAAAAAGCCAGATTTTAGTTTATCTCATTTAATTGAGTCCGGTAAATTCATGGTGGCTGAACAAAAACGAGTGGAAAATTCTCATTTAGTCGATGAATATAATCGTCTGAATAGAGGTAGAGGTTATCAAGCTACGTCACCGATGTCAGCACCAGTTAGTCAACCGACAATTAATCATCAACAGACAAATACTCATCTGAGTTTAGAAACCCAAGAACAAATCCGGCAAATCTTATCTCAAGGTCATAAAATTACCTTTGAACACGTAGATGAACGTCGCTTCCGCACTGGTTCTTGGCAAAGTTGCGGTACTCTGTTTATTGATGCTGAGTCAGATGCCATATCCACTCTAGAATCTTGCCTAGCTGACTATAACGGTGAATATGTGCGTTTAGTCGGCATAGATCCCAAAGCCAAGCGCCGGGTGGTGGAAACGATTATTCAACGCCCTAATGGAAAAAATTAGAGTTACTATAGGAACCCGACTTGATTATTGAAATTTCTTGCGTAGGTAGGTAACAGGTAACAGGTAACAGGTAACAGGTAACAGGTAACAGGTAACAGAAAAAGAAGTAATAGAGGTGTACTGAGTTTTTTGTGTAAGCACAGGCTACGCCAACAGAAATCAAATATGATTCCTATAGATTGATTATACAAAGCGATCGCCCGCAAGCATCGCTTTGCTAATTACTTGCGATTTTGTCGTCGCCATTTTTCTCGAACTAGGCGAATTTCATCAAAGGTGTAGCTTTCTCCTAACTGTTCTTTAATTGGTGTTAAGGCAATATCTCCCAGTACTTCTAGAACTTGCCAAATTTTTTGTTGATGTTCGATTGGGACTAATAAATTTAAATCTACAGGCTGATTTTTGGCAATTAATTTACCGAGATGAGTAGAAACTGTGGCTGGGCTGAGTTTGCGTTTACGGGCAATTTCGGCAATACTCAAACCTTGTTGATGTAAGCTTAATGTGTGTAATTCGGTGTCGGAAACTAAGCTAGATGAAGGTGTGTAATTCATCGGCTTAACTTCCATATTCTTTTCTTGACGGTAAGCGCGAATTTCTGCGAGGAATTTTTCACCGTATTGGGCGAGTTTATGACTCCCCACACCAGAAAGTTTGGCAAACTCAGGTAAGGTTTGGGGTTGGACTTGTACCATTAATTTCAAAGTGGAGTCGTGGAAAATGACGTAAGGTGGTACAGATTGTTCATCAGCGAGTTGTTTGCGGAGCGATCGCAATTTATGCAATAATAATTCTGCTTCTTCAGTTTTGGGATTTTCCTGGGTAACACTAACTTTTTGTACGGCAGAAACAGCTAAAAATACTTGCCGTTGTCGCTTCATCACTTCCCAACTTAAAGCATTTAGTTTTAAAACTGAGTAGCCATCAGTAGTTTGTTCAAGTAAACCTTGATGTAAAAGCGATCGCCCTAACATTCGCCATTCATCGACAGTTCTATCTTTACCAATGCCGTAGGTAGAAAGTTTATCGTGTTCGTATTGGGCAATTTTATCTTTTTTTGCCCCCCGCAACACATCAATAATATGTAGCATCCCAAATCTTTCTCGACAACGCGCCACACAAGATAAAAACTTCATGGCTTCAATTGTCCAATCTTGTACAGGTTTGGGATGACGACAATTATCACAGTTATCACAATTACCAGCAAAACGTTCCCCAAAATAACCCAGTTGAATTGTCCGCCGGCAATCTGTTCCCTCGGCATAGTCTATCATCTGTCGTAGCTGTTGCCGAGCGATCAACTGTTCTTGGGGATCAGTTTTTTGGTCAATACTCCATTCAATTGTTTTAATATCACCAAAGCTGAAAAAGATTGTACAGCGTGATGGTTCGCCATCTCTACCAGCTCTACCCGATTCTTGATAGTAACTTTCCAAATTTCGAGGAATATCAAAATGAACTACCAAGCGCACATCTGGTTTATTAATCCCCATACCAAAGGCAATTGTTGCCACCATCACCCGCACATCATCCCGAATAAATCGGGTTTGATTTTTGCTACGTTCATCGTCAGGTAAACCGGCATGATAAGGTAGGACAGAAATCTTATCATTTTGCAGTTTAAAAGTTAGTTCCTCAACTTTTTTGCGAGTTAAACAATAGATAATTGTTGCACCTTCAGTTTCTCGAACTAATTCTAATAACTCAGCGTAAGCATATTTAGTTTTCGGACGAACTTCGTAATAGAGGTTTTGGCGATTAAAACTAGCAAGGTGGATACTTGGTTGTTTTAATCCTAACTGTTGAATGATATCAGCCCGGACACGATCTGTAGCCGTCGCAGTCAAAGCCAGAGTGGGAACTTGGGGATAACGCTTACGCAGAGATTTTAACTGCCGATATTCTGGACGAAAATCATGTCCCCATTCCGAGACACAGTGCGCTTCGTCTATGGCAAAAATAGATATACCAATTTTTTCGTGTACCAAATCCAGAAACGGCAGAAATCTTTCACTGAGGAGACGTTCAGGGGCAACGTAGAGTAATCTTACCTTACCATGAAGGATGGCTTCTTCCCGCGATCGCACCTGATAGGCATTCAAACTACTATTGAGGAACGTTGCTGAGATATTATTATTGCGTAGCGCTTCTACTTGGTCTTGCATCAAAGCAATCAACGGTGATACTACCACAGTTAACCCTGATTTGATCAAAGCAGGTAACTGAAAGCACAACGACTTGCCTCCACCAGTCGGCATCACCACCATCAAATCCCGATTTTGCAGCGCATCTTCAATAACTTGCCGTTGTCCGGGACGAAAGTTATCATAACCGAAGTGATATTTTAGCGCTTGTTCGAGATTGGGATACTGAAGCATAGCGATCGCTTTTTGGGTGCGTTCTGCGTGAGTAATGATAGAGGATATCAGGATTTTAACTCACATCAACAGTAGCTATTAATCCTAGTTCTACCAGCGACAGCCAAACCCAACAAAGCTTGAGCAATTTTGCGGTTTCTACGCAGAGTAGATTGTATTGAAGCGATAATACATACATCTCTCGACAGATGCACTTTGACAAGATTTAGTAATTGCTTTACAGTCTCTACACCAGTTGTAGTTTTTACCCTTAACTGAACCGTATTGCCTGATCAACGATCGCTATCATCAACTGATAATCCTAGTTCTTAGTTGGGAATCATACATATAGTCATTTCCGCAAAATCTGTTTTGTGACTAATCTCATCTGGAAATAAACAATTATTTATGATTTTCCGAATTAAACAAACTCGTTGGTTATATATCGGTCTGAGTATTTTTAGTTTGTGTTTAGTATTGCATATTGCACCGATAAAAGCATCATCACCAGTTACAAACACCCCAGTTCTTTCTGTTTCTCAACCTGCCAATGGGCTAGAACAGGGACGGAATCTTTACCAATTGGGACGGTTTCCGGAAGCAGCTATTGTTTGGCAACGGGCGGTACAAGAATATCATCATCAGGGCGATCGCTTAAATGAAGCTCTTGGTTGGAGTTATCTTTCTCTAGCACAACAACAACTCAATCAATGGCCAGCAGCGAAAAACTCTATTGAGCAAAGTGTCAAGATTTTGCAAACAGCTAAACCCTCGGCGGATGCGATTGTTTGGGCGCAAATACTGAATACTCAGGCGAATTTACAACTAAATATGGGACAAGGGGAAACTGCCCTGGAAATTTGGCAACAAGCGCAAAAATACTATGAGCAAGCAGGCGATAAAATAGGCAGTTTGGGTAGTCAAATTAACCAGGCGCAAGCCTTACAAAGTTTGGGATTCTACCGCCGCGCCAAACAACAGCTAGAAATGATTATGCAAAAGCTCTCAGCCATGCCAGATTCACCCATCAAAGTCAGTGGGTTGCGATCGCTGGGTTTAGCTTTACATTCTCTCGGTGATTCCCGCAGCCAGGAAGTTTTAGCACAAACTTTAGCTACAGCCAATAAAATTGGCGAAAAGACTCAGTTAAGCTCGATTCTGGGGAGTCTAGGCAAGGTGGCATCTGACTTTCAAGACCCGGAAGCAGCATTAAATTACTTTGAAGATGCACAAGCGGCAGCTACGAACCCCAATGAAGTTCTCCAAGCCCGGTTAGCTCGGTTCAAGTTATTGGTGGATTATGACAAGCTAGAATATGCGATTCCCCTAGCACCTGAATTACAACAACAGTTAGCAGTACTGCCACCCAGTCATGGTTCTCTTTATGCCACGATCAATTTTGTTGCCACTGTAAATCGATTGGCAAATCCTCAGCAAATTTTACCAGTTAAAGACTTGGCACAACTGATGGCAATGACAGTTAAGTCTGCACAAGAGATTCAAGATGCCACTGCCGAGGCTTATGCACTGTATCAATGGGGACAACTCTACAGTCGGCAAAAGCAGTGGTCTGCGGCACAGGAATTAGCTCAAAAATCCCTCGATGTTGCCCGTCAACTGCAAGCTGATCATATTATTGCTCAATCAGCATGGCTCTTAGGAAAGTTGTATAAACAACAAGGCGATCGCCAAGCCGCAATTACAGCTTATCAGGAAGCGGTGAAGTCATTAAAAGCGTTGCGGGGGGATATGGCAGCCGTCAACCCTGATGTGCAATTTTCGTTCCGCGAAAGTGTGGAGCCTGTTTATCGGGAACTGGTGGGTTTACTTCTAGATGAGCAACCAACCCAAACGGCATTGGTGCAAGCACGAGAATTGATTGAGTCACTGCAAATTGCCGAATTAGATAACTTTTTCCGGGAAGCTTGTTTAGATAAAACTCAGCAAATTGACAAATTTGACTCTTCTGCAACAGTTATTTACCCCATCATCCTCAGCGATCGCTTGGGAGTGATTCTCTCTCAAGCTGGACAACCTCTACGTTACTATGTGACGCAGAAATCGCAAGCGGAAATTGAGCAAACCCTGGATAATTTTTTAATCGCGCTGAATCCTGTCTCCAATGTTCAAGATCGAGAACGATTTTCCCAACAGATTTATGATTGGCTGATTCGTCCAGGGGAACAGCAACAAGCTTTTAAAAATACTCAGACCTTGGTGTTTGTTTTAGATGGTAAGTTACGTAACATTCCCATCGCCGCTTTATCTGATGGTCAGCAATATCTGATTGAGAAATATGCTGTGGCACTCTCACCAGGATTACAACTGATGGCTGCTTCATCACTCCAGCAAAATAAAATGCAGGCGATCGTTGGCGGTATCAGTCAATCTCGTAATGGCTTTAGTGCTTTACCTGCCGTGGAATCGGAAGTGCAGCAAATTTCCCAAACCCTACCTTCGGCAACCTTACTCAACCAAAAATTTACCTCTCAAGCTCTGGGCGATCGCGTCAAATTCGGTAATGCTGATATTGTTCACCTCGCCACCCACGGACAGTTTAGCTCTCGTCTCGAAGATACCTTCTTACTTACGTGGGATGGACAAATTAATGTCAAAGAGTTATCCGAACTTTTAAAAAACCGTGGTGGAGGTGCATCAAAAGCGATCGAATTATTGGTACTGAGTGCTTGTGACACGGCAACTGGAGACGATCGCGCTGTTCTCGGATTGGCTGGTTTAGCTGTCAAATCCGGCGCTCGTTCCACGATCGCTACTCTCTGGCCTGTCAAGGATAAAGCAGCACAACTGCTCATGACTCGCTTTTATGACCAACTAAGGCAGCCCAAAATTACTAAAGCTGAAGCACTACGACAAGCACAAATTAACCTGATTCGTCAAACTGATTTCCATGAGCCGTTCTTTTGGTCTGCTTTTGTTTTGGTAGGAAACTGGCTTTAACTACGTAATAATACTTGCTATTTCTGCATAAAAAGCTAGTCTCTTTATGGAATCTTTGCTGAGATTGAGCTATAAAAGCTAATAGTATGTTCCCTATTTAGGTTCATATTTTGGACATGACTAATGAGTTTTTAGCACAATGTTTTTCAAGTATTCAATGTCACCAGTTAATAAGATGAGGTGAAAGATCATGAAACGCCGATATTTAACTAGCACATTGAGCATCATCGCTCTGATTGCTAGTAGTACATGGGTTAGTGCCTATGCTGTAACATTTACTCCACCGCAGGACAATAGCGCTCCCAGTCAAGCTACTGGCGGGGCTTCTAGAGGCATTTTCTTTACTCCCAAGCAAGGGAATAGCACACCTAGACAAGCCACTGGTGGAGCTTCCAGAGGCAATCTCTTTACTCCCAAGCAAGGGAATAGCACACCTAGACAAGCCACTGGTGGAGCTTCCAGAGGCAATCTCTTTACTCCCAAGCAAGGGAATAGCACACCCAGACAAGCTACTGGCGGAGCGTCTAGAGGCAATCTCTTTACTCCCAAGCAAGGGAATAGCACACCCAGACAAGCTACTGGCGGAGCGTCTAGAGGCAATCTCTTTACTCCCAAGCAAGGGAATAGCACACCCAGACAAGCTACTACTGGCGGAGCTTCTCGCCTGGGTACATACTATTTGAATCCGACAACTGTAGCCGCAGGAGGATCAGCAGCATTAGTTGCCCTACTACCCGAAAGTTTCTTTGGCACAACGGTGTTGGCACATCCAACAATTCTGGTAAATCTCCCAGCTTCTAACGCCGAAGAAGCTGTCTTCAGCCTCAAGGATGAAACTGGCAACACCCAGCATCAAATGACGATTCCTGTTAAGGGAAAAACTGGGGTGATAGCAATCAAATATCCTGCCGATGCACCTGCTTTAGCTGTAGGGAAAAACTACCACTGGTTCCTAGCATTAAAAGTGGATGGAACACTCAATCCCAGTACGCCTTACGTTGATGGTTGGATTCAGCGTATCCAGCCTGATGCTGAATTGGCAAAAGTGATGCAGCAGGAAGATGCTTTCAATCAAGCAACTGCTTTCGGTCAAAAGGGAGTTTGGTATGACTGTGTAGCAACTCTAGCAGCGTTGTATACTGCTCAACCCAACAATGCAACTATCATCAAGCAATGGGAGGAGCTTCTTTCCTCAGTTAGCTTAAAGGATATTGCTACAGTTCCCTTAGTGGCATCTGCTAATTAGGGACTGGGGACTAGGGAATGGGAAATAGGAAAGAGTTGACTAATACCCAATCCCTAATCTCCATGACCCAATCCCACTAATAGCTGATCAATGCTAACCAATATTACTTCAGCCTGTACCAGAATTATGTGGGGCAAGTTCCAAGCTTTCATCCAACGCTCTCGCAGTGTTTTGATTATTACCCCTAGTGTTGCTCTAACAATTATGGTTGGGCAATCATTAGGACTTTTTAATTTGCCTGAGTGGAAACTTCGGGATCAATGGGTGCGACTGCGTGCTTGTGAAGGACGCACCCTTTTTAGATGTTCGCAAAATACCATAGCTGAGGAAATCGTCATTGTCACAATTGATGAACGCGATATCCAATCAGTTGGTAAATGGCCAGTTCCAGATTGGTCATTAGCAAAATTACTCGCCCAAATCCGATCGCAACAACCCCGCGCCATTGGTTTGGATCTCTATCGAGATTTACCAGAAGGTAGTGGATATGAACAACTGCTGCAAATCTTCCGCAGTACTCCTAATTTGATTGGTGTGGAAAAAATTACTGGGGAGCGTGTCAATCCCCCACCAGAACTGCAAAAACTTGATCAAGTAGGCTTGGCAGATTTGGTGTTGGATGGCGATCGCCATGTGCGTCGCGCCTTACTGACAGCTGAAGATACTAAGTCAGCAGGAAAAATTAAGGCAGGACTGGCAACTTTGGTAGCACTCAAGTACCTAGAAGCAGAAAAAATTACTTTAGAATCTATAGACGAAAAGCGGCAGAAATTTCGTTTAGGTAAGCAAATTTACTTGCCATTACAAAATCAAACGGCAGGTTATGGTGATGCGGATGTCGGTGGCTATCAAATTCTCCTCAATTGGCATGGTTCAGAAACTGCCTTTCGCACAGTGACGATGCGGGATGTGTTGGCAGGTAAAATTCCCGCAGACTTGATGCGCGATCGCATGGTTTTTATTGGCTCAACTGCTGCTAGTACAAATGACTTTTTTAGCACTCCCTTCAGTTCTTCGTTGATTTCTGCTCAAAAACCGACAGCAGGTGTGGTGATTCATGCCAATATTGCGCATCAATTAGTACAAGGAGCAAAAACAGGTAAAGCCAACCTCTCTGGCGTGTCTGGGATAGCTGCGTCTTTGTGGATTATTCTCTGGTCTTTTGTGGGTGCGGGTGGTAGTTGGTGGTTAGCTAGTGCGCGGACTGGACGACAGATTCCCGGTGGGAAAATTCTCTGGGCAACTGTAGGTATCAGTGGGGCATTTTTGGCGGGTGGCTATGGGATGTTCTTACAGGGTGTGGTGATGCCAGTGACACCCCCTTTAGCCGCCTTTATTGCTAGTGTCATTGCGACGATCAATGCTTATAAACAAGAGAAATTAGAAGAAGCAAATCGGCAACTAGAAATTGCTAATAGTCAACTTCTAGATTATTCCAAAACCTTAGAGTTAAAAGTCCAAGAAAGAACTCACGAACTCCTAGAAGCCAAGCAAGCAGCTGATACAGCAAACCAAGCCAAGAGTGAGTTTCTAGCGAATATGAGCCATGAACTACGTACACCGCTTAATGGTATTTTGGGTTTTGCCCAAGTGCTAGAGCGATCGCCACATTTGACAGAGAAAAACCGCCAAGGTGTCAACGTCATCTACCAATGTGGTTCACATCTGTTGATGCTGATCAATGATATTCTGGATCTCTCTAAAATTGAAGCTCGGAAATTAGATTTGGTGGCAACTAATGTCCATCTAGCCTCTTTCTTACATGGTGTGACTGAGATTTGCAGTATTCGCGCCGAGCAAAAAGGCATCGGATTTAACGTCTTAATTGGCGATTCTCTACCAGTTGTCATTCAAGTGGATGAAAAGCGATTACGGCAAGTATTGATCAATTTACTAGGCAATGCGATTAAATTCACAGATAACGGTAGTGTCACCTTTAAAGTAGATGTGCTGGAAACTGAAAATAATCCTCAGTCTCTCATCTCCAAGATTCGCTTCCAGATTGAAGATACAGGTATTGGGATGTCAGCAGACCAACTAGAGAAAATCTTTTTAGCCTTTGAACAAGTCGGTGAAGTTGGGCGCAAATCTGAAGGTACTGGTTTGGGATTAGCCATCAGTCAAAGAATTGCTATGTTGATGGACAGCCAAATTCAAGTACAAAGTCATCTGGGTGAAGGAAGTATATTTTGGCTAGATTTAACACTACCAGTACCAGTTGCCCATGACTGGCAGACACCAGGCTACACCCTCAGCAATCAGAAAATTATCGGTATTCAAGGTAGTGTGCCGCAAATTCTCATTGTTGATGATGATGAGAATCACCGTTCTATATTGACTCGGATATTGCAAGAAATTGGCTGTGAAACACTAGAAGCAGGTGATGGTCAAGATGGGCTAGAGATGGCAAAGGAACATCAACCGGATGCAATTGTCTTGGATTTAGCTATGCCTAAAATGGATGGTTTTGAGCTAATGATTCAATTACAAAAAAATTCACTAACTCGAAATATTCCGATGATTGTTTCTAGTGCCAACGTCTTTGCCGAAAATCACCAACGCAGTTTAGAGGCTGGTGCAACTGCATTCTTATCTAAACCGATAAAAGTTGATGAACTGTTAAATGTACTGCGTTCTGCTTTTGATGTGGTAGGAGAGCGATCGCCACTCCAGGTTGAGTGGATCTATGCTCCATCAGAGCTTGAGGAGTCATCTGTAAAAAATGAGCCAGTTAATAATAGTGAGTTGATTTTGCCATCTCAAGATGTTTTGCAACAACTTTATCATCTGGCAATGATGGGTGATATTTCAGCAATTGAAGAAATGAGCCAACAGTTAGTTCAGCAAGACAGTCAATTAATTTCCTTCGCTACTGAGTTAAACAAACTCACTGCCAATTTCCAAACTGCAAAAATTCGTAAGTTTATCAAATCATTTATCGTAACGGAGTCATATTTATGATAGTTGAGTCTGTTGTCAAGCCAATTCGGATTCTTTTGGTAGATGACAATCCTAATAATTTGAAAGTGTTATCAGAAGCGATTCAAGTATGTGGTTGGAAAGCGCTGATGGCCACAGATGGAGAAGCAGCGATCGAGCAAACAGAATATGCCCGTCCCGATTTGATTCTCCTAGATGTGATGATGCCAGGTATTGATGGATTTGAAACTTGCCGCCTGCTGAAAGCTAATGCCGTTACTCAAAATATTCCCATCATTTTTATGACTGCTTTAGCTGATGCTACAGATAAGGTAAAAGGGCTAGAAATTGGTGCAGTTGACTATATTACCAAACCTTTCCAACAAGAAGAAGTTATTGCTCGATTAAAATTACATCTGAAAATTTCCCACCTGACCCAAACTTTAGAAGAAAGAGTACAAGAACGCACCGCAGAATTAACTCAATCTCTCGAACAATTAAAACAAACTCAACTACAGCTAATCCAAAGTGAAAAAATGTCTATTCTGGGACAACTTGTTGCTGGTATAGGTCATGAAATTAATAACCCTATAGGTTTTATTAATGTCAATTGTTCTCATATTGAGCAATATGTCAAGGATCTGCTGCTTTTAGTGAGTTTGCAACAGCAAAAGTTACCAGACTCAGATCCAGAAATTGAAGAACTGATGGAAGAAATTGACTTGGAGTATCTCAAAGAGGATCTGCCAAAACTTCTCGGTTCAATGTACCAGGGAATTAGTCGTCTTAAGGAAATCAGCCTTTCTTTAAGAACCTTTGCTCGTGCTGATATTTCATCTAAGGTGGAGTTTCAAATTCACGAAGGGATTAATAGCACTTTGATGCTGTTAAAACATCGACTCAAAGATCAAAGCGATCACCCAGGCATCAAAGTAGTAACAAAATATGGGGAATTACCCCCAATTAATTGCTATCCTGGACAATTAAATCAAGTATTTATGAATATTATTGCTAATGCTATTGATGCTTTTGATGAGCTGCATAAAAACCGAGCAAAACATGAGTTAGCTGCTGATTATATTTATGCGATCACCATTACTACATCCATTGAACGTCAGCAAAAAACGGTGACAATTTGCATTGAAGATAATGCTTTGGGGATGCTTCCTGAAGTGCAATCAAGAATTTTTGAGCAATCTTTTACAACTAAGCCTGTAGGTAAGGGAACTGGGCTAGGATTAGCTATTAGCCACCAAATTATTGTTGATAAACACAATGGAGAAATTAATTGCTCATCAATTTTTGGTCAGGGAACCCAGTTCACGATGACACTGCCAGTTTAGCTATAGGAATCCGATTTGATTTCTAAAATTACTTGCTTAGATAGGCAATTTTTACACCTAGTCGTGTTTAGCTGGTAGAATTAAGTAATATAAATTAAATTTAGATTTTAGATTGATATAACAATGTCTGTAAAAAAGCGATTTGTTCAAATAGTTGTATCTATAGTGGTTCTCAGTGCAGTGAGTACAGGATCAATTTTTTAAACGCAGAGGGGCGCAGAGGTAAGCGCAGAGTAACGCTGAGGTCTTTCTAGTTTTATTAGCAATTTACTGAGTACCTCATCAGATAAAAAAGCTATAAATACCAGTTGAAACTTTTGATTTACGATCCTAAACAAGAGGTCATTGTCGAATGGAAAAGGTAGAAAAATATCGGCAGTTAGTAAAACAAATCCTAGCACAATATGCAAGCTATAAATTCTCATCAGGTGAAATTGAAGTGATGCCTGTTTTTGATTTAGAACGGGATCACTATCAAGTTGTGAGTGCTGGATGGAAAGATGAGCGAAGGATTTATGGCTGTTCGGTGCATATTGATATTAAAGATGGCAAAATTTGGATACAGCATGATGGAACTGAGATTGGATTTGCGGATGAACTTGTCAAACTAGGAGTTGCTAGGGAGGATATTGTACTAGCATATCATTCACCATTTATGCGGCAATTTGATGGATTTGCAGTTGGTTAGAGAACTTTTTTTACTTGGGTTTAAATTCAACTCCAGTAAGAAAGTGAGGTGATAAGAGTAGATTGCTTAACTACAAGGATTGGGACTGCAAAAAAGTAGAAAGATTAAAAATTTAAAATATCTATAGATTCTTCTATTTCTAACTCGAGAATTCTCTCTCGTGTATCTTTTAGTGCTGCTAAATCACCTGCTTGACGATATATATCTGCTGCTTTTTGAAAATCTGCAATGGCTTTTTGCTTGTCTTTCATGGCAATGAGAACATTACCTCGATTGTAATAAGCATTGGCGTAATGGGGATTAATTTCGATAGCTTGGGTATAATCAGCGATCGCTCCTATTTCATCCCCTAAATCATAACGCGCATTACCTCGATTATAGTAAGCATCAGCATAATCAGGACTAATCTCGATGGCTTGAGTATAATCAGCGATCGCTCCTATATAATCTCCAATATCAGCACGAGCATTACCACGATTTTTGTAAGCGCTGGCATCATGAGGATTAATTTTAATTGCTTGGGTAAATCCTTGTTGATACCCTAAAAGATAACGGGAAATACCACGGTTTTTATAAATATCTGCATACTGAGGATTAATTTTAATCGCTTGTGTATGGTCTTCAATTGCACCTTGATTATCTCCTAGATGAGAGCGTGCTTCGGCACGATTTTTATAAGCGATGGCAGCTAGGGGATTAAGTTTAATTGCTTGAGTATAATCATCAATTGCTGCTTCATAATCTCCTATTTGTACTAAAGATAAACCACGTTTATGATAAGATTTGGCATCATGGAGATTCAGATTAATTGCTTGGGAGTAATCAGCGATCGCCGCTTCATAATCTCCTATTTGATAATAAGTTAAACCTCGTTTATAATATAGTTCAGCATCAGTAGAATTTATCTGCAATGCTTGATTATAATTATTAATAGATGCTGCATACTCTCCTTTAGCAAAACATTCATCACCAAGGTTGCTATAATCTAAATTTAATTCTTCATCTCGATTGTAATGTAAAACTTTTTTGATTTCCGTATATAATAAAGAATGTTTAAATAATTGGTCATTATTTGTAGGAGAGGGTAATCCTGGCTGATGTTGATAAATTTGTGGTCGCGGCTGATGATGATTACTTATCGGTGATTGTAAACTTTCTAAATAGCCCCATAAACCACCACCATACAATAATTGCTCTATGCCAAATGAAATTTTTCCTGTTTTCAACTTAATCATTTGCGTAGGCAAAAAGCCAGCTAATAATAAATGATATTGTGATTGGGCTTCGTTAACTTCCTCTTGAATTAAAATGCAAACTACAACTGCATTTTTTTCAACTTCTTCTGAACTAATTGACCATCTCACTCTGTCGATACTGCCGTGACGAGATTTTACTTCAACTCCAATATTAGGGTTATTAGTTAAGGTAAAATCTATCTTCCCATCACCACCAAAACGCTTTTCGTAATCTACTTCGGTAATTAAATTAGCTAAACGTTCCTTGACGACTTCCTCACCTAATTTTCCCTTGAGATAGCTGACAAAAACATCTCGAACTGGCGAAACTCGCTTATATTTTTCCGCCATCTGCCAACAAAAACCCCTTAGAGCCTTTAATCTCTCACCAGAGATAATTGTTAACTCACTGTATTGACCTTCTATTTCACAGTGCAGCAGACAACCAGATGATAACCTTTTAATAAAATCAGACTGTAGCGATCGCAGTAGCGTAATCCAGTCCATTTAAAGTTCTGCGAGTTTTTTGATGAGATTATCTTATTAATATATAGCAGTCGAGACATAGCACTGCTACGTCTCGACCAGAATTTTTCTCCTATTTAGAACTAGCTACTTCTGATACCTTCGCCACAGATGGACTACCACCCATACGAATTTCCGAGGTAAAAGAAGCCATACTAAAGCCACCGAAGCGCTTTAATACACTGACACGCATTCTGAGATTAGGACTAGCGAACCATAGGCGTTCTTCAGACCACATGGTTTCATACTCTGTAGTTAGCGTCAAAGCGTCATCACTGCCCATCTTATAACGTCCAGCTACAGGAGCCTTTTCAGCATAACCCATTTCTCGCAGTAATCTGCCTTCATGAGGATTATCTGCATCTGGCACAGTTACCAACACCGTAGATCCCGTGTGTTTTTCTTCATCCCATTCCATTGTGCCGTTCCAGGTAACTCTTGCACCACAGGAGGCTTCACTAGGAGGAACTTCGTACAATTCACAGAGTTTGATCACTTCTGGATGATCTGCGGGTAGAGTTTCAATGACAAGATCAGACTTACCATCTTCAGATTGCTTAAACGCCAAATGATGACTGGTGCGATGAGAAAACCATTTGCCAGCACTTAATTCAAAAAATTCTTCAATATTCATGAATGAAATTACCCTGAGTTAAAATTCTCAAAATCCCACTTATTATTATTAAAAGCTAGAAGAGACATTGATCTCAACAATGAGTTATGAGTGGAAGTCAGAGAGTTATGAGTTGTGAGTCTACCTCTAATTAGTACTGACAGATTATAGTTATAGCGATTTTCATGCTGATGAAGTACACCACTCTAATCCAGAGGTCGTAGGGGCGGGTCAAGTGAGATACTGGTGAATAATATCAGCATATCTGTTAACCCGCCCCTACTTGCTTGTGAGAAATGCGGGTAGCCTCTGTTGACTAAAAATCTGTACCTCACTCAACTAGGAAAAGCCACAACACAAGATCGACTCCTTATTTTCTTTCTTTTCACTCAGCACTCCTTACTCAGCACTTAGCACTCACCACTCAGCACTCGTTACTTTTGCTCCATTTCCTCAAGTCTCTTTAGACCAATCCTAGCTGCTTCCGCTACATTGGGATGACTATCTTTTTCCAAGTATTTCAATGCTGATACACTCTTGGGAGTTGGCAGATTACCCAAGGATTCTGCTAGCCTTTGTCTAACTAACCAATCATCTGATTGGGCAAAGCGCAAGAGACTATCGACAGACTCGATATCTTGAATTTCGCCTAAAGCTGAAATGGCAGCTTGTTGCAACACTATTTCTTTACTCTCTAATGCCTGAATCAAAATTTGATGGGCCCGTGGATCTTTAAGATTACCTAAAGAAACAGCCGCGCTAAAGCGGACTAGCCAATCGGTATCTTCATAAAAAGCTCGTGAAAGCACTTCAAAAGCTCTAACATCACCTAAATAGCCCAAAGCACCAGCAGCATCAGCACGAATGCCATAATCCGGGTCATTTTCCAGAATTTTAACCAAAATTGAGTAACATTCTGTTGTTTGTTTGATGCCTAGAGCAAATATAGCCATCGATCGCAGTTGCAACGATTCATCATTCAACACCTTTTTAATCAAAGGTACAGCATCCTCAGCTGGTATATTTCGCAAACTAGCAAGGGCTACCATGCGATCGCGCAAATTTGGACTTTCTAACTGATCAGCAATTTCCTGTAATTGTGAAACACTCATTTACGTTTTTAGAAAATTCTTAACTTATCTTTACTTTACTTTACCTGATTTCTCCTGTGAGTTTTTGGGGAATTAGAGAGTGGGGAGGGAGGGAGGGAGTGAGAGAGTGAGGGAGAAGAAGAAAATCTAATGACTAATGACTAATGACTAATGACTATTGATTAATGACTATTGATAACTATGAAGCGTAGAATTACTTACTATATAGGAATTTTGCTAGTTTCGTTAATTTTAATTACACTTTGGTGGCCGGTTGATGATTCACAGTGTAATGCAGAAGCTTTTTTGGCATCAAAGAGAAAAAAATTTCAAGTCCAAGCGACTGAAGTAGTAGTTCAACCGTGGCGTGGCGAACATCAGGTATATGGAATATTTGTAGTTCCTGATGAATATAAGGAAACACCTTTTTTTGTGTTGACAGTCAAAGGTTTTGGCAGTGATTGTTCTAAACCCTTTGGTTATAGTCAAAACTATAGTGACATTTTTGCTGAACCAGGAACTCATCTAATTAGAGATTATCTCAGAACGCGGATTGCATTCAGATTAATTCTGCAAGGTTTATATTTCCAATTAAATCAGCCTGAAAACTGGACTTTGACTTATCCGCGAAAATGAGTGAGGGAGTGCTGACTAATGACTAATGACTAATGACTAATGACTATTGACCATTGACTATTGACTCTTGACCATTGACTATTGCCTATTAGCCAAAAAATTTACAGCATTAACTACTATTTGAGCAGAACCAGCGAAAAACGATCGCTCGATATTTGCTGGTGTATCACTGGGTTGGTGGTAGTGGGGGGTGCGGAGGTTGGCTGTATCGGTGACTAAAACTGCACCCACGCCTTGATACCAGAATGACGCATGATCGCTGCGGAGTGTATCAGGGGTAAGTATACCTTTTAAAGGAATTGGTAGGGTGAGGATGGTGGGGAGATTTTGGTGATGGGTATTTTCAAAGGCTTTGAGTAAAGGCAAATGTTCGGTATCACCTACAGCTACTAAAAAATCACCTTTGTCGCTGGGGGGTGTAACAGGTAATGCTGTGGGGTATTTTTGACAGCCAGGAATATAGCAAGCATAACCAACCATGTCTAAAATTATCACGCCTTGGAGATTTTGTAAGCGTTTGGTTTTGGTGACAAAAGCTTTACTCCCGATTAATCCTGCTTCTTCTTTGTCAAAAAAAGCTAATTGTAAAGTCCGGGGTGTGGGATGGGAGGCAAAAAGTCGGGCAATTTCTAGTAAGACAGCCACACCACTAGCGTTATCATCTGCACCAGGGGAAGCAGCTACTGTGTCATAATGAGCGCCTATCAAGATTGCATCGGCTGTGTTGTCAGTTCCCTGACGTTGGGCGAAGACATTGACTCCATCAGCAAATTTTTCTAACTTTGGTGTCCAACCAAATTTACGTAGTTCGTTAATGATATACGTTCGAGTGTGCGATCGCTCCACATTTGTATAACGCTGAAAATTTAACTTTTGAATATGCCCTAATAAATTATCGACAGACACTTGTAAATCATGACTGACTTCTTGCTGCGTTGGTTGTGGTTGGGGTGTCGTCACTGGTGTACTGACAACAGTTTCCGGTAAGGGACTTTGCTCAAAAAAAGCACTACCCCTACTACCGACAATTACAACTACCACTAATACCAACAGTATCAACCAAATCCATTTTTTCATCTCAAGTTAATTTTTGTATCCCAGACTTACGGTAACGTAAACAATGAGAGACGAGGGGACAAATCAATTCAAAATTCAAAATTCAAAAGGGGACAAGGGGACAAGGGGACAAGGAGAAAATTACTTAATTACTCTTTCCCCCACTCCCCCCCTCTCCCCATCTCCCCATCCCTCCTTTTGACGGCTTGTCTTTTGACAAAAGTTACTAATATAAACTAAATTGCTGCCCTAGAATTGTGCCTCCGGATTTTGTCTATGCTAGATTTATCACTTATGATCATCCTGGGGTTTTTGGGCAGTTTTGGGCATTGCTTCGGAATGTGCGGCCCCTTGACAGTAGCATTTTCCCTGTCTCATCAAAATCCAACTCCTCACCAAGATGATTTGAGACAGATACCACCCCAAACAACCTCTCCGACTTGGCAACAGCAATTAAAGTTTCATTTTTTGCTCAACTTGGGAAGGATGTTGAGTTATGCCCTTGTAGGTGCAGGAATTGGGGCGCTGGGTTCTGTGCTATTACAAAGTGGACAATTGGCGGGTGTGGGTAGTGATTTCCGGCGGATGATGGCAATTATTACTGGTGTGATGTTGATTTGGTTTGGCTTGGGACAATTAACGCCAGATTTAATCCCACGTTTGCCAGTATTACATCCTCTACTCAAAAGCAATTTACATAATCGCCTAAGTACGGGAATGATCAAACTTTCCTTACAAAAGCGTTGGTGGACACCGATGCTTTTGGGTATGACATGGGGTTTAATGCCTTGTGGTTTTTTATACGCTGCTCAAATTAAAGCGGCGGAGACTGGTAACTTATGGATAGGCACAGCGACTATGCTGGCTTTTGGTTTGGGAACTCTACCCACTATGCTAGGTGTAGGTGTATCCACTTCTTTAGTAAGTCAAGATCAACGTAGTCAGTTGTTTCGTTTAGGTGGTTGGATTACCCTCATCATTGGCACAATCACCTTGCTACGCACTGGTGACACAATGGTAGATTACACCGGACACGCAGCATTGCTGTGTTTAATTCTGGCATTGATTGCCCGTCCCATCAGTAAAATATGCCCATCTCTGCTGCGTTATCGTCGTGTTTTGGGGGTTGGGGCATTTGTATTGTCTGTAGTGCATACCACCCACATGATTGAACATTCATTAGGGTGGAATTTTGCGGCTTTTTGGTTTTTACCACCAGAATTTCAATTGGCGATCGCTGCCGGTGCTGTAGCATTAATATTAATGACCCCCGCCGCTTTCACAAGTTGGGACTCATTACAAAAATCTTTAGGTAAATACTGGCGGCAAATTCATTTGTTAAGCGTCCCAGCTTTGTTGTTAAGTGCAATTCATGCGGTGTTGATTGGCTCTCATTACTTGGGTTCCCTACAATTAACTTGGGCAAATAAATTAGCAACACTTCTCTTAGGAATTATCACCCTCGCTATATTGCTGCTGCGTTCAAAATTTTTGTGGTCAAAGTTAGCCCCAGAAAAATTTTATGTGCCTCCGAGGAAGTAGAGGAACAAGGGGACAAGGAGAGAATAACTAATTTTACTGACAACTGACAAATAACCACTCATGTCCATTTTTATATAGCAGGTGTTTTACCAATTAAAAATCCCATGTTATTCACAAATACCAGTGTCCATCAGCGTCTGACATTATTATTTGGTTACTTGGTTTTATCTGTAACCAATGTTCCATTAGCTGCTGCCCATAAGATAGAAGTTGCAGCAGATGTTGGTGGTACACTGCATATTGAACCTAATGATAATCCTCGTGCTGGGGAGTCTACACAAGCTTGGTTTGCTTTGACTCGTAAAGGTGGGAAAGTCATACCCCTGCAACAATGTAACTGTCAATTAGCTGTCTACGCTGAACCCCACACACCTGATGAACCAGCACTCATAGAACCATCCCTAAAACCAGTCAATGCGGAACGCTATCAAGGCATACCAGGAGCAGATATTACTTTCCCTAAAGCAGGGATTTATCAACTACAGCTTAGTGGTAGACCCACATCTGGGGCAAATTTCCAACCTTTTAAATTTACCTTTGAAGTAACTGTGGCAGGCGGAAGCACAGTTAATGCACAAAATTCTAAATATGTCAATAAAAATATAGCTGTAGCTAGTAGTGAATCTCAGCCTAATCTCATACCATTGTGGGCGATCGCTCTACCAATTGTCGCAGTTTTAGGCATACTCTTAGTCATCAATAAGCGGGGGAGTAGAGAATAGCCGTAGAGACGTAGCACTGCTACGTCTCTACAAGGATTTTTTGTTTCCCACTCCCCATTTTTACTTATGTCGCTGTTGATGCCATTGCCAGGCGTGAGTCACAATGTCTTTGATATCGGCATATTGGGGTTGCCAGCCGAGAATTTTTCTGGCTTTTTCGCCACTACCAATTAAACTGGGGGGATCTCCAGGACGGCGATCGCTTTCTTCTACTGGTATAGTTAATCCAGTCACTTTTTCGGCTGCTGTAATTACCTCTCTGACGGAGAAGCCTTGGCCGTTACCTAAGTTAAATACTTCACTATCGCCACCCTTGAGTAGATATTCCAAGCCCAAAACGTGAGCATCGGCTAAATCATTGACGTGAATATAATCTCGAATACAAGTTCCGTCAGGTGTGGGGTAGTCAGTGCCGAAAATGGAGATGGCTTGGCGTTTACCTAAAGCTGTCATTAGTACCAAGGGGATGAGATGGGTTTCAGGGTTGTGATCTTCCCCTAATAAACCGTTGGGATTAGCACCAGCCGCATTAAAATAACGGAAACGGACTGATTTGAAATCGTAAGCTACATCAAAATCAGACAGAATCCTTTCCACCATTAACTTTGTCGCCCCATAGGGATTAATCGGGTTTTGGGGATGATCTTCGGGAATGGGAACAACTGTTGGTACACCATAGGTGGCACAAGTGGAAGAAAAGACAAATTTCTTTACAGATGCTGCCAACATTGCTTCCAACAGGGTTAAAGTCCCTAAAACGTTGTTGCGGTAGTATTTAGCAGGGTCAGATACAGATTCGCCTACATAAGCATAAGCGGAAAAGTGCATGACGGCATCAAAATGACGAGATGTAAATAAATCATCTAACAAAGGGCGATCGCCTGTGTCACCTACCACCAGTTCTACTTGCAAAACCTTTTCTACTAGGTCACGATGCCCATAGACTAAGTTATCTAGTATCACCACGTCGTAACCTGCTTGTTTGAGAGCAAGTACAGTGTGCGAACCAATATATCCTGCTCCCCCTGTGACTAAAATACTGGGCTTTTCGGGTGACATAGTTTTTCCTTTTGAGTGACAACTACTCAATTAATTTAGATTACGGGTGTGTCAAATTACCAATCTGAAAATTATAAATATTAGACGCAGTGGTTAAAAATTGCACTAAAATCACTACGACGGTGTTCTTTGGTGTGAGGGTTGAGGTATTTTAAGTCAAGTAATGATGCAATTACTGTTGACGTTAAAATAAATCCACTTAATTAAACCTCTAGGATCGCCGCAAAAGGAGATTAGAGAGTAAATCTTATGTTTCTACTATTAAGCAGAATCCTGCTGTGGCTACTGATTGGTACGATTGTCTATTCACTGTTCCAGCGAATTTACCCAACTGGCAATTTTGCTGGCAGATTTCTCTTAATTTTGTTGCTGCTGATTGTAATTCTGTCGTTTGTTAACCCTGATGAACCAGCAGTGGCTGCTTTGTGGCAGTTTGTCTCGTTTCCCCTCAAACCTCTGGGGGCTTCAATTTTGCTCTTGTTTTTTGGCGCGCAGAAAATTGTCAAGGGTGGCGGTATAGACAAGCCAGGAGGATACTATTTAGGCTGGGCATTGGGAATTTTAATCTTGTCCAGTACACCTGTAGTAGCATACTTTCTAGGTAATCCACCCGTCCCGGCAGCTCTATTACCTACTGAGACTTTGGTAGCTTTAAACCCGGCAACTACTGATGTTACTGGGAATAACATCTTACCTAATTTCAACTCTCTGGAGATGAAAGCTCCGCCGATTTTGTTGCAAAATCCTCAAGAAATTAGAACTAGAGGTTTGCGGATTGAATATTTTGTCCCCAATGCCCAAACACTACAACAAACAACGGTAATCTGGGAGAGTTATCTACGTGAGATTTCTATCTTCTTACGTGGACGCAGGGCATAAAGTGTGAGGCTATAGCAATTCAAAATTCAAAATCAAGAAAGAATGACTTAGCATTTACCACTAACCACTCATTACTCATCACTCAGCACTCATCACTCAGCACTCATCATTGAATGGCACAATCTCGAAGAATTGCTAAACTGGCTGCTTACCTGCTTCCCCATTGGCGAGAGGCGGCGTTGGGCATTTTGGCTTTGTTGTCGGTGAATGGGCTGGGTGTCTATATTCCCTGGTTGATTCGCGCTTGTCTTGATAAACTGTCTACGAGCTTTAACTGGAACCAAATACTACACTATGTAGTAATTATTATTTTACTCAGTTCTGCGATGTTGATGATCCGCATGGCTTCGCGGATTTGGTTGTTTGGTGTGGGGAGACAGGTAGAATTTGATCTCAAGCAACGGATTTTTGAACATCTCCTCAAACTAGAGCCTGCTTACTTTGCTACCAACTCCATCGGTGATTTGATTAGTAGAGCTACTAGTGATGTAGAGAATGTCAGGCGGTTAGTGGGTTTTGCTGTCTTAAGTTTTGCCAATACCTTTTTTGCCTATGCTCTAACTCTACCAGCCATGCTGACAATTAGTGTGAATTTGACACTATCGGCTTTGGCTGTGTATCCTTTGATGTTTGTGTTGGTGAATTTGTTTAGTAATCGGTTACGCCAACAACAAGCAGTAGTACAAGAACAACTCTCTGATATCAGTGGGCTAATTCAAGAAGATATTAGCGGTATTGCTTTAATTAAAATTTACGCCCAAGAAGAAAATGAGCGTCGAGCTTTTGCTCAACAAAATCAGCAGCTTTTGACGGCTAACTTGGAATTAGCCAAAAGTCGCAATACTCTATTTCCTATCATCGGGGGTTTGGCAAGTCTCAGTTCACTGGTAATTATCTGGCTAGGAACAGGACAAATTGCAGATGGAACATTAGCTGTGGGTGATTTTTTAGCGCTGTTGATATACATTGAGCGTCTAGTTTTTCCTACGGCTTTGTTGGGTTTCACCATCTCAGCTTACCAGCGAGGTGAGGTGAGTATAGATCGTTTAGAAGCTATCTTTAGTGTCACAGCTAAAATTCGAGATGCTGATGATGTGATACATCTCCCAGTCAATGAAGTGAAAGGGGAATTAACTGCCAAAAATCTCAGTTATACTTACCCTGACTCGGCTAACCCAGCTTTAGATGAGGTTAATTTTACAATTAAGCCTGGGGAAACAGTAGCAATTGTGGGTGCTATCGGTTCTGGTAAGTCAACTTTAGCTAATGCTTTACCCAGATTATTAGAAATTCAGCCAGGACAGTTGTTTCTCGATGGGCTAGATATTACTAGTATAGCTTTGACCGATTTACGCGGTGCGATCGCCTACGTCCCTCAAGATAGTTTTTTGTTTAGTACCACTATTAAAAATAATATCCGCTACAGCGACCCCAATAGTCAATATGAAAATGTCGAGTATGTAGCTAAATTAGCGCAAATTCACCCAGAAATTATTAACTTTCCTCAGCAATATGAAACTCTCGTCGGTGAACGCGGTATTACCCTATCTGGTGGGCAAAGGCAGCGTACAGCTTTAGCTAGGGCTATGCTTGTCCATGCCCCCGTTTTAATCTTGGATGATGCCCTTTCCAGTGTAGATAATCAAACAGCTACACAAATCCTCAACAACCTCTCCGGTGGTACAGCACGCAAGACAGTAATTTTTATCACCCATCAACTTTCGGCGGCGGCAGTGGCTGATAGAATTTTTGTTATGGATAAAGGGAAAATTGTCCAGATTGGCAACCATCTCCAACTAGTCCAGAAAGATGGTCTTTACAGAAACTTATGGAGCCAGCACCAAGTAGAAGAACTACTCCGTTAGTTTTTCATTTCTCTGTGCCTCTGTGACTCTGTGGTAAACAACATAACTTTTCAAACCACAGAGACTAATCTTAGCATTAGTCAGATTTATGGATAGCGTTAGTTTTGATCACAGTCGGGGAAGTATAAAGTGTCAAAAAACTAACCTTAAATAACAATGTTGACCACATCAAAAGCTGTTCGTTACATTGGAGCGATCGCTGCTCTTATATTAATTAGTTTGTTAAGTTCTGTAAATGGATTATCACTGCAACATTCTATCTCTAACTTTGGAGATGGTTTCTTGTGGGGAGTAGCAGATCCAGTGCTTCACTTTGATAGTTTAGTCAATACCTTAGCTATTGGCTACATCGCATCTGGTATGATGCAAGCGGCATTCATCACTGGCTCGTTGATTGTTGCCACAGTTTTGGGTGGGCTGATGTCTTTATCACACATGAATCTACCCGGTGCAGAAATAGCTATTGCTGTTGCCAGTCTTGTGTTGAGTATTTTGTTGGTTACACCCAACCGTCCTCACTGGTTTATTTTAGCCGTATTAGGAGCGATCGCTGGTTTATCTCTCGGCTACCTTGATAGTCAATCAATTATTCAGGTGGGCGGAATATCGCAATTTACCTACTTGCTAGGTATGGTTTTATCTCTGTATGCAGTTGTGACTAGTGCCAAAAAAATTGGTCAAGCGATGAATCAGGAAACCATGTCTAGCGTATACCGGTTTGTCGGGTTAGCCATACTTGGTATCAGTATTGTATGTTTAGGCAACGTCATCGGCTAAGTAAATATCATTACATCCTCCAGATTGAAAAAAGCGATCGCTTCTCAACATAGTCAAGAGGCGATCGCTATATTAATTTATGTAACTCACTCCCTAGATATCCTGCTCGCTTAACTCACGAGTAATATGGTCAAATGGTTCATCCACAAAAGCAGTGTTGGTAACACCTGCACCTGCGACTTGATCCTTAACCAAATCCTTGAGAATTTGTACACCACGCACAGTTGGGCCAATGGGTACACCCAAAGAATTATAAGTTTCTCTTAACCCTTGCAGCACACGCTCATTGAGAACATCTGTGTTGCCAGCCACCAGCGCATAAGTAGCGTAGCGCAGGTAATAGTCCATATCCCGTAAACAAGCTGCATAACGACGAGTAGTGTAGGCATTGCCACCGGGACGAATCAACTCTGGTAGTTCTTCAAACAACTTAGCACCTGCTTGCTTGACAAGGGCTGCGGCATTGGAGTTGATTGCTGCTGCGGCTTGTACACGAGACGTACCACTTTCAAAATAAGATTTGAGGGTATCGAGCGCATTCCGGTCAAAATACCGACCAGCCACGTCATAATTCTTAATTAAGCTTGTTACTGCATCGCGCATTCCTTCTTCTCCCAATCGTTGCTATCTATGGTTTGATATTAATTTGGTTGCAACTACGCACCAGTAAATTTTTGTGCTATTAAAAATAGATTCGGCACAAAAATAATCTATCTGTTACTTAAAGGATTCTATGCCAAAGTTGACCCCTATGAGATTAACTTTCATGGTTTTGTGCAGATGTCGAAAGAAAGGTTAATATTACCTGTAATCCAGACAATCTGTAACAAAGACTACAAAACTGTCGAATGTTTTGAATCTACGATATTTCAGGTGTGTCACAACTTTGTTCCACTCAGTAGGGTTAGATGCTTTGGCAGATCCTGGTTTTAATTTAAGAAATTGGCAGAGTAAGGAGTAACAATGACAACCCCCCAAGAAGTGTTGAAGCTGATTCAAGATCAGAAAATTGAGCTTATTGACCTAAAATTCATCGATACAGTCGGTACTTGGCAACACCTCACCGTGTACCACAATCAAATCGATGAAAGCTCATTTTCTGATGGCGTACCTTTTGATGGTTCCAGCATCCGGGGTTGGAAAGCAATCAACGAATCCGACATGACAATGGTTCTCGATCCCAACACTGCCTGGATCGACCCATTCATGGAAGTGCCAACGCTGAGTCTAACTTGTAGCATCAAAGAACCTCGTACAGGAGAATGGTACAACCGTTGTCCACGAGTCATTGCTCAAAAAGCGATCGACTACTTAGTTTCTACCGGCATCGGTGATACAGCTTTCTTTGGCCCTGAAGCTGAATTTTTCATCTTTGACAGCGCCCGCTTTGCCCAAACCGCCAACGAAGGCTACTATTTCTTAGACTCTGTAGAAGGTAGCTGGAACTCTGGTAGAGATGAAGGCCCCAACCTGGGTTACAAACCACGCTTCAAAGAGGGTTATTTCCCAGTTTCCCCCACGGATTCTTTCCAAGACATCCGGACAGAAATGCTGTTAACAATGGCAAAATGTGGCGTACCCATCGAAAAGCATCACCATGAAGTTGCGACCGGTGGACAGTGCGAACTCGGTTTCCGCTTTGGTAAATTGATCGAAGCGGCTGACTGGTTGATGATTTACAAATACGTCATCAAGAACGTTGCTAAAAAATACGGCAAAACCGTCACCTTCATGCCAAAACCAATTTTTGGCGATAACGGTTCCGGTATGCACTGTCACCAATCTATCTGGAAGGATGGTCAACCCCTGTTCGCCGGTGATCAGTATGCTGGTTTGAGTGAAATGGGCTTGTACTACATTGGTGGTATCCTCAAACACGCACCAGCACTCTTGGCTATTACCAACCCCAGCACCAACTCTTACAAACGCCTAGTTCCTGGTTATGAAGCACCAGTTAACTTAGCTTATTCTCAAGGTAATCGTTCTGCTTCTGTGCGGATTCCTCTGTCTGGTACTAACCCCAAAGCCAAGCGTTTAGAGTTCCGTTGTCCAGATGCTACCTCTAACCCATACTTGGCATTTGCTGCCATGCTGTGTGCTGGTATTGATGGTATTAAGAACAAAATCCATCCTGGTGAACCCTTAGATAAAAATATCTATGAACTCTCTCCAGAAGAATTAGCCAAAGTTCCTTCTACACCCGGTTCTCTGGAACTAGCATTGGAAGCACTAGAAAACGATCACGCTTTCTTAACAGGATCAGGAGTCTTTACTGAAGACTTTATCCAAAACTGGATTGATTACAAACTAGCTAACGAAGTTAAACAGTTGCAACTCCGTCCTCATCCCTATGAGTTCTACATCTACTACGATGCTTAATTAAGAACTGTAATTAAGATTATAAATTGCCACCCATAAGGGTGGCTTTTTTGCTGGCAATTTGATTGAGAAGATGATCTTAGTTAGCTCATCGACGCATTGCTGCGACCATAAATTGTTCTGGTAGTAGGATCAATCTTCCCTTGAGTGGGATTCCAATAGTGGGATAGTTCTTCTGTAGGTAAGCCAAGTTCTTGTGCGGAACGCATCAGCATCGATTGTTGACGGTTCTTCACTTGTTGATATTGGCGCATCATAATGGCACGAGATTTTTCTTGAATAGACATAGAATATTTCTCCTAGTGATAGTGATATTAATTTAATTTCATGCTTGTAAAAATTAGTTTAGCAAAAATTCTGTATCTTATGCTACGAAATTGATTATTTGTTATAAATTTTAATATACTGAGGCAGTAGAGCAAAAAGATTGCTCAATTCACACTTAGTTTGCTATGAGGAATTTTTAACAGCCATTGCATAAGTGAAGGAAGTTTTACCGATAGCTAAAAGTGGAAAATTTTCATAAATCATCAGCAAAAAATCACATACAAATTTCGGAGAGCTGAATATGCGACGAATTGCCATTATCGGAGCAGGTCAAGCAGGACTGCACTTAGCTGTTAATCTAGTTGATGCAGGTTATGGAGTGACCTTGTTTAGCGATCGCACTCCAGAAGCGATCCTCAATGGTAAACCAGGAGGAATGCCAGTACTGTTTCCTAATTCAATGCAACTTGAAGAAAGGCTAAATTTTTGGCAAGAGGAATTTCCCGGTAGCGATGTCTTCCGCAGCGAAGTGTTAGACCCAGAAGGAAACCTGGCCTTAACTGTATCTTATCCCTTAGAACAGCCTTGGCAAGCTGTAGATCAACGATTAAAATTCTTTACCTGGATGCAAGAGTTTGTCAAAATTGGTGGTGAACTTGTCGTTCAGAAAATGACGCTTGCTGATTTAGAAGAATGTGCTAAAAACTATGATTTAGTTTTAGTTTCTAGTGGTCGAGGTTCCTTCGCAAATTTGTTTGCACGAGACGCACAAAAATCTACACATGACAAACCAAAGCGCCATATCACATCAATAATTGTCACAGGATTGCAAGGTGATCCAGTTGATTTACGTGCTAGTCAAATGACTGTCATACCTGAAGTTGGCGAAATAATTCAGATGCCATTCTATGCTAAGGGTAAATTTTCTGCTCACGTAATTGCCTTTGAAGCTTGTCCTGGTGGGAAAATGGATCAATTTTCTCAGATCCAAAGTGGTCAAGAAGTCTTAGAGATGAGCAAAACAGTCATCCAGCAGTTAAAACCTTGGCATTATGAATTTGTCAAAAATATGGAATTAGCAGATGAGCAAGCATGGATAAATGGCGCAATTACACCAACAGTTCGCCACCCCATCGGACGCTTACCTTCAGGTGCAATTGTTATGGGTATAGGTGATGCTGTAATCCTACAAGATCCTCTGACAGGTCAAGGAGCAAATAGCGCTACAAAAATGGCTCATTTAGTGAAGCAACAAATTATTGAACATGGCAACCAACGCTTTGATGAGTCATGGATGCAAAGAGTATTTGATGAGTTTTGGAATTATGCTCAGTACACCTATGCTTTCACTGATTGCTTATTGTCACCCCCAGATTATCTCCAAGATATTATGATGGCGATGGCTGAAAATCCAGAAATTACTAGAGATTACTTAAACGGTCTTAACCATCCCCCAAGCTTGTCTTCGTGGTTTTTTGATGCTGAAAGTGCCAAGGAATATTTAGCACAAAAGAAAGCCAGTGTTGAGGCTGATAATCTAAATATTAGGGTAGGGTGTGTTACGGCTGTGTAAAGATTTGGGAGTTTGAGAAAGTAAAAATTAGCCGTAACACACCATGTTTCTCGGTACGTTAAGCATTGCTATCATGCACCCTACAATCTGCCAAATTCACAACCCAATAGATGAGAGTTTAGGAATTGATAGCTGATGTTTGAGCTACTGGAATCTCAATCACGATTTCTGTACCTTTGCCGATAGTAGAATTACAAGACAACTTGCCGGAATGTTGCTTAACTATAACTTGATAACTAGTAGATAGTCCTAGTCCTGTACCTTTACCTATCGCTTTAGTAGTGAAAAATGGGTCAAATATTTTGTGTTTGATAGAATCAGAAATTCCCATACCGTTGTCGATACAATGAATTCCTATCCATGATGGAGAAATAACCTCAGTACGGATACAAAGATTGCTGACATGATTATTATCCTGCTCAAGCATACACTGCAAACGCCGTTCTTCTAAAGCATCAATAGCATTACTAAGAATATTCAGAAAAACCTGATTGAGTTCACTAGAATAACACTCAACTAATGGTAGTACTGCATATTCTTTTATCAAGCAAATTTTACACTGATTATGAGTTGATTGTAATCGATATTGTAACATCAACAATGTACTATCGATACTTTCATGAATATCAACTTTTTTTAATTCGGACTCATCTAACCGCGAAAAAGTTCGCAGTGATTGCACTATTCCTTGAATTCTATTGACACCTTGCATCATCGAACTGAGCATTTGCGTAAAATCTTGAGTAGCAAAATCTAAATCCATATCTTCAATTACTGTTTGAATTGCTGCTGGAGGCTGGGAATAATGCTGCTGATAGATATTGACTAAGTTAAGTAAGTCTTGAGTAAAAGCTTTTGTATAACTGAGATTTCCCGAAATAAAGTTGAGTGGATTATTAATTTCATGGGCAATCCCAGCTACCATTTGACCCAAGGAAGACATTTTTTCTGCATGAATCAACTGTGTTTGAGTTTGTTTTAGTTCTTTGACAGTTTGTTTGAGGCGAATATTTTTATCACTCAACTCATGTGTTCGCTGATCGACTCGTAATTCTAACTCTTGATTGGCTTGTAATAAAGCAGATTGAGCAGTTTTTCTAGCTTTTAAATAGTCTTGTAATAAACACAAAACAATAAACCATAAAGGAATAAGTAAAATTAAACTCAACACAGAAAATAAAATAGATAAAAATAGGTGTCCCCGATAACTAGTAATTTCTGTGTGTAATTCTCTAAATATATAATAGCTGCTAGTGTCAATACTTGCTCCTAATTTAGTCTTCTCTGTTTGATATTCAATGCTAGATAATAATGCTTGGGCTGCGGCTATTTGGCCTTGTTTAGTTAAAGCAAAAGATTGTTTCTCTATTTCTATTAATTTTTGATTGGATGTATTAATTGTTTTGGCGCGTTCAATTAAAAAACGATGCTCGGCTAAATTCATGAACTGTTGCAAAGCCGTATCTAATTCCCGTCCAAATAACTCATATCTCGTTTTCCATTGCTCATTACCTGTATTTGCATACATATTTGCTGACATTGTGAGTACTTCATCTAGATAAATAATCTTTTCAGTTACATTTTTTAGTGGTAGTTCATGCTGGATGATGTAATTGAATTGTTTGTATGCTTCGTTAGACATCCAAATCACAGGAAGAAACAAGAAAATGGTTAAGACAACGGTTGCTGCTACTGTTGATGCTGGGCGAAATATTTGATTCATAAAAGTAGAATTATTGGTTGACATCTACAAACAATGCCAGGATAAATCATGCTGTTATGCTAGGTGATTTGAGTAAATACACTGAAGACAAAACAGTCAATTACTCATAGGGCAAAAGTTAGAGGTTATCAATAGGCTCTGAAATTTGCGACCTAAATAGTCAACTAATAGTTATAACAGAAGTGAGGCGATCGCATCATCACAATGAGGCTATTTTCCCAAACTTACCTAAGTTATCTTGTCGCCATTTGGCATCAGTTTTGCGATTTGTGGGCAATTCTAAAACGCGAATTCCTTGAGTTGGTAGAGGATTTAATCTAGCTTGTAACTGTTGCCAAGATGTAATTAATTCATGCTGCACATTATAAGTAGCGCATAATTGAGCAAAATTAATATCCTGTGGTGTAGCAAAAAACTCTTCAAATGGGGGATCGAATTTGGCGATGGGTAACATTTCAAAAATTCCGCCGCCATTGTTGTTAATTAAAATAATCGTCAGATGTCCGACAAATTTATTTCTGATTAAAAAACCATTGGTATCATGTAATAAAGCTAAATCTCCTGTTAGCATCACACTACTTTGTTGACGATGGGCAATTCCTAAAGCAGTGGATAATGTGCCATCAATACCGTTTGCACCCCGGTTAAAATGCGATCGCACTCTTAAATTATTCGGTTTCCAGAAATATTCTACATCTCTTACAGGCATACTGTTAGCAATGAATAGTGGCGTTTCTGGTGGTAGTATCTGAGAAATCAACCAAGCTGTTTTGGATTCAACTAAATCTTCTATATTTGCTAGAGTTGCGTCTACATTTGCCCTAACTTGAGTTTCTGCAAGACACCACATCTGCAAATACTCAGACTGAGACGGGGAAATCTCACCCTGACTTTCTCTCTCCATCTCCTCTACCCGCATCCGTAAGTGCGTTGTTCTCCCGTGCAAAGGGTCGAGATTTTGGTCACTAGGGTCAATTATCCAACGTCGGGGTTGGTTGGTATCTATCCAAGTCCGCAGTTCTTTACTTGTCGGCATATCACCAACTTGAACTACTATATTGGGTGCTAGCTGTTTGGCTAATTGCTGATTTCGCAAAATTAGATCATAAGTAGAAATCAAGCAAGCATTGAGTCCAGCATAATTTCTGACAGGGGACAGCCCTTCAGCGAGTACAGGCCATTGGAGCATTTGCGCAAGTTGGGCGATCGCTCTACAATATGCTTCAGGTTGTTGTGGTTGGGCAACACCAGCGATAATAATACCGCGATCGGATTTTTGCCATTCTTTGATAACTGGAAGTAGGGAGTAGGAAATCGGGATTTGGCTATTATCTACCACTCCAGCGAAAAATTCTTCTATGTTGATTTTTGGTAGAGACTCTGCATTTAATGTCGGAATAGGTGCAAGAGGGTCACGAAAAGGGATATTGAGATGAACAGGCCCTGGTGTTGGTATTTGTGTTCTTTCCCAACTATGAATTACTGTTTGTCGCAGATAAGCTAACATTTCCATATCTGGGCAAGGTAAAGCTAACTCTGCTTGCCAGTTTGGGTAACTACCATAGAGTTTTATCTGGTCTATGGTTTGTCCAGAGTGACAGTTACGTAATTCTGCTGGTCTATCTGTGGTTAATATTAACAGTGGCACACGACTTTCTTTCGCTTCAATCACCGCCGGATAAAAGTTTGCCCCCGCAGTTCCCGATGTACAGACAATTACTGTCGGACGACCAGTGGCTTTAGCTACTCCCAAAGCAAAAAAAGCGGCGGAACGTTCATCAAGAATGGAAATCACTTCAATATCTGATGCTTGTGCGGCAAATGCAATTGCTAAAGGTGTAGAACGGGAACCAGGACAAATGACTGCACAGGTTAATCCTAAACGCTTGAGTGTTTCAGTCAAGATATAAGCCCAAAGTTGATTAATATTTTGTTCAGCAAACTGCATCACATCAGACATAGCAGCAAATGAATTAGCGATTTTATATGGCGAAATTCAATTTATCAGTTATTTGAGAATGTTTTAACTTTTACAGCAGAAGTCCCACATCTCATACCATTTCACGTTAATCATGATAGACATAAATTATGTAGAGACATTGCAATTCTATGTAGAGACCTTGCAATCCTATGTAAAGACCTTGCAATCCTATGTAGAGACGTTGCAATCCTATGTAAAGACCTTGCAATACTATTTAGAGACGTTGCAATGCAACTTCTCTACCCAAATTTCTCACGAAATTTATGAAACCGAAACCCAGAGGCTGTAGGGGCGGGTTCATGAGATATTCGTGGATGATTGAAGCATATTTGTGAACCCGCCCCTACCGTTTTGTGAGAAATGCAGGTCTACTGTTGATGCGTAAATTCAATTCATTTTGGCAAATATTGTTGTGCTTGCATATTCCACAAAGCAGTATATTCGCCTCCAAGCTGTAACAGTTCTTGATGAGTGCCATCCTCAATTAAACGACCGGCTTTGAGGACTAATATCCGGTCAACCATTTGCACAGAAGCTAACCTATGAGTAATCAGGATGGTAGTTTTGCCCTCAGCTAGCAGCATAAAGCGGCGATAGAGATCACACTCACTGCGCGGGTCTAATGCCGCAGTTGGTTCATCTAGAAGTAGTAATTGAGCGTCTTGGCGGACAAAAGCACGGGCTAAAGCTAATTTTTGCCACTGACCACCGGAGAGTTCTGTACCGCCAAACTGCTTACCTAATGGTGTATCCTCTTTTGTCGGGAAATGATCGACTAGTTGGGCAATATCGGCTTTTTCCACAGCGCATCTGAGAATATCTCGATGTTCTAGAGCAGCAAGGTTGCCTAAAGCAATATTTTCTCCTAGTGTAAGTGCATAGTGACCAAAGTCTTGGAAAACTCCAGCAATTTGCTGTCGCCACTGTTCTAAATTGACATTTCTCAAATCTATGCCATCGACAAGAATGCTGCCTGTCGTGGGATCGTAGAGTCTGGTTAATAGTTTAACAAGAGTAGTTTTACCTGCACCATTTTCTCCGACTATGGCGACTGTTTGCCCAGGGTAAAGGGTAAAAGAAATGTCCTTGAGGGCTAATCGACCATCTGGATAGTAAAAGTCAACTTCTCTAAAAGCAATACCTGAACGAATGGGAGTTGGTATTTTCTCTCCAGGGATGCTGAGTGGCATCGGCATGGGGCTATCGAGAAAATGGAAAAACTGCTGCATATAGAGGACATTCTCAAATAGATCCAGCCAATTAGCAATTAATCTTTCTAGATTATTCTGGAAGTAAGTTAATGACTGTACAAAAAGAAGTACACTTCCTGGGCTGAACTCTCTGCGGAAAGCCTTCTGTACCACCCAATAGAAAGCAAAACCATTACCTAACGTACTGAGAACAGCTAGACTAGATGACCAAAATGCTTGCTGATCTCGCAGATGACGCATAGATTGATGTAAAGACGCAAATGCTTGCAGGTAGCGATCGATAAAAAATGCACCGAGTTTAAACAACCTGATTTCTTTAGCATAGGTGTCAGTGAGCATCACCCCAGCATAATATTCCATTCTGCGAGCTTGAGGACTGTGTTCAAATAAAGTCAGCCAAATAGTTCTGCCATATTGAGAAGAAACTACTATCTGGGGTATGCTGGCGATCGCCATCACTATGGGTATCCAAAAAGCTAGAGGAATTAGTAGCCCAACCATGACTATCAATGTCACCAAAGATCGGGCTAATTCCACCAAATTCCCCAGTAAATTCAATGGCTTATAGCTGACTTGTTGTTGCAGCAGTTGTAGCTCATCATAAAACTGAGCATCTTCAAAACGGCTCAGGTCGGAAAAAGTATCAGCTTTCCGCATTAATAATAAGCTAATGTGAGCCGTTAACTTGTCATTGAGATTTCCCTGAAGGGCAAATATCCACGGATACAAAAGTGTTTCTAGTAATAAAGCTCCCACCCATCCTGCTACTAGAGGCCACAGAATTGAGTAGCTTAATTCTCTACCAGATGTCAAAGTGGTAGCTACAGTATCTACTACTAGCTTGGTAATCCACACGCTGATGGCGGGGAGAAATCCCTGCAATAAAGTCACAGCAATCAGCAAGCATATTTCCTTGGGTGCTGCTTGCCATAACAAAGGTAAAGAACGAAATAAAGCTCTAGTGTAATCTGTAAACCAAACTCTGAAATCACTCATTCATTAAATTTGATTTTTGATATTAATTCTTGACTCTGTTATCTATTAATTTAGTACTTGTGAGCAGTTTTGATCTCCACGTCTTTGGGCTGAATATATTCATAGTATTTAAATCCCTGCTCTCGGAATATTTACTTATCTCAAAACTAACTAGAGTCAACAATAGCCTGATAACTCCAGGATCATGAGATAATTACTATAGTCTTCTAAAGAATCTACTAAACTTAATCGTAGTATTACTACTTGACTAAAGTAGTAATTATTAAGGAATAAAATCTATATCTTGTCAACCTGGTGTTTTTGGTGAATATAGACAGATGATAAAAACGTTTTGATCGCTAAGTTAGTAAATCATACGGTTTAATCTCCCAACTTTGCTTGTTAATTCTCTCAGTTGCAAGCCGTGCCAGCTTTTCTGCAACTTTCCTAAAGGTTCCTTTGGTTGCGTAATCGGGAGAAGGTTCAATTTGTGCGTGAGATGGATTATCTTCTGTTGGCCTTGGATAGACATCAATTTTGTAATCAAAAATTGGATTGCCTTTTGGATCATTTTGAGAAACATTTATGCTCCGAATTTCCCCAGCAATCAGGCTGACGACACCATCATTTGGATTTTTCTGTGTGTGCTTCGGGTCATTATTACAAAGTTTTGCCCTATCTACAGAAGGAGCTTGATTTTTATCAGTAAAGGACTGTGAACTGAGTTCTAATCCAGATTCTCCAATACGATAATATTTGTCTAGTCCATGAAAAACACACCGATATAATATCTCATCATCTGCAACTACGTCGCTCACTGCCAACCTCTATAACACTAACCACTTCCAGAGATCAGCAAGTTCGGCGGGCGATGTTACCAAACCTTCTTCCATTTCGTTGTCAATATCTGTACCCCAAACTTTGATGTATTCTGCGGTATTTCCTAGAATATAGACAGTTAACTTATGATTCTGATGCCACCACTCAAAAACTATTTCTGAATCAACGCCCAAATTTATCAATGGCTCACACCACCACATCCTGTGAGACGCAACAACAGTACGTAGTTGATTTAACCATTCTATTGTGTACTGATAAGTTTTATTATCTGCTCCTAATTCAGCAATTCTTCTATAAGTTTTATGAATTGGTGAATAGCTATAAGGCGAAGATTGAGCAGCTGCATAATTAGCAAGCTGCTCAAAAATAGCTTCAGCTTTTTGTGGTGTTGAATAAACAAATAACCTGGGCTGAGTTTTCCACTTTCCCACAGTCGATGTTATTTCCATTGCAAGAGCAGTACGATTTATGTTTCGTCTAATCAATAAACTTTGCGAACCTGTGACTGATTGTGAAATCGGAAGTTGAGCTAATTGATTAACTTCAAGAGAAATTGCTGATGCTTCCAGATTACGATGTTCGTCCCTCAAGTAGTAAATTTTAGCTGACATTGAACAACTCCCTTGTGCGATCAGTAATTAAATTTTCAAAAGCTTGCCCTTCTCTTTGCTTTAACTCATATAAGCTGGAAAGCGCTGACTCAATAGCTAAAGGTTTTTCTAACCATTCTTGCGAAGCTTCTAAGTCCAATGTAAACATAACTTGTCCGGCAGGTGGTAAGTCATCGGACAAGGTGATCACTAGTCGGATTGGGATATCTTCGTAAATTGACTCGGTTCGAGTTAAAAAGCCTGAGATTCGACTTGGTACACCATCTGGTAACTGAGGATATACAGTAAAGTATTCGCTAAGTTCAATCTCTCGGTTAACAGCAACAGCTACTTTATTTATGTAACGAAGAGCAATCCGTGTCACTCCAACAGGCTTGGCAACATCTAAATAAGTATGAAATGCTTTGCTAATTCTTTCGCTAAAATTCTCCCACCCCTCATAAGGGCGCAGGCTATGGATACTTAGCAGATTAGCTCCCACACCAACTAGTTTTTTAGTATCAGCAGATTGAAACAGGAGCTTGATAAAGTCATGTCTGAATGCCAATTCAGGATTATCAGGTGCAGGCTCGATCTGGAGTTCAGCCTGAATTAGATTTTGTTGTCGTGGCTCGCCTGGGTAAGTGTCTCTTATTCTTTCATAAAACAAGCCAGGTACTGTGAGATTCCAGCGTTGCCCAGGAGCAAAGCGAAACTCACAGACTGCTTCTTCTATGGGTGGATTAGGATACTGGCGGCGCGTCATAGATTACCTAAATTCGGCATAACCTTACATTTTTATCTACTACAAGCTGTAGACCAAAAATAACGAATCTTGTTCACTAATCTTAGGTTATCTAAGGACTGGCTTTATAAAAAGTTTTTTGGAAACTTAAAATCTTACACCTTGCCGAACTTCCCGCCATAGAGCCAAAATACTCACGGAAATTTCTTCTGGTAATAGTCTATAAAAAGTAAGAAGTAGCTGCGACTGGGCAAGGGTAAACAATATTGGCGCTCAAAACCCTCATCATTCAAGCTTTTTAGCAGAGCAATTAAATTTTTTCTTACTTTCAGGGAATATCATCAATAGTTTACTCATGTTTTGATAAAATCACTGGTGAAAATCTATACTTGAGTTTGATATCTTCAGACTCAAAAAACACAGATACAATACATGGCATTTTGTAATTATTTGTTACACAGTTAGCAACAAGGTCAGAAAAATCATCAAGATTAAATCAAAAATATTGAAGAAGAATTTTGACTATTACGCTTTACTGTTGAGTCACCTGATATTTTAGAGATTTTGCATTGGCGACAGAATACGGCTTGTGGAGTTAAGGAATATCAAGAGTAAAAACAATACTACTTAAGAAAGAAGCGAAAAATATAGAAGAAGATATTGTTGTAGGAGTTAGAGAAGCAAAAAAGACATAATTTTTGACGTTAACAGTAGACTTTTTTCAAGATCAGACTCTATGGAAAATAAATCACCTGCGGGAGATTTCCTGACTGATCAACAAGAGATTTTGTGGACTAGTAAGACTTTGAATATTAGACCTAGTTTTTTGTTGTTTATTTAACTAGAGATGTCAAGGGATAATATTGAGAAATGAAGCTCTGCTTATTTTCTCATCATTTTCCACATTTACTTGTGCAAATACCTATTTTTATGTGAAAACTGGTGGATTTTAAGCCTCATGCTAGTTTTTCACAAACTCAAATGCAGATTTGCAGTTAAAAGGAGTAAGTGATCATGCTTGCAGAAAAAACATTGACTCAACCAACAATAGAAATGCGTTTGGTAGATCAAGCAGACAAACTAGAAAGACTGCTGTTATCTGATGAGGAAATAGCAGCTTTAGAAAAATTTCAGATACCGGGAATACCTGATGCTGTCACCAGCCAAAGATGGTTTGCTAATTGTGGCGGATGTGGTGGATGTGGTGGATGTATACCTTGTTTTGGATGTAGACCCTGTGGTGGATGTAGACCTTGTGGGGGATGTGGTGGATGTAGACCTTGTGGTGGATGTGGTGGATGTGGCGGATGTGGCGGATGTAGACCTTGTGGTGGATGTGGTGGATGTAAGTTTAGTTCTACTGGAACAGAGGCGGATGTGATTGAAGATGCCAATGATTTTGGGTTTGGATACTAAGTTTTTAGGACTTACGCAGTGTCAATAAATTTTCCGGCTTTTTTGTCAATAGTCAATAGTGAGATAGTGCGTTCCTGTCGCCTTGCGTCGGAAAGCAACTATCGTTAGCGAAGCGTTAGCGACGAAGGAGCGTCACCCGAAGGGTCAATGGTCAAAATCAAGTTTTTTTCGACTGTTGACTATTGACCACCCTCAGAAGGGTTTCTTGGTTGAATGCGTAAGTCCTATTTGATGTAGTAACCCAACATCTTTGTCTATGTTGGGTTGCTCCACCCAACATAAAATTTTTGGCATTACATCGATGGAGATGGGAATTATAAAACAAAGTTTATGAAATTAGATGATGGTAAGCGGTTACGTCTACTAGAACACATCATTATTCAAGTGATGTCGTCGGATTGTCATGGTGAAGAAACTATGATATTTAATACGACGAGGCGATCGCTCACAGTGAAAGGTCAAGCACTGCATGATGTGGAAAGGATGGTTTTACCTTTACTAGATGGCTCTCGCACAGTAGGAGAAATCCGGGCGGCGATTGGGGAAAAGTTGACAGATGCTTCTCTGAATCAGTGTTTAGAGTTTTTGCTGGAAAATCGCTTGGTGGAGGAGTTGCTGGAGGAGACGGTTGATTTAGATAGTCGTGCTGTTTTACTCCCACAACTGAGTTTGTATCATGAGCTAGGCTTTGAGCAAAAGGATGCCCAACAGCACTTAGCCGAGGCGAGGATTGGGATTTTTGGACTCGCAGGTTCAGGGTTAGTAGCAGCCATGAACTTAGTTACGGCTGGTATTGGTTTTCTCCGCTTATGTGATGATGCCTGTATACTTCCGTCTGATGCTTGGATGATGTCGGGTTGGGGATTTGAGCAAATTGGTGCTTTTCGCAGTGTGGAAGCGGCTCGACAGATGGAAGCAATCGCTACAATCACCCAAACTGAGATTGTCACAGATCCTTTAAATGATGATGAAACAGTCAGTGCTTTGCTGGATGATGTTGACTTAGTGATTGTTGCTACTGATGCCGTATCTGTGAATCTCGCCTATCGTCTCAATCGATTATGCCTGAAAAAGCAGCGTCCATTGCTTCCTGGTGGGGCAACTGGTGTTGAGGGGACTGTTGGGCCGTTAGTCTTTTCTCCGGATAAGGCTTGTTATCTGTGCTATCGGCTGCGCTCTATGGCTTGTGCCAAACTTCCAGAGGCAGAATTGGCGATAGAGCAGTTTCTCGACCGAGAACGGCGTTCTCAACCACGGCTGCGGGAAAATTTACCCATAGCTCAGATGTTAGTTGGGAGTTACTTAGCTCTTGATGCGGTGAAGATGTTGCTGGGTTTGGCGATCGCTACTGAGGGCAAATTACTCCATCTAGATTTACTCCGCACCAAGCTGACTCACAACGTTGTCTTAAAAAAACCTGGTTGCCCCCATTGCTCACCACAGGAGAAAATAAGGTGAATACAGCAGCGATCGCTAGTCCACGCTGGCGGGATTTAGTCAGCCCCCATACGGGAATTATCCGAGCCATTGATCGGTTCACTAAGCCTTACACAGAGTTTGAGCTACCAGTCTTATGGCAAGCAGAATTAGCCAATTTCCAACTGCGCCAACAGCCGGATGATTTACGCTACGGTGTCAGCAGAGGTATGACTGATGAGCAAGCAATTTTGGGTGCGGTGGGCGAAGCGATCGAGCGTTACTCTGGTGGTATTGTAGATCACCGACGATTGATCATCGGTAGCTATGGCGAATTGAGCGATCGCGCGGTTCATCCTTCAGCTTTTTGCTCGTTTTCTGACCAACAATACGCTAATCCAACTTTTCCATATCCCACCTTCAATCCGACAACGCAGACTTCCTGGATTACTGCCTTTGCTCTCGCTAGTAACCAACAGGTTTTAGTCCCAGCATCCTTAGTCTATCTGGGCTGGAATAGCAACTTACCAGGTGACTATATTTTACCTGTGACTTCTAATGGTATGGCTAGCGGTGCTGGGTTGGAGTTTGCCGCTTATAGTGGTTTGTGCGAGTTAATTGAGCGCGATGCTTTCATCATTACATGGCTAAATCGCCTACCTGCTCGGCGAATCCATTTTACTCATCGACCAGGAATTGAGACGGAAATTGCCCGTAACTACGCCAGATTTGGCATTGAGCTAGTAGCCTTTGATATCACTACTGATATTCAAGTCCCGGTTGTCATGGCCATGATCATTGATCATTCAGGCAAAAGTCCTGCCGTTGCGACTGGTTTGGGATGTCATCTTCATGGACTGACAGCTTTTCGCAAGGCGATTTTTGAAGTTTGCCAATCCCGTTTTGGTGACATAGAACGGATGGCTAATGGTGCTGGTGCTAATCTCCATCAATATGAGGATGTTAAGTATTTGGATGATCATAGTGCTTTCTTTTACACTACTGAGCGATTCAATGAGTTAGATTTTTTGTTGAACCATAACCAATGCCTCCAAGTCGAAGATTTACCAACTTACACTTCTCCTGTGGATGCAGAGAAATTGCTATCAGTAATTGCCAAGCTGAATGCGGTAGGTGCTGAACCTTATCTAGTGGAAATTACAACCCCTGATATTGCAGCCCTTGGTTTTCGAGTAGTGCGAACTTTGGCAAGTGAATTAGTCCCCATCTATTTTGGTTATGGACAAGAACCACTGGGTACTCGGCGTTTGTTCGAGGTTCCAGAAAGGTTGGGTTATGCAAGTGATCTCAATCCCTGTCCACATCCAATGGCTTGATAGGAATTTGTAATTCTACTACGCGGAAGCCAGCTACGTAATAGTCATCTGGTGAAAATGAATGTAGAGACGTTGCAGTGCAACGTCTCTACAAGGATTTCGAGCAACGCAGAATTTAGGTATGAAGATGAGGAAGTTGGATTAATGTATAAAGTTGATGAACCACTGGAGTTAGCGCTGCTATATCATTTAAATTCCCCAGTACCTCAAAGTTATGGCAAGCGTGTTCCGGCTGAAGAACTGCGCTATTTGCCAGATGCTGCTTTTTTGGAACTGCCTCCAGCCCCACATGATAACCCACTGACTGCACTTTTGGCACGACGTTGTTCTGTGCGATCGCTGGAGAATTCAGTTATGCCACTTGTGACATTAGCTCGATTGCTAGACGCAGGATGTGGAATCAATGGGTTGCGACAAGTAGAAGGGCAAATCTATGAGGCGCGCAACTCTCCGTCTGCGGGAGGACTTTATCCGATGGAGATTTTTCTCTCCACTCAAGCAATAGAAGGTCTAGCTGCTGGATTATATCACTATGAACCACGGGGTCATGGGTTACATCGAATCAATGATGCTGTACCCAGAGACTTTGTTGAACCTTTATTGCAGCAAGATTATATTGTTAACGCCAATGCTTTGTTTTGGTTCACATCCGTGTTTAGGCGATCGCTATGCAAATACGGTGCGCGTGGCTACCGCTTTGCACTTTTAGAAGCTGGACATCAAGCTGAAAATATATGTCTCATGGCTGTGCAATTAGGACTGGGCAGTCTTTGTATAGGCGGATTCCACGACATGAGCGTAAACGCTATTCTAGGCATTGATGGCAGATTTCATGCAGCACTTTACTGTGTTGCAGTCGGTGCAGTGAGAGAGTGCTGAGTGAGGGAGTGAGGGAGTGAGGGAGTGCTGTTAGCGGAAGCGGGGCGTTCAGCCCGTGCTGAGTGCTGAGTGCTGAGTAATGACCAATGACTAATGACTATTGACCATTGACCATTGACTATTGACCAATGACACTTATTTGTAAAGTGATATTACAAACCTTGCAAAAATATTGAGAAATTGTCTGCAAGCCAAACATGGTTCTAAGGTAGAACCTATAGGAGAGACTTGAGGCAAACATCATGACAAAAAATAATAATCAAAACTATCGGTTTGTCTGTACCCTGACCTTTGGTGATATTTACGGTCAAATCATTGTTTGGTTAATCACAATTACCGTCAGCTTGGCATCAGCTTTGGCCCTAATGGGAGCCAGAAGACCCGTGTATGCTTTAGCAACCGTGGGTTTGGTTGTGCTGCTATCGCTACCTTTCTTGTTGTTTGCTTTTGTAACTACATTGTTAAATCATATTGAAGTAATGCCTGTGGAAGTAGGAACAAAAACTGAACCTATACCCGGTAATGTCTCTCAACAAAAACCTGTACAAGCAACTAGCTGAGGAATAAGTAGTGGGGAGTGGGGAGTGGTTAATTTTAATAATTGTTAATTTTGAATTTTGAATTTTGAACTAATTAATTTCCCTGTCAACAGATGGGGATTTTTTTATGAAAATGGAAAACCAGCTATTAAAGAAGTGAACAGTGAACAGTTATCAAGGTTTTAGTCAGGGTTAAATCCCTCACAAAAACCCACCACTTTTAGACGTGGGGGACTTTGACTCCCAACTGATAACTGATAACTGATAACTGATAACTGTTGAATCTCCTCTTTACAATAGAACAGCAGTGTTTTGCAGTCAGGTTTAATTATGCTGGAACATGACGTGATTATTGTCGGGGGTGGATTGGCTGGATGTCGGGCGGCTGTGGAAATTGCCCGTATTGATCCCAGTTTAAATGTTGCTGTTGTCGCTAAAACTCATCCGATTCGTTCTCACTCTGTTGCTGCTCAAGGTGGTATCGCCGCGACATTAAAAAATGTGGATTCTACTGATAGCTGGGAAGCCCATGCTTTTGATACTGTTAAGGGTTCTGATTATTTGGCAGACCAAGATGCAGTAGCAATTCTGACTCAGGAAGCGCCAGATGTGGTGATTGATTTAGAACATATGGGTGTTCTATTTTCTCGCTTAGGTGATGGGCGCATTGCTCAACGGGCTTTTGGTGGACATTCTCACAACCGCACTTGTTACGCTGCTGATAAGACTGGTCATGCGATTTTACATGAATTGGTCAATAATTTGCGGCGTTACGGTGTACAGATTTATGAAGAGTGGTACGTGATGCGCCTGATTTTGGCAGATGGTGAAGCTAAGGGTGTAGTTATGTATCGCCTATTAGATGGGCATATTGAGGTCGTGAGGGCGAAAGCTGTCATGTTTGCTACTGGGGGCTATGGTCGTGTTTATAACACCACTTCTAATGATTATGCTTCTTGTGGTGATGGCTTGGCGATGAGTGCGATCGCTGGTTTACCTCTAGAAGACATGGAGTTCGTGCAATTCCACCCCACGGGCTTATATCCTGTCGGTGTACTGATTTCGGAGGCTGTGCGGGGAGAAGGAGCGTATCTAATTAATAGTGCAGGCGATCGCTTTATGGCAAATTACGCACCTAGCCGCATGGAACTAGCCCCCCGTGATATTACCTCAAGAGCGATCGCTTACGAAATCCGTGCCGGGCGTGGTGTTAATACTGATGGGAGTGCAGGAGGGCCATTTGTCTATCTGGATTTGCGCCACATGGGTAAAGAAAAAATCATGAGTCGTGTCCCCTTCTGTTGGGAAGAAGCCCATCGTTTAGTTGGTGTGGATGCAGTCACTCAACCGATGCCAGTACGCCCCACCATACACTATTGCATGGGTGGTATACCTGTAAATACCGATGGTCGAGTCCGGAGTAGTGGTGATGGTGCGGTTGAGGGTTTCTTTGCTGCTGGAGAAACAGCTTGTGTTTCCGTCCACGGCGCTAATCGCTTGGGGAGTAATTCTCTTTTGGAATGTGTAGTCTATGGTAAACGAACTGGGGCAGCGATCGCTCAATATGTACAGCAACGAAAGTTACCCACTCTAGATGAACAAAATTATCTCCAAGAAGCCCAACAACAAATCCAAGCTTTACTAGAACAACCAGGACAGTACCGAATCAACCAAATTCGCCAAGCTTTTCAAGATGCCATGACGGAATATTGTGGCGTATTCCGCACAGAAGAATTGATGCGTCAGGGCTGGCAAAAAATTACAGAAATACAACAGAAATTTACTCAAATATATTTAGATGATAAGGGTAGTTGCTGGAATACAGAATTAGTAGAAGCTTTAGAATTGCGGAGTTTAATGATAGTTGGACAGACCATTTTAGCATCAGCCCTAAATCGCCAAGAAAGCCGTGGCGCACACTTCCGCGAAGATTATCCCCAACGAGATGATGCCAAATTTCTCCAACACACAATGGCTTACTATTCACCCGCCGGTATTGATATTCAATATCGTCCAGTCACAATCACTATGTTTGAGCCACAGGAAAGGAAGTATTAAATAGGTAATGGGTAATGGGTATTGGGTATTGGGTATTGGGTATTGGGTATTGGGTATTGGGTAAGAATTGTCATTTAATTTCCAGTTTCCACTATACCCGCATTTCTCACAAGCGGTAGGGGCGGGTTTACAGAAATGATTAATGATTAACAATGATCTTAATGAACCCGCCCCTACAGTCTTTGGACAAAGAGAAAACCTCAGTTTAATAAGTCTGGTGAGAAATCCGGGTATAGGACTTATATTTGATTTTTGTTGGCGTAGCCTGCGCTTACGCATACAAAACTCAGTACACCTCTATTCTTTCTTCCCAGTCCCCAGTCCCCAGTCCCCAGTCCCCAGTCCCCAGTCCCTAATTCCTTACCTCTACAAGGATTTCGAGCAACTAACCTTTTCCAAGATATTCATGGGGCCATGATGTTTTAGTAACTGCATTTCCATTTCATTTTTCACTAGCAAAGCACCAGCGAATCCCAGAGAATTGACAGATATGGTTTGGAAATGCTCTTGCGATCGCGGTACTATTAACATCCATTCTCGTGTGGCTAATAAGTTATAAGCACCCACTTTTTGATTGTTATCAACTACATCTAAACCGACACTATGTAGTAATTTGTGATAAATTTCTAAAGTTGCCTCAGCCCCGGTGAATGGTGAATCAACCCAGTTAGGATTTAGTCTGGCGAAGCCGTGAACAAATTTTAGCTGCGGTATAGTTGTCACCACATCTGGGAATTTTGTCAATGGCAATAGTGGTGCAATCGGCACTAGTAATCCTGATTCTGTTAATGGTAGTGGTACTAATTGCAAATGTTTATGTCGTTGGCTAGCACCTGCAATTTTGCCACTGTTGTAAAACACTAAACCATCCACACCTGCTAAACAAGCCCACATAGCAGCAAAATCTGCCAGTGTCAGTAAGCTTTCTTGTTCTGCAAAAGCGCGAGTGATGATTAATAAATGATAGTCAACAACATTGAATTTATTTAAAATACACACATGAGTGTTGGAAATATCTGCTACAAATAAATCTTCTTCATAAGGCAGAAAGGGATTAAATTCTTGGCCAGCATTGGCTTGTTTTTGTTGTTGTTTTTTCGCTGTTTCTTTACGAGTAATGTTAGATAAAATTCGCACTAAGAAATTAATACCATCTTGTTCGACAAATTCAAATTTCGTCGGGATGGATAGCAATGCACCACATTGCAAAGCATGATCAGTTTGTTGTTTGATACTTTTCCATAGTGTATCTGGTTGTAGCAATATCTTCCCTTCAGCCATAGTCAAATGTTTTTGTCATATCACCACTCACCAAATTGTCAGGCAACTAGCGATATTCGTCAAACATCTGGCTATGCGCTTTACTGTCAATCAAACTGGCACAACTTGCCGTACTTCTACAGGTTCTCCAGTCAAGCTAAAAGGACGAACTTCGGTAATTTTCACCTTAACCAACTGTCCTTTTAGTTCATTAATATCACCTCGGAAAAAAGTGAGACGATTACCGCCTGTGCGCCCCATAACTTGAGAGGGATCTTTGGAGTTTTGGTCTTCTACTAATACTTCTTCAATGCGGTCGAAATAACGCTGCGATCGCTCGGCTGCTTTTAGGTTCACTAAATGGTTTAATCTTTGTAGGCGATCGCTTTTTACTTCTTCACTCAATTGATTGTCCCACAAAGCTGCTGGTGTGCCAGGACGGGGTGAATAAGCTGCTGTATTCAACAAGTCAAAGCCGATATCTTCTACAAGTTTTAAGGTATTCTCAAACTGTGCTTCTGTTTCCCCAGGAAATCCAACGATCGCATCCGCACTAATGGCAGCATCTGGCATATAATGCCGAATTGTATCAATAATGCGGCGATATTTTTCGTGAGTATAACCTCGTACCATCGCTTTTAATAGTTCGTTATCTCCCGATTGGAAAGGAATGTGGAAATGTTCACAAACCTTGGGTAACTCGGCACAAGCTTTGATTAATCTCTCAGTGAAATAACGGGGATGGCTGGTAGCAAATCTAATTCTTTCTACTCCTGGGACATCATGGACGTAATACAGCAAATCTGTGAAGGTGTGGAGATGTCTGCCTTCTGGGGTAGTTCCGGGTAAATCCCGACCATAAGCGTCAATATTTTGACCAAGAAGCGTAATTTCTTTATAACCTTGCCGTCCTAATTCCACCATTTCTGCCCGAATTGCTTCTGGTGTCCGAGATTGTTCCACACCACGCACGCTAGGCACTACGCAATAAGTACAGCGTTCATTGCAGCCATAAATCACATTCACCCAAGCGGTAACTTGGCTATCCCGCCGTGGTTGGGTGATATCTTCCATAATGTGAACTGATTCAGTCGCCACAACTTGATTGCCAGCAAACACTGATTCCAGCAAATCTTTTAGGCGGTTGGCGTGTTGCGGCCCCATCACCAAATCTAATTCGGGAACTCGCCGCAGCAATGCTTCACCTTCTTGTTGGGCGACACAACCAGCAACAACTAGGGTTAAATCTGGCTGTTCATGTTTGCGTTTGGCTTGTCTACCCAAGTATGAATAGACCTTCTGTTCGGCGTTATCTCGAATAGTGCAGGTGTTGTAGAGAATCACATCTGCATGATTAGGATCTTCGGCAAACTCAAAGCCCATGTCTTCTAAAATGCCAGCCATGCGTTCTGAGTCGGCTTTATTCATTTGGCAACCGAAGGTAGTGATGTGATAGCGGCGTTGAGAAGTGGTCATGGGGAATAATGCTGAGTTAGCTTGATGTTAAAATATGCTTTGTTGTCTTTTCTATTCTATAAGAATCCGATTTGATTACTGAAATCATTTAAGCTATTTGCTTGCGCTTCATCCACCAGCCAAAACTCACAGCAAGCATTGTACCCAATAATGTGTAAGGTTCTGGAGTAGAACGTTGAGTGACGCTAAAATTACCAAAATCTACGTCACTGGAAAATTCTGCATAACCTTCAGCAAAGCTACTATAGAAAACATTGACATTGCCTTGTCCGTCTTCTCCATCACCAGCGACTAAGTAAGAAAAACCGTTTGTAGTTAGGAGTGGTGTATTAGCATTCAAAAAATTATCGTTGTTTCCGTATGTCCTTGGGGCAAGTAAACCGATGATAGTTTCTGTAATACCTTTTACAGTTCTAGTGCCATTGATACCGAGAATTCTGTAATTTTGATTAATGGGATCTAAATCAGTAGTAGTGAGGGTTCCTTGGGCTGAAATAGTTGTTCCATCTGCATCATAGGTGGGAAAAGCATACTCAAAATCAAAGAACTGGGCAGCTTGTGCAGTAGACGATATACTAACACCAGTGAAGGCGATCGCACTACTGGCAAAAACTACACTAAGTTTTGTCGTTAATTTCATCTGCATTATTCTCCCATAAAAAATATTTCAGTTAAGGCGATCGCTAGTAAATTTACTTCTACTATTGCCACAAATTACATATTTATAGAATATTAACTAATTTAGTAAATCTACGGTGAGTTTATTAATAATTAGACATATGATAGGAACTAATTTTAACGTGAGTTCGACGACTGGAAAAACCCCTCTCCAAACCTCTCCCCTACAAGGAGAGAGGCTTTAAAACCCTCATTTTTCGTTGATATATTATGCTCTTTACTCCCCTCTCCGCCTCGGAGAGGGGGGAGAGGTCAAAAAAGATTTATTGAACTCACGTTAATTTTACATTACCCGAAATTTTTGCACAGACGTAGCATTGCTACGTCCCTATTGCTACATCTCTATATATTTGTCATGGGGATATGCTGTTTCCTTCGCCATAGTTGTGAGATAAATCCCCATAACCTTTGCCAGATAGAAACAGATGCTTTTTGCCTTTTTTGTTGTTCACTCTGAGGTGTTTGGAGTAATTTACCTCCAGAGGTTAACTGTTTCCAGAACTGAGTATGATCGTAATAGTGTTCCAAAGAAATAATTTTAAAATCATCTGTCACCCGTAACACACTTGTACCGATGACTTCAATTATTTTGTTAGTGGGAGCATAATCTTGATAAGCACCTGTAAATTCTCCCCAATGTCGCCACTTCAAAACAATATCTGGTGGCTGAGAGTAAACTTCTAAGACTTCCCATAATAAGCCATCGGGAAAAGCTGTATGTAAGAGATTATTTGCAGTAGTAATTTCCGCATTATTAGCCTTGTGATGTTGAGTATTGGCAATCAATAAATTATAAGTACCCACATTAATTAAGTCTGTGATAGTGTAGCGATAACCACCATTACAACTCATGCGAAATTGAGATGGTACAACAGACAGCCACTGAGCCGGATTAATTTTGTAGTTAGCTTCAATCTCAAATGTTTGCAGCAAATTTTGTACTAGTAATTCCAGCGAATTAGGCAGATGATTACGTGTACTTTCTTGGGCAAGTTTTTCCTGAATCTGGCTATAATCGGGCTTTTGAGCATAGCGCCACTCTACATGAGTGCTGTATTCTAAGACCGTATCTCTGTCTTGTACCCAAAGATGAAGTTGAGCGATGTTAATTGCATTCATAAATGTCTCTAGGAAATCAATTTAGCAGCAGATAAATACCAGAATTTCGCAATGATTCCCTGGGAATTTGCAGTTAACTATACAGATTGTCTGCTATTAACCTATGATGATTTTGTAGCGAGTTATATTAGCAGGTACAACTCAGTTGCCATGAAACAAGTTTCACAGCTAATTGCCATAGTTTCTCTTACTATTATGCCAGCTTGACTAGATAATGTAGTTATTTTAAGCAAGATTGCATGATTACTGCTCAGTCTCTTGGGAGAATCCAAAGACAAAAATATCAACTCCAGATAGGTGTGGCGATCGCTGGCAATTATCTAAACTACAATTAGACAACTATCACATATCATAGGAAAACTTTGTGAAAGCTAGATGGATAATTACGGCAGTTTCAGCCGCACTATTTTTTGGTGGTAATTTGTTCACATCATTACGCGATCCTTGGTTTCAGAATTTACAACGTCCCAACTGGTTGACTTTTGAATTTCTGATCCCAGTAATTTGGACGTTTATTTGGGCTTGTTGTACTATCTCCGCAATTATTGTCTGGGAGAAAAAATCTAAACAAGGTGTTCATCCTTGGTATTTAATGGTAGTTTATGCCGCAGTTGCTATACTTACTTCCATCTATAGTCCAATTGTAGTAGAACTTCGGAGTCTGACGGGCGGAATTATTGTTGGTGGCTTGGCTACATTACTTGTTTATATCTTAGCTTTTGTCGTTAAGCCTATTTCCTCAAAAGCTTCTTGGCTATTCCTTCCTTATGCTTTGTGGGGGCCTTTCGGTACTTATCTAACTTGGTTATTACTCCAACTTAATTCAAGTGTAGCTAATTAATTGACACAACCTATCAATACAAGCTGAATGGGGAATTAGGGAAAAAAGTTTTGTGAATCAAACTTGTCTTTTTTCGGTGAGTATTCCGAACATTTTTTCGCTTCCTCTGTCAGTACAATGGAGGGGTTAACTGCACATTTTAAATAATGATTATTGGAGTAAAATTGACAGTTTCTACATGGTAACTGATGTAAACCTTTAACCGTAAAAACCATTTTTTCTTCTAAAATAGACCGAATTTTCCGCAGAATGATAAAAAATATTACCCAACTAAAAACTAACCCAACAGGTGTTAAAGAAATAGCCAGATCGGGAATATCTACACTCTTAGATTTGGGGATTTTTTGGTTAACTTCACTACTGGTAACCTGATGAATATTTGTATTTGCTATAAAATGTTGCTGCATTTCCTCAACGAACATATTATTGACCCTTAGTTACATATACTGACTATGTTGGCATTTACTCCATTTTTTCACACCTGATAAAATCTCATATCTGACGATTAGATTAACTTATGAACTACAAATTGGTTATTTTCCGCAGAAACTAAATTTTTCGCTTTAATTTGTGACAGATTTAATCATGTTAATTATGATTACATATACAACAAATATACTGACGTGTATTTTGGGAATATCCAAACCGGAGGGTGGGTCAGTATGAGAAAACCTAGCTATACCAAAATGTGAATCTTTGTCATGTCTCAATTATATGTGTAGCAAAATAAAATTTCTCCTATCTCTGTCAATAGTGTTGCCTACAAATTTTGAAAATATATCTAAAGGCATATTTTAAAGACTTCAGTCAAAAACATACTGCAAATTTTTAAGATATTATTCCCTTTAAAAATTAATTATACAATCATCTTTTTCTAAAATCTCTATTTATCTTATACTTCTCTAAATGATTGATTTCTCATCCACGTAGTTATCACAAATACATTATTAGCTTAATTAGCGTTACAGACTATACAAATATCGAGATATTTTTCAATTTTCCTCAGATTTATAATGCTAGCAATAATAATATTTTGTTAAGAAATAAAAATAATAGTAAATCAGTTTTGGATGATTAGATAAACTAGATAACATTAATCAAAAATTGATTAGTACTTAGTAAGTAAATGGTCTAATTGTTAACAAAATTAGCTTGTTCAGTTGTTAATAATAGCGATTTTCATGCCGATGAAGTACACCTGTCTAGTCCAGAGGTCGTAGGGGCGGGTTAAATCAGTTATCAGTTATCAGTAAACAGTTATCAGTCAAGATAATTGGGTTTAAGTCCCCCACTTTAACAGTGAACAGTTATCAGTCAAGATAATTGAATCAGCGTTAACTGATAACTGATAACTGATGACTGATAACTGTATTAACCTGCCCCTACTGCTTGTGAGAAATGCGGGTAGCCTCTGTTGACTAAAAATATCTACCTCACTCAACTGGGAAACGCTATAGCAGCGAATTATATTTGCTCAATACTTTTAAAACATTAATTTTGATTTAAATTATTCCAGAGGATGGGGAGATGGAAATCTTTGATTATGTGATTATGGGAGCCGGATTAGGTGGACTGGCAACTGCTGCTTGCTTGACTCGGCAAGGTTATCACGTAGCAGTTTTAGAAAAACATTATTTACCTGGTGGTTGCTGCCATACTTTTGATTATGGCGAATACAGTTTTTGTGCTGATGTACATTACATTTCTCAGTGTGGTGCTGGTCAAACCATAGGGCAATTTTTCAACTACATAGAGCGAGATGTACCATTTAATCGCCTTGACTCAGGCTGTATAGACAGAATCATTACACCAGAGGCAGATTTTAAAATACCTTTAGGATGGGAAAGTCTGCGTTATCGATTACTCTCTACTTTTCCAGAAGAAGCCAGTGCTATTAATCGCTACTGTAATGAAATTCAGCAACTCCACCAAGAAATGCGTAACTTAGTTCAAGAAATACGCTGGTTTGACCAGAAATGGTATGACTGGTTAAAGTTGCCTAAATATTTAAATTTATTTAAAAAACGGAATTGGACTCTACAAAATTTATACGATTACGTTGGGTTATCTCCTAAATTACAAGTATTGTTGGCAGGGCAAAGTGGTGATTATGGATTACCACCGACAGAAATAGCCCTTCTAAGTCACACTTCCTTAGTTTGGGAATATTCTGAAGGCGCTTACTATCCCAAACATCATTTTCAGCACTTGGTTGATACGATTGTCGATGTGATTACTGCAGGTGGTGGTGTCATTGCCTATGCGACGACAGTTAATCATATCCAAGTCAGCAAGGGCAAAGTTCATAGTGTAATTGCTGATGGCAAAATTTATCGTGCTACTAAAGCCTATATCAGTGATCTTGACCCCAAATTAACAGTACAGTTAATGCACGATGGTGAAGCTATTAGCCACAGAGAAAGTCGGCGATTAACTAGCTATGAATACTCTACCAGTGCTTTTAATATTTACCTCGGTTTAGATAGCCGCTTTGAGCCGCAACGCTATGATATTGGGAACTGGAATGTTTGGTATTATCCCACCGGAGATTTAAATAGAGGATATCAACAACAATTACAAGGCGACTTCAGCCATCCGTGGATTTTCCTTTCTTGTCCGACAATGAAATCGCCTGAACCAGGGATGGCTCCTCCAGGACATCATATCTTAGAGATTGCGACTATCTGTCCTTACGAACCGTTTGAACATCTCTATAAAAATGATGCAGCAGCTTACAAAGCTAAAAAGAAAGAAGTTTACCAACAAATTATGCAGACTGTGCGGGAATTAGTTCCAGATATAGACCATTACATTCGCATGAAAGTATATGGTACACCCACCACAACGGAATTTTATTTGGGACAACCACAGGGCAATATTTACGGGGCAAAATTAGTTCCTCAACAAGTCGGGTTAAATCGTTTGGGATATACGACAGAGTTACCTAATCTCTTCTTGGTAGGAGCAAGTGCTGGCTATCCCGGTGTTCCTGGGGTAATTGGCAATGGCATGAATGTTGTGGAACTGATGACAGGAAAATCAGTTAGGCAAAAGATTGCTGCGCCTCAGCCATTGGTAGCATTGAGTTAAAGCTAGCTGGAAATATTCTTGTTTACTCTGTGTCTTTGTGTCTTTGTGGTTAAATAAAATCTTTTTTACCACAGAGGAGAACACTTCTGTGCGGGGGTTCCCCCCGTTGAGGAAAGTGTTCGTAACACAGAGAGAAAAAGTAGTGTTGTCTTATGATGGTGATAATTTAAACAATTGCTGCTCAACAATCAATGGTGAACTCCACTCCCCTTGGCACACTCTTTATCAACCCTGTGACAGGGAATGACTCTAATACAGGTTCACGGTTGAGTCCATTTAAAACCCTCACCCGTGCTTTAAAAGCAACTCCACCCATAATTATTCAACTGGCTGCGGGAACTTATAGCGCGGCGAGTGGTGAAATATTTCCCTTGGTGATTCCAGAAGGGGTAACGGTGGTGGGGAATGAAGCCAATAAAGGTGTCGAGATTGTAATTTCTGGTGGTGGAGAATATCAAAGTTCTAGCTTTGGTGTGCAGAATGTCTCGATAGTTTTACTCAACAATGCCAGTCTGAGGGGTGTAACAGTAACAAATCCCATCACCAAAGGTTCTGGTGTGTGGGTTGAATCAACTGCACCGAGTATCGCTAACAATACCTTTACTAATTGTGGGCGAGAGGGGATATTTACTAGCGGTACAGCCAAACCTAGTATTGTTGATAATGTGTTTGTGCAGAATGCTGCTAGTGGTTTGTTTATGGCACGCAACAGTAAAGGGGAAGTGCTGCGGAATGTCTTTCAAAAGAGTCCTTTGGGGATAGCTGTGAGTGACTTTGCTGCACCTTTATTAGCCAATAATAAACTCTCTGATAATCGTACTGCGATCGCTCTCTCGCGTAATGCCCAACCTGTACTCAGAAATAATCTGATTGTCAAAAATACCCAAGGTGGTTTGTTAGTCAATGAGAACGCCATCCCCGATTTGGGTAGTAGCCAAGATGCGGCGGGGAATATTTTTAGTAGTAATGGCGAATTTGATTTGCAAAATGCTTCCACACAGCAATTAATCTCTGTGGGTAATCAGTTAAACCCCACCCAAGTCAAGGGACGGGTAGATTTTTTGGCAGCAATAGGCGAAAATCCGTCTGTCGCTAGTAGTAATTTTCTCGATTTGCCTGGACATTGGGCTGCTAGTTTTGTGGAGGCTTTAATCAATAAAGGTGTGATTAGCGGCTTTCCCGATGGGACTTTTGCCCCTGATGCGCCTATTACCCGCGCCCAATATGCGGCGGTGATAGCGAAAACTTTTCAATTACCGACAAATAATCAGCAAATTCAATTTCCAGATATTAAATCAGATTTTTGGGCAGCATCAGCTATTACTAAAGCAGCCCAGATGGGATTTACTAGCGGTTTCCCTGATGGCACTTTTCGCCCTGGACAAAACTTAACTAAGGTGCAGGCGATAGTTTCTATTGTCAATGGTTTGAAACTGAGTGGTGGTAGCCCCAATGTTTTAACTGTATACCGCGATCGCGCCCAAATTCCCAGTTACGCTACCAATCCTCTGGCTATTGCCACCCAAAAAAAGCTGGTAGTTAACTATCCCCAAACCGATAAACTCGAACCACTGCGAGATATTACCCGTGGCGAGGTGGCAACTTTAATCTATCAGGCTTTGGTTGCCAGTGGACAAGAAGCAGCGATCGCTTCACCATATATAGTGAGTCCTGATGTTGATATCCCTTCCTTTACTGATTTAAGCGGACACTGGGCAGAACCATTTATTCGGGGTTTAGCTAGTATGGGGATCACTCAAGGTTTTGCTGATGGTAGCTACCAACCCAATAAACCCATGAGTCGCGCCCAATACGCCGCGATGGTGGCTGTAGCTTTTAACCCCAGTCCTAAACGTCCACCGACGGATTTTTCCGACGTACCCCAGGATTTTTGGGCATATAAGGCATTGCAAATAGCTGCTAGTGGTGGCTTTGTCAGTGGTTTTAGCGATCGCACCTTCCGCCCTGACCAGAATGTACAAAGATTACAGGTAATTGTCTCTCTAGTTAATGGACTAACTCTACCGACAGTTGATAGTAATAGCGCTCTCATCTACACTGACAGCAACACCATTCCTGAATATGCCCGCAAAGCTGTAGTCACTGCTACACAACAAAGTATAGTTGTCAATTATCCTGACCCTAAGCAGTTGGCAGCCACGCGAGAAGCCACAAGGGCAGAGGTAGCCGCAATGGTTTATCAAGCTTTAGTGGCAATTCAAAGAGCGCCAAGTGTGAATTCACCCTATATTATTTCGACAGTTGGCATTTGACCAAGTAGAATGAAAAACACTGCTTATCAGCTTGGAAACTCTTGGTCATCAATCCTACAGTTAAAAACACGCTAGGCTATATGCGATCGGTAGATGATTTTTACCTATTGCCAGCAGCCAAAAGTCCCATGTTAACAACAGTACCAGACACCTGTGCCAATTTGGCTACCGCCTTATTAATTCACTATAGTTTCGACCTCAGTGGCCACAATGCCAATGAGCTAATTAAACGTTGGCAACGTCAATACCCTCCTGATTGGTTACATTTGGCAGTCATTGAGGCACTTTATCAAGGTCGCTATAAAGGCATCTCGGTACAGCAAATCTTGGCATTTTGGCTACGCCGGGGTCAGGTAGTCTATCATTTCAATATGGAATTTGAACGCCTGATTTGTAGCAAATTTCCCGAAAGCTTGACGGCTACTGTCCCCCAACTCAATTTCTTTGAAAAAGTAGCAAGTCCACAGCCAGTTAACAATACCTCATCGGCACAAGAGGCAAATGACGAGGAAGGCAATCAGACGCAACCCATACAACTGATGAATTTTCCCCAAGAATCTTTGAGCTTAGAAACCCAGCCCGAAGATTTTGCCCGTCAGGCTTTTGGCACAAAACTGCTACCTATATCTGTGACTCGTCCACCTATCGGGCAGTTTACCCCACAAAAGAGCGATCGCTCCGAGTCTTTCACCTCAAAACTCAAAGCCATCTCCGGTGATAATTCATAACGGTGAAACTAGTATCACATTTTTGTATTTTCTGATAAATATATTAATTATTCTTAACAAAGGCAGCGATCGCATCTTTCACTTGGGGGCCACAATTACTTCTAGTATGAAAACTATAACCCTCTTCAATAAACATAGATGTAGCATCGATTAACTCTTCAATCACATTATTTCTGGCATTATCCATCTCTTCAGTAATCGGGATTTTAATAAATTTATTCACTCTTTCTGATGCTTTCAATAACCTACGAGTATCCTTATCAGTTTCTTGTGGTTTAGCTTGAAATCTTTCATTTAAATCAAACTGAAGACGCAAATATCTTTGAGAATCATATCCACCCATAATATGACGACAGATTGTACTACTAACTTCAGATGTTGGTTCCATAAAGATATCAATAATATGTTGCGCCCAGTCGATACCTCGCCAACTATTTACCTGCTCAAATACATATGGTTCACCAGTTTGACCAGTACCTATAGAAAGAATCGCAATATCATCTAATTCAATATTTTCTAGATTGTATTTTTGTTTAATTGTCGGAGAAATTGCAGATTGCGAAAGTCTAAGTACTAGGCTCAGTGCAGCCAGCGCCGGGTTATTAGCAGCAACGCCTCCATCAATATGGGGAAATACCCAATGTCCAAATTTTTCTTTATCAACAGGCTCTAATTTGTATGGAGGAAAAAAGGTAGGAGCTGCGGCAGAAGCTACACATATTTCCCATAAATATGAGTCATCATACCATCTATCTCCCAAATCCGGATGACAATTAGTAAAAAAGGTAGTATTACGGTAAAGTGTATCGTACGCCAGAATCAAGATGATCGGTTTTTCAATATCTTTAATTCTTTTGTAACCTAAGATATTTGTTAGGACATTAATTAGCCCTTGATGAGAATATTTGGGTGGTAAAAATGCTTCAATCAATGGTTGCAGAAAAGTGGGAATTTTTTTGAATCTTTCCTTTTTCCTAATGGGAAATATTTCTTTACCTTGTTCTCTATATAATTGAATTAACTCGTTACTATTTCTTTGTGCCACAATCCCAGCTGTTAAAATTGAGCCAGTAGAAGTACCAGCTATCAAGTCAAAATATTCGTGTAAAGATTGACCATGATAATTATAAATCTGTCGCTCCACTTCTTGCAGGATGCGTGCTGTAATCACTCCACGTATACCGCCACCATCCAAACTCAAGATTTTGAAGGACATCGCCAGTTCTCCTGGGTAGTTTTTTAGTTATTATTCCCCGTATAGTTTTTAACTTCAACAGGAGTCATGTAAATTCAAGATTCACAATTAAGTACTTATATAGCGATTTTCATGCCGATGAAGTACACCTGTCTAGTCCAGAGGTCGTAGGGGCGGGTTAAGTGAGATATTGGTGAATCATGTCATCATATCTGTTAACCCGCCCCTACTGCTTGTGAGAAATGCGGCTAACCTCTGTAAACTTTTCGCTGCGTTTTCCTCCGCATTCCTCTGCGTTTTCCTCCGCGCTCCTCTGCGTTTAAAATTATTAACTCTGTACCTCACTTACTTAGAAATTAGTATATTGTTTTGTCCCTGATCTATTGGGAAACTGCCGAGACAAATAACATTTGCTACACGAAACTTAAAGCTTGACCACGCACTTCTGTATTTAGCTGACCCTTGTCGTAGACAATCTGACCACCGACAATAGTTGTCACGGCCCATCCTGTGAGATTCCAGCCTTCAAAAGGACTCCAGCGACATTTGGTTAACAATTCTTCTCGGCGTACAGGATGGTATGTATTTAAATCAACCAGAACTAAATCAGCATCATAACCAGGAGCGATCGCTCCCTTATTGGGGATACCATAAGCTACAGCCACAGCTTTAGACATCCAGTTAACAACTTGAGCAACAGTACACTTACCTGCCATTGCCGCAGTTAACATCACAGCTAGAGACGTTTCTACTCCCGGCATTCCAGAGGGACTATTCGGATAGGGTTGAGCTTTTTCTTCTAAGGTGTGGGGTGCATGGTCTGTAGCGATAAAATCAATCACACCATCCCGCAAAGCTTGCCATAATACCTCATTATCATGGGGCGATCGCAAAGGTGGATTCATCTGTGCCAATGTGCCAATCTCGCCATAGGCACTGGTATTTAACAACAAATGTTGTGGTGTCACCTCTGCGGTCACCCAACTCGGTTTATGCTGCCGTAATAACTCGGCTTCCTCGGCAGTTGACATATGCAGGATATGTAACCGACGTTGATATTTTTGTGACAGCTTTAATGCCAGTTGCGTTGCTAACAGTGCTGCTTGGTTATCTTGAATCTGGGAGTGGATAGCAGGATCTTGAATCCCAGCAAATTCTTGACGGCGTTGATTGATTCTTGCTTGATCTTCGGCATGAACGGCAATTAAACGGCTACCCTGAGCAAATATCGACTCTAATAAACCTTCTTGGTCAACCAACAATTGACCGTGCATCGACCCCATGAAAATTTTAATCCCCGGTGTGGGGTGGGCTGAGAGTAAATCTGGTAAATTCTCAGCTGTTGCCCCAATAAAAAAGCCATAATTAACTAAGCACTTGTGAGAGGCGCGTTGTAACTTGTCATCTAAAGCTTGTTGGGTAGTTGTCAGAGGGCGTGTGTTAGGCATTTCTAAAAAAGAAGTTACTCCCCCTTTGGCACAGGCACAACTGGCAGTAAATAAGTCTTCCTTATGTTCTAGCCCTGGTTCTCGAAAATGCACCTGGGGGTCGATAACTCCTGGCAACAAAGTTAAACCCTCAGCGTCAATTTCTGTAACTGGTTTTGTGCTGACAATTTCTGGTGCTACTTCAACGATTTGGCGATCGCTTGTCAACACATCTCCTACCATCATTTCACCATTAGGTAGGATTATACGGGCGCGACGAATCAATAAATTTGGCTGAACTGACATGGGACTAACAATTTTCTCACAAGGAGCTATAGACTAATGACTAAATGAATACTTCGTTAAGATTAACAAATATAGTCTCCTTCAACGAGTTAATTACTTACACTTTTCTTACTCCAGTAATTTCATGCAAAATCAAGTGTCTGACAACAACTCAAGTAAACAACCTGATAATTCCTGGATCGCAGAGCTAGGCAGAACAGTTGTATTAAGTATTGTTCTCGCATTGGGTATTCGTACCTTTGTCGCTGAAGCACGTTGGATTCCTTCTGGCTCAATGGAACCAACCCTCCACGGTACGCCAAACCAGTGGGAAGCAGACAAAATTATTGTTGATAAGTTGAAGTATAAATTTTCTCAGCCACAAAGGGGAGATATTGTAGTTTTTTCACCTACAGAAGAATTACAAAAAGAACAATATCAAGATGCCTTCATTAAGCGAGTAATTGGCTTACCTGGAGAAACAGTAGAACTCAGGAAAGGCAGAGTTTACATCAATCAAAAACCCCTGGATGAAAAAAGTTATCTGAGTCCCAGACAAGCTACAGTCATTGATGTCTGTACATCAGGTCAGCAACCACCATTTTTAGGACAACCCCAGACTATACCTCCCAACTCATATTTGGTATTAGGCGACAATCGCAACAGCAGTTATGACAGCCGTTGTTGGGGTGTTGTCCCTCGGCAAAATATCATTGGTCGTGCTATCCTACGCTTCTGGCCACTCAATCATATTGGTGAAATTGATAAATCTCCACTGTATGCACAATAAAAGATTTGTCTATTCAAGGTTAGGGGTGTGTGAATTTAAAGTCCTTACACCCCTCATTTTTACCAACTAAGTGCTGAGTGCTGAGTAAATTAAGAAGTACGACTGACTTTTGCACTTGGTAAATGCCCCTTGTCAGTGGCATCTTTTCTATTCAGGAAAAGGTGGATATGCCAATGCCAATTTCCTTTAAATGTGAAACAGATTTTTATGTAGAGACGTTGCAATGCAATGTCTCTACATAATTTATGTGTATCATAATTAACGGGAAATGGGATTAATCCTTATTAGCCCTGGGGTCTTCACAATAAGGAACTCTCTTTCTGAGACTTTTCATTAAATGATTGATTTTAATGGAAAATACAAAATTTAAATATTTATAAAGATTTGTTAACCTAACTATAGATTTGAGAAGTTAGCCAGGAAGCTAGAAAAAAGTTTTTTCTCTAGTTTCCACTCCTAAGTTATTCAACAACTCAACAGCAAAAAATACCCAAACAAACATAAGACATCTCCTTTCTCTAGCCTCTAGCTTGCAGTATCTAGTCTCCAATCTCTTTTTGCCTACTGATCTACTTATTGAGATTTAAGTAATAATAGCGACAATCTATTAGCTATGGAATGTTGACTGAGTCTGTATAAGTATATATGAGCGCTTCTTCAATAATACATATTCATGTATTGCTAGATGATGGAGAACAAATTATGGTGTTATAACAAAGTTTAAGCTTTCAACATAGAAAAAAATGCACTAACTACATCAATGAATATTTCTAAATATTGATGCTTTTTTATACTAGTATCAGCTACTTGCTTGATGCTTTCTGCTATTGTAGACAGTACTAACCCTTAAATTCAAGGTAGCCGATATATCGTAGATTCCCTGAGTTCAGGATTGGGGAAAATTTCTAAAATCATGTTGTTTAAACTTCAGTCTGTTAAATTCGGCAATTACTCAATTGGTAAACACTTGATCAAGATGCCCTTTAGATTGTTTCTGATGATAGTGCTGGGGCTAGGAAGTCGTGTGTTATTTCAACATGAGCCAAAAATACCAACCAAGCCAATTAATCAATTGACAACTGAGATTTGCCATCAAAAACACATCATGCTAACTCAGCAGATTAGATATAATTTTTCCGAGTTGAATAGTTGGCAAAGAAAATTAGGTTTTGATGCTCAAGCTGACTCAGTAATACAAATGAATGCTACTACCCAAGTGATGATTTTCTTATGGGCAGCAGCTTGTTTTATCCTCTTAGAAATTGCCATACTCACAGCTTACAGATTGATTACACCAATTTGGCAATTAAAGTTACTAATAGAGAGAATTATTGTTTGTGAATCGAGGCAGAAGACAGTGATTTCACAGGCTGATGAACTAAGAACATCAGTAAATCAATTGAATATAGTGGCTAGGCAACAAAGATCACTGATGCTCACAGAGCATAATTATACTGAATCAAGAGGTAGCGATCGCTCACAATCAACCAGATTGCAAGCATCACCAGTGGTACAACTAGAGGAGTCTTTAAAAATCCCTATTTATGATGAATCGGGAAAGATTGCCTTTGCGATCGCTAATTTTGCCAATATTACCGAATGCGATCGGGCAGAGCAACTATTGGCAGAATATAATCGCCTCTTAGAAACCCAGATTAACAAGCGTACCCAAGAACTCAGATTAATAGTTGAGCAGCTACGAACAACGCAAAAAGCCGCAGATGCAGCAAACAGCGCCAAAAGCGAATTCCTAGCCAACATGAGCCACGAATTGCGAACACCACTCAACGCCATACTAGGGTTCACGCAAATCATGAGCCAAGACAAAACACTCTCAGCCGAAAATCAACAGAACCTGAGCATCATCAACCGAGCAGGGGAACACCTGCTCAACCTGATCAATGACATCCTAGAAATGTCAAAAATCGAAGCAGGCAAAACCACACTCAATATCAACAACTTTGATTTAATGAGTCTGTTGGATAACCTGGAAGAAATGTTACTCAATCGAGCCACAGCCAAAGGATTACAACTGCAATTTATCTACGCCGCCAACCTACCCCAACACATCCAAACAGACGAAAACAAACTACGCCAAGTCCTACTCAACATCATCGGTAACGCTATCAAATTTACGGAAACAGGCACAGTCACATTGAGAGTCAGCCTGGAGAAAAGGGGACAAGGGGAGAATACTTATATAGATTCTTTCCCCCCCTCTCCCCATCTCCCCCTCCCCCTCTCTCCCCCTTCCCCCTCCTCCCTCCTCTTCGAGATCCAAGACACCGGGATTGGCATTTTTCCTGCAGAACTTGATTTTTTGTTTGACGCTTTTGCCCAAACTGAAAGTGGACGTAAATCTCAACAGGGTACTGGGCTGGGTTTAGCTATTAGTCGTAAATATGTTGAATTGATGGGGGGTGTGATTTCTGTTTCTAGTACTGTCGGCGTTGGTAGTACTTTTCGCTTTTCTCTTCCTGTGGGTTTAGTTGCTGCTGCTGATGTTTCTGTTGCTTCTCATCCTTTGGCTGTGATTGGTTTAGCTCCTCATCAAGCTCAATACCGCATCTTGGTTGTTGATGATGTTGCTGATAGTCGCTTGTTGCTGGTGAAACTGCTTTCTTCTGTTGGCTTTTTTGTTCTCGAAGCTACCAATGGTGATGAGGCTGTTGCTCTCTGGCAACACTGGCATCCTCAGTTGATTTTTATGGATATGCGTATGCCTGTGATGGATGGTTATGCTGCTACTCGTTTGATTCGCTCTTTGGAGGTTGATTCTCACCTCCACACAGTTGCTGATACCCCTATTTTCCCTTCTGTTCACACTTTTATTATTGCTGTTACTGCTCATGCTTTTGCTGAACAACGCCAAGATATTCTTCTGGCTGGTTGTGATGATTTGATTTATAAGCCTTTTCTACAAGAAGTATTACTAACTAAAATTAAGCAATATCTAGACGTAACATATGTTATCCAAGACGAAGCTAATACAGACATAGACGTGAGTTCACCAACACAAACATTGCTTAGTGAAACTGATGTTTTGTTATGTATATCTCAAATGTCTAATGATTGGAGGAAAAATATTCATTATGCAGCTGCCAGTTGTAGCGATGAACTAATTTTAGAGCTAATCAAACAAATGCCTCCTGAAAATAATCCTATTTCCCGATTTTTTCAGGATTTAGCAAACAACTACCAGTTTGAAAAAATTATGGCACTAACTACAACGAACCCAGAATGACTTACAAACAGTTAGACCCATATAAGAAAGATATTTTGATTATTGATGACATGGCAGATAACCTGCGAGTCTTATCCTCAATTCTCTCTAGAGAAGGATATAACGTTCGCAAAGCCTTGAATTGGCAAATGGCTTGGACTGCTTGTCAAACGCTCTTACCAGATTTAATTCTACTTGATATTATGATGCCAGAAGTTGATGGCTATGAAGTCTGTCAACGCTTTAAAGCTTGGGAATTGACTGCGGATATTCCGGTAATTTTTATTAGTGCATTAGATGATGTTTTTGACAAAGTAAAGGCTTTCAAATTTGGTGGTGTGGATTATATTACGAAACCTTTTGAATTAGAAGAGGTGTTAGTACGTGTAAAAAATCAACTAGAATTGAGGTCTGCAAGATTAGAAGTATTAACTCTTAATGCTCAACTAGAACAAAGAGTAAAGCAACGGACATGGGAATTAGAAAAAGCTTTACAAAAACTGCAAATAGAAATTAATGCTCGGCAGAAATTACAAAATAAACTGCTGGATATGGCAATGCACGATGCCTTAACTGGTTTACCAAATAGAATTTTATTCATTAGACGATTAGAAAAAGCTTTAAATCGCTCTAAAGAAGAGTCTAATTATCAATTTGCTGTACTGTTTTTAGACTGCGATCGCTTTAAAGTAATCAATGATTCTCTCGGCCACTTAGTAGGTGATGAGTTACTGATTGCTATTTCCCGACGCTTGCAAGCTTGTCTAGCTCCTGAAGCTACATTAGCAAGATTAGGTGGTGATGAATTTGGTATTTTGCTCGATAGCCTCAGAGATATTCGCATGGCTATCCACGTTGCAGAATACATATTACAACAGTTATCAAAAACTTTTAAGCTGTCTAGATATGAAGTTTTTATGAACGTCAGTATTGGGATCAATTGGGGTAATAAAGACTATGACAGGCCTGAATATTTGCTCCGTGATGCTGACACCGCTATGTATCGTGCCAAGGATTTGGGAAGAGCTAGATATCATGTATTTGATCCAGCAATGCACGAGGAAGTTACCAAAGCTCTAGAAATGGAAAATGACCTGCGCAGAGCTATCGAAAGACAAGAATTTCTGGTTTATTATCAGCCCATCATCTCTCTGAAAACAGGTAAAATTTCGGGTTTTGAAGCACTTGTCCGTTGGCAACACCCAACCAACGGTTTAATTTCTCCCATAGATTTTATTCCTGTGGCAGAAGAAACAGGGTTAATTAATGCCATCAATACATGGGTATTACAGTCAGCTTGCCAACAACTACGCATTTGGAAATCTCATCCTGCAACCCCAACGAATCTCACCATTAATGTCAATTTAAGTGCAAAGTTATTTTTACAGCCTAACTTTATAGAACAAATTGACCAAATTATCGCAGACACCCAAGTAAATCCAGCTAGTTTAGAACTGGAGATTACAGAAAGTGTAATTATGGAAAATAATAACGAAATTAATATAATTCTTCAGCAATTAAAAGCCCGAAAAATCAAACTAATTATGGATGATTTTGGTACAGGTTATTCATCTTTGAGCTACTTACATATATTTCCTTTTAATGCCCTGAAAATTGATAAATCTTTTGTCAAAAGAATGCAAGACAATCAAGAAAATATGGGATTAGTCCCAGCAATGATCGGCATTGCTGCATCTATGGGCATGACAGCGATCGCTGAAGGTGTGGAAACTCAAGAACAACTAGAACAACTCAAAAGCTTAAAATGTGATTTTGCTCAAGGGTTTCTCTTCTCCAAACCCATCGAACAAAAACTTGTTCTAGATTTCATTATCTCAGCACCTCAATGGTAATGCTTAGTTGAAATCATTAATCATAGCGTTTTTCATCTGAATCTTAGTTGAAGTTTCAACAATCTGCCAAATAATATATTTCGTTGATTTTACTGAATTTTATCATAAGTACCGTCAAATAACATTTAAGATACTGATTGAGGATAATTATAGTCTTTACTTCACAATGAATTTAAATAATAACAACAATTATAAAGGGAATATTTTGGTAGTAGATGATACACCAGACAATTTACGTCTTTTATCAGCAATGTTAACAGCACAAGGTTTTGAAGTCCGTAAAGCATTAAATGGTAAAATGGCATTGATGGCGTGTCAAATAGTCTTACCTGATGTAATTTTGCTGGATATTAATATGCCAGATATGGATGGCTATCAAGTTTGTCAGCAATTGAAAGCTGATGATAAAACCTGCGAAGTACCAGTAATTTTTATTAGCGCACTTGATGATATATTGGACAAAGCTAAGGCTTTTGATGTTGGTGGAGTAGATTATATTACTAAGCCTTTTCATTGTGCAGAAGTAGTATTACGAATTGAAAATCAAATCAATCTCCGTTCGTTGCAAATTAGATTACAAGAAAAAAACTTTTTATTGCAAGAAGCTCTCAATAATTTAAAAGCATCACAAGTACAACTAATTCAAAATGAAAAAATGGTAGCTTTGGGACAGCTAGTAGCAGGAATTGCCCATGAAGTTAATAACCCCATCAGTTTTATCTATGGTAATCTTCAATACGCTAATCAATACATACAAGAATTAATCAAAATTGTTGAACTTTATCAACAAGAGTATCCGCATCCAACGCCCAAGATGCAAACAGTAATTAAAGATACAGACCTAAGTTTTGTGATCAATGATTTACAAAACTTGATGGGTGCAATGTACAGAGGATCTGATCGCATTCGAGAAATTGTGCTGGCATTGCAAAACTTCTCCCGACATGATGAAGCAAAAATGAAATCAGTTAATATTCATCAAGGCATCGATAATACCCTGTTAATGTTACAGCATCGACTCAAGTCAACACCAAATCGGCCAGAAATTGATGTCATTAAAGAGTATAGCGATTTGCCGTTGATTACTTGTTATCCGAGTGAATTAAACCAGGTATTTATGCACATACTCAATAATGCTATAGATGCTTTAGATGCTCCCAATGAAAATAATTCCCCAAGAATAGTACCGAATGTAGGAACTTTTCAGGAGATGCCTATGAATCAGCGATTTGGCTTACGCACTAGTCAAATAGATCCTCTCTGGGTAACTCTTCGCAAAGCGACACATAATTTACAACCATCAGGACTGTACAGAAAATGGGAAGAACCTTTAAATCAAAATCCCCAAATTCGCATTCGTACTGAAGTGCTGGGTTCACATACTTTGAAAATTGCGATCGCCGATAATGGCGTAGGTATTGATCAAGCCTGGCAATCTCATCTGTTTGACCCATTTTTTACCACAAAACCAGTAGGGAAGGGTACTGGATTAGGATTATCAATTAGCTATCAGATTATCGTCCAAAAACACCAAGGGCAGATTACTTGTTCTTCCTCATCAGGTCAAGGTGCAGAGTTTGCAATTATCATCCCCATTATACCAGCATCCATGTGAGTATTTTAATATACTCAGCTAAAATTATTATACTTAATAAATTGATCTCAACGTTATGAAAATATTAAAGTTTTGACTGTGGATTGGTTATGGGATCATGCAAGTTTTACATCATCTCTGTATTTTGCATTCTTGAGAGTTAATAGAAGACAATTTCCAGTCTTGAATACGGACAACAGAAAAACGAGAATCAAGAAATCAGGATTTTTATCTATTAGAGACTACTATTTTCAGTCACATAAAAGCATAATAGAGATGTGATTGATTTGTTAACCCCTTTACAATCCCTCAAACAAGGTAACTGGTTCAAGCTCATCTGCGGAGCTAGTTTCCAGCACCTACCAGCAGTCAGAAGTTTAACATTAGCCTATACCTTGGCAGGTGCTGACTGCATAGATGTGGCAGCTGATCCAGCAGTGATTAGAGCCGCTCAAGACGCGATGCAAGTAGCCAAAAGTTTAGTCAAAGCAGCCCAAGCCAGAGGACTGAATTACAAAGGTAATACCCCTTTTTTGATGGTGAGCTTGAATGATGGAGAAGACCCACATTTTCGCAAAGCGGAATTTAATGCTCATGAATGCCCCCAAGATTGTCCTAAACCTTGTGAACAAATATGTCCTGCCCAGGCAATTGTATTTAACAACAAAAAAGATAATTTTTCTGGGGTCGAAGCCCAGAAATGCTACGGTTGCGGGCGTTGCCTGACCATCTGTCCATATGATATAATTTATACAAAATCGTATATATCAACCCCACAGGCGATCGCGCCAATGGTCATGTCAACCGGAATAGATGCCGTAGAAATCCATACAAAAGTAGGGCGTTTGGCAGAATTTAAGCAATTGTGGCAAGCAATAGCACCGTGGGCAGACCAATTAAAAGTTTTAGCTATCAGTTGTCCTGATGGCCAAGGTTTAATTGACTATCTCCAATCTCTCTATGAACTAATTGCCCCCCTCAACACTACACTAATTTGGCAAACAGACGGTCGTTCCATGAGTGGTGACATTGGCGATGGTACTACTCTAGCCACTGTGAAATTAGGGCAAAAAGTTTTAGCAGCTAAATTACCAGGATATGTACAGTTAGCAGGTGGTACTAACAACTACACTGTGACTAAGTTAAAAGCAATGGGACTACTCAAAAATCCCAGGTTCCCAGTTATGAGTGGTGAATCTAACATCCCTACTCAACACTCCATTTCCGGAGTAGCATACGGTAGCTATGCCCGTGTAATGCTCTCATCAATTATCGATCAGTTGGAAAAGAAGGAGGTAAATAACACCAGTGTCAAAGCTAATCTCCGCCTGGAAGAAGACGAAACATTACTTTGGCAGGCTGTAGAGCTTGCCCATTCTCTCGTTTCCCAGCTCAAGTCAAAGCAGGAGCGCTAATCGCTCTTCGTTATCTCTCAAAGCGTCACCACATAGAAAGCATGACGATTACAGACGATCTCCAAAAGTTGTTAGACATTTTGCCCCAAGACCTGCGACAAGTACTAGAGAATCATCCCAAACGAGATAGTTTAGTAGAAGTGGTCTTGGACTTGGGACGACTACCTGAAGCGCGTTTTCCCAATCAAGCCGAGTATTTAAGTGAAACACCAGTCACTCAAGCACAAATAGATGATTGTATTCAAAGAGTAGGAAACTTTGGTGGAGATAATCGAGCAGGAATTGAGCAAACTTTGCATCGGATCAGTGCCATCCGCAACCGTAATGGTAAAATTATTGGCTTGACTTGTCGTGTCGGTCGAGCTGTCTTCGGTACAATTGGCATGATCCGCGATTTGGTCGAAACTGGTAAATCGATTCTCATGCTGGGTCGTCCAGGTGTAGGTAAAACTACAGCCTTAAGAGAAATTGCCCGTGTATTAGCCGATGAATTGCATAAACGGGTTGTGATTATAGATACCTCCAACGAAATCGCAGGTGATGGTGATGTTGCTCATCCTGCCATAGGTCGTGCCAGACGGATGCAAGTAGCACACCCAGAACTTCAACATCAAGTAATGATTGAAGCAGTGGAAAACCATATGCCCGAAGTCATTGTCATTGATGAAATTGGTACAGAATTGGAAGCATTAGCTGCTCGTACCATTGCTGAACGGGGTGTACAGTTAGTAGGTACTGCCCACGGCAACCAGATAGAAAACCTCATCAAAAATCCCACATTGTCTGATTTAGTTGGTGGTATTCAAGCTGTGACGCTGGGAGACGATGAAGCCAGAAGAAGAGGTAGTCAAAAAACTGTTTTGGAACGCAAAGCTCCTCCTACCTTTGAGATTGCCGTAGAAATGTTGGAACGGCAGCGCTGGGTAGTCCACGAAAGCGTAGCTGATACAGTCGATAATCTTCTCAGAGGACGGCAACCCAGTCCACAAACAAGAACTGTTGATGATCAAGGTAAAGTTGCAATTACAAGGCAGTTAGCAGTTGTTAATGGTCGTGGTGGCAACTTAGCAACATCTGAAGAATCTTTCTCGCCTGCTAGACAATCAACTGGCTGGCGTTCATCAGGACAAATGTTAGCAATACCATCATTACCTTTAGAACGAGAAAAAGTTGGACAAAGCGAATTTGATCGTTTACTAGACGAATCCTTTAACTACTCGGAAAGCATTGATTTCAGTGCTACCAGACAAGCCGGGCCAAATGGTGAAGATTTACCATTACACATTTACCCATATGGTGTCAGTCGCCATCAGCTAGAACAAGTCATCAGTGTCCTAACTTTACCAGTTGTTTTGACAAAAGATATTGATAGTGCAGATGCAATTTTGGCATTGCGATCGCACGTTAAAAACCACGCTAAACTCAGGCAAATGGCTAAAGCTCGTCATGTACCAATTCATGTTATTAAATCCAGCACTATTCCTCAGATTACTCGTGGGTTACGTCGCTTACTGAACATTGATGATCCTGAAGTTGGTGATGAGCGAGAACTACAACTGTTTCTACACAATGGTAGCGATGATGAAATGGATGCCTTAGAAGAAGCTAGACTTGCTGTAGAACAAATTGTTATTCCTAAAGGACAACCAGTTGAATTATTACCACGTTCCCCGCAAGTTCGCAAAATGCAACATGAATTGGTAGAACATTATCGGCTCAAGTCCCATAGTTTTGGCGAAGAACCGAATCGGCGCTTGCGGATTTATCCGGCGTAATCTTGCGTAATACTGTAAAACTTCCAAACCAAAAGCCCCTGGAGACGTAGAGTCAAGGGGCTGATGAGAAAAGAAGACCTGGCGAAGAGCGATTGTAGCAGAGGGCGACCCCTAAACTATCGTAGCCGCAGCAGCGTTTCACAACTGAGTTCGGGAAGGGGTCAGAGTGGTTCCACCGCGCAATCAACACCAGGAAAAGCTGTAGAGTCAAAGACCCTGAAGACTGCAAAAAACGCGAAACCAAAGAATGAGAGGTCAAGCCCTCGGTCTGTTAGCACGGCTCGGCTGCATACATTACTGCACTTCCACCTACCGCCTAAGAACGGGTGTTCTGCCCGTGACCTTACCTACTTAAAGTAGTGAGAACACTCATCTTGAGGTGGGCTTCCCACTTAGATGCTTTCAGCGGTTATCCACTCCGCACTTGGCTACCCAGCGTTTACAGTTGGTACAATAACTGGTACACCAGCGGTGCGTCCTTCCCGGTCCTCTCGTACTAAGGAAGGCTCCTCGCAATGTTCTAACGCCTGCACCGGATATGGACCGAACTGTCTCACGACGTTCTGAACCCAGCTCACGTACCGCTTTAATGGGCGAACAGCCCAACCCTTGGGACGTACTTCCGCCCCAGGTTGCGATGAGCCGACATCGAGGTGCCAAACCTCCCCGTCGATGTGGACTCTTGGGGGAGATCAGCCTGTTATCCCTAGAGTAACTTTTATCCGTTGAGCGACGGCCATTCCATACTGCGCCGTCGGATCACTAAGGCCTACTTTCGTACCTGCGCGACTTGTCGGTCTTGCAGTCAAGCTCCCTTATTGCCTTTACACTCGCCGCACGGTTTCCAAGCGTGCTGAGGGAACCTTTGCGCGCCTCCGTTACCTTTTAGGAGGCGACCGCCCCAGTCAAACTGCCCACCTGAAACTGTCCTACTACCGGATGACGGTAGTTAGTTAGAATCCTAGCTTCGCCAGAGTGGTATCTCACCGTTAGCTCCATCTTCCCCACAAGGAAAACTTCATCGCTTCCCACCTATCCTGCGCAAGCGAAGCCCGGACACAATTCCAGGCTACAGTAAAGCTTCATAGGGTCTTTCTGTCCAGGTGCAGGCAGTCCGTATCTTCACAGACATTCCTATTTCGCCGAGTCTCTCTCTGAGACACCATCCAGATCGTTACGCCTTTCGTGCGGGTCGGAACTTACCCGACAAGGAATTTCGCTACCTTAGGACCGTTATAGTTACGGCCGCCGTTCACCGGGGCTTCGGTCGTCAGCTTCAGTTGCCCTGACCAACTTCCTTAACCTTCCGGCACTGGGCAGGCGTCAGCCCCCATACTTCCTCTTACGAGTTGGCGGAGACCTGTGTTTTTGGTAAACAGTCGCCTGGATCTCTTCACTGCGACCCACTGCTGAGGTGGGCACCCCTTCTTCCGAAGTTACGGGGCCATTTTGCCGAGTTCCTTAGAGAGAGTTATCTCGCGCCCCTTGGTATTCTCAACCTCCCTACCTGTGTCGGTTTCGGGTACGGGTACTATATGTTCATCACATTACTAGCTTTTCTTGGCACTATCTTTCACCACTCGGAGTTCGTAAACCCCTCCCAAACCAATCAGGGTATGGCTATTTTTCATGCGTCCCTAGAAATGCTCCCATATACTAGTCAGGGATTGTTGACCCTGTGTCCATCGACTACGCCTTTCGACCTCGCCTTAGGTCCCGACTAACCCAGAGTGGACGAACCTGGCTCTGGAACCCTTAGGGTTTCGGGGTATTGGATTCTCACCAATATTTGCGCTACTCAAGCCGACATTCTCACTTCCGTCTCGTCCACAGCTGCTCGCCGCTACTGCTTCTACCTACTACGGAACGCTCCCCTACCGATTATTATTAGTAATCCCACAGCTTCGGTACATCGCTTAGCCCCGTTCATTTTCGGCGCAAGAGCGCTTGACTAGTGAGCTATTACGCACTCTTTCAAGGGTGGCTGCTTCTAGGCAAACCTCCTAGTTGTCTGTGCACTCTCACCTCCTTTATCACTTAGCGATGATTTGGGGACCTTAGCTGGTGGTCTGGGCTGTTTCCCTCTTGACGATGAAGCTTATCCCCCACCGTCTCACTGGCAATGTGTTCTCTGGGTATTCTGAGTTTGTCTCGATTTGGTACTAGGTCTCCCAGCCCGCACCGAAACAGTGCTTTACCCCCAGGTATAATCATTACCGCTGCGCCTCAACACATTTCGGGGAGAACCAGCTAGCTCCTGGTTCGATTGGCATTTCACCCCTAACCACAACTCATCCGCCGATTTTTCAACATCGGTCGGTTCACCTCCACTTGGTGTTACCCAAGCTTCATCCTGGCCATGGTTAGATCACCAGGGTTCGGGTCTATAAACACTGATTACCGCCCTTTTCAGACTCGGTTTCCCTTTGGCTCCAGCATTCTCGCTTTAACCTACCAGTGCCTATAAGTCGCCGGCTCATTCTTCAACAGGCACGCGGTCATCCGTTTAATCGGACTCCCACTGCTTGTAGGCTAATGGTTTCATGTTCTGTTTCACTCCCCTTGCGGGGTTCTTTTCACCTTTCCCTCGCGGTACTGGTTCACTATCGGTCACACAGTAGTATTTAGCCTTACGAGATGGTCCTCGCTGATTCACATGGGATTCCTCGTGCCCCATGCTACTCGGGATGCAGCTACTATCCTTTGATTTTCGACTACAAGACTTTCACTTTCTCTGGTGCAGTATTTCGCTGCTTCGTCTAACCTCTAGATTCGATATCGCTGTCCCACTACCCCAAAAGGTTTACCCTTTGGTTTAGGCTTTTCCCATTTCGCTCACCACTACTTTGGGAATCTCTGTTGATTTCTCTTCCTCTGGCTACTAAGATGTTTCAGTTCGCCAGGTTGGCTCTTTCCTGTCTATATATTCAACAGGTAGTATTTAGGGTTCCCCCATTCGGACATCTCCGGCTCATAGTTTGCTTCCAACTCCCCGGAGTATTTCGTCGGTAACCACGTCCTTCTTCGCCTCTGTGTGCCTAGGTATCCACCATTAGCCCTTATTCGCTTGACCACAACTTCTTTGGTCTTTTTTGCTTCCACTTTCATTCACACTAACTAATGTCGTGTCAATGTCTGTTTCTGCCTGCTTTTCGCGTTTTTATGCAGTTTTCAAGGTTCTGGCTAGGTCTTCACCCAGCAGTCTAACAACACTATTGTGTTTCCTAGTTGCTGAATTTTTCCCTCTTTTCTTTTTGCTCTTTTTTCCAGGTGGAGGTTAGCGGACTCGAACCGCTGACATCCTGCTTGCAAAGCAGGCGCTCTACCAACTGAGCTAAACCCCCCAACACAATTCAAAATTCCAAATGCAAAATTCAAAAACAATTTCTTAATTTTGAATTTTGAATTTTTAATTTTGCATTGATTCAGGTGGGCCATCCTGGACTCGAACCAGGGACCTCACCCTTATCAGGGGTGCGCTCTAACCACCTGAGCTAATAGCCCCAATTCAACCCAAACCCAATCATAGTTTGAAAGCTTTTCTCTACACAACTTTTTCTCTCTGCGCACGACCTTGAGTAGACCATCTTGATGCTTACTTGCTTTTGGCTTTGGCTTCTCAAGTTGGGTAGGTCTCCCTTAAAGGAGGTGATCCAGCCACACCTTCCGGTACGGCTACCTTGTTACGACTTCACCCCAGTCACCAGCACTGCCTTAGGCATCCCCCTCTCCGAAAAGTTGGGGTAATGACTTCGGGCGTTGCCAGCTTCCATGGTGTGACGGGCGGTGTGTACAAGGCCCGGGAACGAATTCACTGCAGTATGCTGACCTGCAATTACTAGCGATTCCTCCTTCACGCAGGCGAGTTGCAGCCTGCGATCTGAACTGAGCTACGGTTTCTTGGATTTGCATCACATCGCTGTGTAGCTGCCCTTTGTCCGTAGCATTGTAGTACGTGTGTAGCCCAAGACGTAAGGGGCATGCTGACTTGACGTCATCCCCACCTTCCTCCGGTTTGTCACTAAGCAGTCTCTCTAGAGTGCCCAACTTAATGCTGGCAACTAAAAACGAGGGTTGCGCTCGTTGCGGGACTTAACCCAACATCTCACGACACGAGCTGACGACAGCCATGCACCACCTGTGTTCGTGCTCCCGAAGGCACTTTCTCCTTTCAGAAAAATTCACGACATGTCAAGTCTTGGTAAGGTTCTTCGCGTTGCATCGAATTAAACCACATACTCCACCGCTTGTGCGGGCCCCGTCAATTCCTTTGAGTTTCACACTTGCGTGCGTACTCCCCAGGCGGGATACTTAACGCTTAGCTCCGGCACGGCTCGGGTCGATACAAGCCACGCCTAGTATCCATCGTTTACGGCTAGGACTACTGGGGTATCTAATCCCATTCGCTCCCCTAGCTTTCGTCCCTCAGTGTCAGTGCAGGCCTAGCAGAACGCTTTCGCCACCTAAGTGTTCTTCCTGATCTCTACGCATTTCACCGCTACACCAGGAATTCCTTCTGCCCCGAACGCACTCTAGCTTTGTAGTTTCCACTGCTTTTATCTAGTTAAGCTAGACTCTTTAACAGCAGACACACAATGCCACCTGCGAATCCCTTTACGCCCAATCATTCCGGATAACGCTTGCATCCTCCGTATTACCGCGGCTGCTGGCACGGAGTTAGCCGATGCTTATTCCTCAAGTACCTTCACTTTCTTATTCCTTGAGAAAAGAGGTTTACGACCCAAGAGCCTTCCTCCCTCACGCGGTATTGCTCCGTCAGGCTTTCGCCCATTGCGGAAAATTCCCCACTGCTGCCTCCCGTAGGAGTCTGGGCCGTGTCTCAGTCCCAGTGTGGCTGGTCATCCTCTCAGACCAGCTACTGATCGTCGCCTTGGTGCGCTCTTACCACACCAACTAGCTAATCAGACGCGAGCTCATTTTCAGGCAGCAAGCCTTTCACCTTTCGGCACATCCGGTATTAGCCACCGTTTCCAGTGGTTGTCCCAGACCTGAATGCAGATTCTCACGCGTTACTCACCCGTCCGCCACTAAATCCTAAGATTCCGTTCGACTTGCATGTGTTAAGCATACCGCCAGCGTTCATCCTGAGCCAGGATCAAACTCTCCGTTTTGAAGCGTTTGTTGCTCTTCTTTGCTGATTCTCACCTCAGCTTGGTGTTTTTTATTTTCTTGACGCAGGGTATTTGTTGTATACTTGCTTTCAAACTATAATATTTTCAAGGTTCGGTCGCCTCCGGAGCGCCGCTTTTTCGCGTCCCTCTTTCAGGCACTTATCCAATATATCCAACCTCCCACCTCCTGTCAACTCTTTTTTTGGAAAAAATTTTTCTTCTCTCTTCTATCTCTCCACACACACTCTTTTCAGGCAAGAATGGTGTATGAATTTGGTGACGAAGGGAGGGTAGAGTATGAATTTTCAATCAGTAATAGCTACATTGCATCAGTTTTGGGCTGAACGTGGTTGCTTGATTGCCCAGCCTTATGATATTGAGAAGGGTGCAGGCACAAAGAATCCCCATACATTTTTAAGGGCGTTGGGGCCGGAACCTTGGGCTGTTGCCTATGTCGAACCATGTCGCCGTCCTACTGATGGGCGTTATGGTGAGAACCCTAATCGTTTCCAACATTATTATCAGTATCAAGTTTTGATTAAGCCTTCGCCAGATAATATCCAGGAGATTTATCTTGATTCTTTGCGGGCGTTGGGTATTCGTCCAGAAGATCACGATGTTCGATTTGTCGAAGATAATTGGGAAGATGCAACGGTTGGTGCTTGGGGTACTGGCTGGGAGGTTTGGTTGGATGGGATGGAAATTACTCAGTTTACTTACTTCCAACAGTGTGGGGGTATTGATTGTCGTCCAGTGTCGATTGAGATTACATACGGGTTAGAGCGATTAGCAATGTATCTTCAGGAGGTGGAGGCAATTACGAAGATTCATTGGACTGAGAACATTACATATGGAGATATTTTTCTGCAAAATGAGATTGAGCAGAGTACTTATAATTTTGAAGCGTCTAATCCTGAGTTACTGCTGACATTATTTAGTTTATATGAACAGGAAGCGAGTCAATTAACGGAAAAAGGTTTGGTGTTACCGAGCTTGGATTATGTGATGAAATGTTCGCATACTTTTAATTTGCTGGATGCTAGGGGTGTGATTTCTGTGACTGAACGTACTCGTTATATTGCGAGGATTCGGCATTTGGCGCGGAAAGTGGCTAATTTATATGTTGAACAACGGCAGAGGCAGGGTTTCCCGTTGCTGAAAAAAGTGTCAGTGTAAATTTGATTGGTGATTTTTAATTGAGTAGTAGAGAATAAAGGGAGGAAAAAGTAATTATGCTTGATTCTCTCTTCGTTTTTTGGTAAGTATTATGATGTTTTTTGAGCAGATAGAAGTTGGTGCTTACTTTCATATACCTGGTATAAGTAGTGCTTGTGTGTATAGAAAGGCTTGTAGTTCTCAGTGCAGTTTAAATTCGCTGCTACAGCCTATTAGGGCAAACACACAGGTTGTACTTTTGAGTGAAAGAGAAGTTAAGGCTTTTTTAGCAGCTAAACAAGATTATCTTAAAAGTCTAGTAAGTCTTTAGCTTGGCTAACAGTATTAATTTATCTCGCGCCAAGACACATTTGCCGCAAAGCGTTCTTGAAAAATAGGTGCAGAGGAGAAAGTGAGAGATGATACTTGTGAGGCTTGTAGTTCAATTTAGCTATTTGATTTGCTGAATGGAATTTGATGATTAAGTATTAAAATTTTACGAAAGTTTGCAATACTTAATATAGTAAAGCAGTTGGTCTACATTGCGAATATATATGGTGAATTGGAGTGAAATTTTAGAACCGATCGCAGCTTGGTTTCGTTCTTTGGGGGTTCCCGAACCGATTGTACACTGGGGACATCCATTAATGATGGCAATTGTGATATTTGTCTTAGGTGTTTATGTTGCTTGGGCAGGTTGGCGAGGTAAGCTGCTGGAGGAGCAAGACAAGGATACAGCAATTAAGAGTCGGACTGCTCATCGACAATTAGCGCCTCTACTATTTTTATTTTTAGCAGGTGGGTATACAGGTGGTGTTTTATCTCTGGTGATGCAGCATAAACCACTTTTTGAAAGTCCTCATTTTTGGACTGGTTCACTAGTTTTATTACTTTTACTCATCAACGGCGGAATTTCTCTGAGTGGATTTTTGGGAAATAAGAAAGTTCTAAGGGCGGTTCATGCTTATTTGGGTAGTGTGGCGTTGGGTGTTTTATTCCTTCATGCTTTTCTGGGCTTTGATTTGGGTATTTCGTTATGATGGGGTTTATGCAACTTTGATAGATTAAAGAGTCAAGCTAAGTAATATGAAGCCTGCATATGCGGGCTTTATTTGTTTAAATATGATATTTGTCAGGTGCTTTTACGAAAATTCTTATGATTCAGACTAATGTTGCAATTATTTGCTTGGGCTACATTTTGGGCTTACTATTTACAGGGGTTGTTGGGGGTGGAGTGTGGATTTTAATTTTGGGAATAGTTGTTGCTGTCTTTTTTAGAAAAGGTAGAAAACCTAGAAGAATTCCGCAAACATCAGAAATTACTAAAGGTTCTGTTAATTTAACGCCGCCAACTTTACAAATTAATCCCCACCCACGAGTATGGGTAATTGCAGGGTTGGTGGGGTTATTGGCAAGTTTTTATTTGCAATGGCGTGTACCGCAACCTGGAACAACAGATATTAGTCAATTTGTCCCGATAGATAATGACAATAATCAAGAACAACTGGTAATTGTGCGTGGGGAAATAATTAGTAATCCTCGTTTAACTCGCAGTCAACGAGGGCAATTTTGGTTGCAGGTGTCTCAATTAGATGAAGTTAAAAATGAGAAAGATACAGAAGAAACTCAAAAAGCTGCAACAGGTAAATTGTATGTAACTGTGCCTATTCTTAAGGCTACTGGATTATATCCTACACAAAAAGTAGAAGTAACAGGAGTGTTATATAAACCAAAAGCGGCATCTAATCCTGGTGCTTTCGATTTTCAAAAATTTCTGAAGCAAGAGGGAACATTTGCTGGTTTGATGGGACGGCAAATTAATATTATTGATGAAGAAAAACAATGGGGATGGTGGCAAGTTCGAGAACGAATTGTGCGATCGCAAGTTCGGGGATTAGATATACCAGAAGGGCCACTGGTTAGTGCTATGGTTTTGGGTAGCAAAGCTGTAGATTTACCTTATGATATCCGGGATTTGTTTGTCCAAGCAGGGTTGGCTCATGCTTTGGCTGCATCAGGTTTTCAAACTTCGTTGATTTTGAGTGTTGTATTGCAGCTAACTAGGCGCGCTAAGAAAGTAACACAAGTCACACTGGGTTCATTAGCTTTAATTATTTTCTTGAGTTTAACTGGGTTTCAACCTGCTGTTCTCAGGGCTGTAATTATGGGTTTTGCTGCATTAGTTGGTTTAGCTTTGGATCGCCAAGTAAAACAGTTGGGTTCACTGTTATTAGCAGCAACTTTGCTATTACTATTTAACCCTTTGTGGATTTGGGATTTAGGTTTTCAATTAAGTTTTTTAGCAACACTGGGATTGGTGGTGAGTGTGCCGGCAATCACTAATTTTTTGGGTTGGTTACCTCCAGTGATCGCTGCTTTGATTGCTGTTCCTTTAGCTGCGACAATTTGGACTTTACCTGTACAATTGTTTATTTTTGGGGTTGTTCCTGCTTACAGTTTAGTACTAAATATTATTAGCACACCATTGATTTCTATTATTAGTATTGGTGGAATTATTAGTGCGATCGCTGCATTGATTTTACCGGGGGCTGGTAGTATTGTAGTGGGATTTTTGCACTATCCGACTGATTGGTTAATTAAATTAGTAGAAGTTTTTAGTCAATTACCAGGAAACTCCCTAGCTGTAGGTAGTATATCAATTTGGCAGTTGTTGGTAATTTATAGTTTAATTGTGCTTGTTTGGCTAGTTAGTTGGTGGCAGAAACGTTGGTGGTTTGCTAGTTTAGTGGCTATTGGTATAGTATTGTTTCCAGCTTGGCATTCCACAACTACACTGTCGAGAATAACGGTATTAGAGGCTGGTGCAGAACCTGTTTTAGTAATTCAAGATCAAGGTGTAGTAACTATAATCAATAGTGGTGATGAAGGTACAGGACGCTTCACGATTTTGCCCTTTTTACAACAGCAAGGTGTGAATCAAATTGATTGGGCGATCGCTACTGATTTTCAAAGTAATGAAAGTGATGCTTGGATAGAAGTTTTGCAACGTCTACCCATTAAAAATTTTTATGCTTACGCTACTAATAAAGAGAATAATACTATCAATCAAATAATCCCTCAAATATTGCAAAAGCAAAAGGGCATTTATCAATTGTTACCTGTTGGTCAGACTATTAATTTGGGTTCAACTGTAGCACAATTAATCAATGAACAACCGATTGTCCAGTTACAAATTTTTGGACAGAGTTGGTTATTGGTGGGAGATGTCAAGTCAAAAGAGGTGGGAAGAATTATGAAGGCTGGAGGCTGGCCGAATCCTCAAGTTTTGTGGTGTAATTCTGCATCTTTGCGAGATTTAGTCATAGCATTCAAACCACAGGTAGCGATCGCTTCTGCTGGTAGTATAGATAATCAAATCTTGTCTGAATTGAGTAAAACTGCCACTAAAGTCTTTGTCACATCTCAAGATGGGGCTATTCAATGGACACCTAATGGACAATTTGAGTCATTTACTCAAGTGACAGAAAATAAGTCTTCTGTTTTGTAAGCATTATCGCAACCATGATTTCGAGATAGGCCACGATAATTCACAAATAGTTCCGTGGGGAGAAAGGGGCGATCGCTTAAATTTACCTTGGAGTTGTTGTGCTAAATTTATAAACTGTTGGGTTCCTCGTCCTTCTTTGTAAGAGGTAACACCCAGACCATTATCGATAATACTCAAGGTATACCAACCTTCAGATGCAAAGCAAGTAACTTTCAAGTTGGTAACTCCTGTGGCGTGTTTACCAACATTACATAAAGCTTCTTCTAAAAATCGACAAATACCTCGCTTGTGTTCAATACTCAAGCATCGCTCATCTATCGGTTCAAAGGTGCGGATTTTAACTTTAATAGTTTTAAAACAAGGAAAATCTCGATCTAAAGTATAACTATAAACTTGGTAAAGAATTTCGTGCAGAGGATCTTGTAAATTTATAACTACATTATTACCTAAATAAAGACTAGTATCTTGACTGGGGTATTCTCTTTGCAAGAATTCATAAATACCTCTTAGTTCATAGTTTAATTTCTCAAGTTCTTTTTCAATTTTTGGCAGTAATTCTGGTGTGAAATTATTCTCGCCCCGTAGTAGCTTTAAGACTTTAGCTAAACTTTGGAGTGGCCCATTATGGATTGTCTCAAAAGTACTTTCTATCACAGCTTGCCGAGTTTGCATTCCCAAGCGTAAAGCATAATTATATTGATATAGTGCCATGAGTTCCATCCCATTTAAAGTCAAAACTAAAATGGCAGGGATGACAGGAACCCACCAACCCCAAATTAATAGTAAATAACTAATAAAAAATAACCCGGAAGCGGCAATACCAACCACTACTAAATTTAGTAATGGAGAATGAGTTAATCTAGCAATAGCAATACCTAAAAAACCCCAAGCAAAAATCCAGACATATTCCCAACCTTCATCCCAAGTATGAATGAGAGGTCTGTTATCTAGTACAGCGCTGATGATTTGGCTGACGGCGTGTGCTTGAATTTCAATACCATATACTCGCCCTGGTGCTGGGTTGATCGACTTAATGGCTGAGGTAGTGATAAAATCTTTACGACTGGGAGCAGTAACGCCAATAATCACAATGCGATCGCGTATCCAGGCAGGATCTAATTTACCATTTTTAATATCCTGTCCAGATAAAATTCTAAATCTTTCTCGACCACTGCGATAATTCAGCAGTGTTTGCACTCCACCGGCATCAGCACGGATGTATCCCCCAGAATTAGGTAAAAACCTTGGTATTTCAGTCTGACCGAATCTCATAGTAGAGCGATCGCGCAGACCATTTTCTAAGCTAATATTTTTCTTGGCTAAATATACAGTTGCTAATCGCACAGCAAAAGATAACTTGTAGCCAGCAGATGTGGGTGTTCCTAATAAACTACGCCTCAATTTACCATCAATATCAGTAATTTGATCAGCAAAACCAATTTGTTCGGGTAGTAAATCTCGTGGAGGTGAAATTTTCTCTGGTAATACTTTTTCAATAGCAATCAAATTTTTGATATTTTTGAAGCTGGTCACCAATTCTTCATGTCCTGGATTAATTGGTAAATCTCGATAAATATCCAGCCCAATTACACTGGGCTTATAAGCTTGTAACTTTGACAGTAGTTTTGCCAATTCACGATCTGACATTGCATAATCTTGATGACTACGAAGATCATCTTCATTTAGTCCCACAAGTACAATTCGTTTATCTATAGTTTCCTCTGGTCGTAAACGGAGAAAACTATCAAAAGCTAACCATTCTAAAGTCTGCATTGAACCTATAATGCGTGCAATCATTACCAGCCCAATAACTGCAATTCCTGGTAATATACCTACGCGCCAGATGGCTATTTCAGTTTTAATGATGCGCCAAAGTCCAGGTTGCATAGGCTCTTCTCCTAGTCTTTAGGTATTTAGTAAGTTAGTCTGCATCAATAATTAGCGATATAGCAAAAGTTCAGAGAACAGCGCAGAATCACCAATGAATAACAACTATTAATTAATCAATTAACCCTTCTTCTCTAGCCCGTTTCTCAGTTTGAATCCGAATATTTTTCCCTTCATCAGGATAAACACCCAGGGCATCTTGCAGTTTACTCCAATAGTGCCGCACCATACGTTCAGAAATACACATTTGTTCGGCAATGGCTTTATCTTGTAACCCTTCTTCAAAAGCTAAAGTTAGAACTCTTAACCATTCTGGTTTAATTTCTAATCCAGCGTGGATTCCTTTAATGTCTTTTGTATGAGTTAATCCTTGTAATGCCCAATCAACTCTTGTTAACATTTCTTGGGTAGACAGACTTTTATCTGCGGCGGTAAAACCTCCTTTATGAGTATCAATGTCAGGTCGAATTCTGACTAATGTTCTAATATGGGCGCTTTGCACAATGATATTTAAACTGGGATAGTTTTTCATCAGTGTTCTTAACAGTCGCACTCCTGTATCAGGACGGGCGGTAATACCAGAATTTTCGGGAATAGAAAGATCCATAACCACAAGGTCTGGTTGTAAATTAGTCAATTGATTAAAGGCATTTTCAGCATTGACGGCAGTCACAAATTCAGCATCAGGATATTGTCTTTTTAATACTTCAACTGTGCCACTAAGGACTGATTCATGGTCATCAATTACTAGAAATTTAATTAATGCTGGTTCAGATACCGTTTGTTTCATGATTCACACCTTGTTGATTGATTAAAGAACTGTAGATTGATTCTGAGATGTATAAATAATGTCTGAAATTACTATTTTTTACATATTTATCACCCAGGATTTTATATAGGGAATAATGTCAGTAAAATTTATGATGATTTCTACCAAGAGAAGTACCAAGTAACTCTAAAATCATGAGTATGATAAAAGCATTTGGCTGAAGTTAAAAATCGACAACTTTGACATAGATAATCTAATTCTAATAAACTAGGGCGAAAGACAATTGCTGCTCCTTCAGAATAATTAATTTTTACCGTTAATTGTCCGATCTCGCTCTTTTGTTTTAAACTTATATAAATTGACCTAGGCATGAACATTTCTGATAGAGTTATAGTCAGCAATTCCTCTAAAGAGCGTAAAATAATTAGACCACGTTCTGCTGGTTCATATCGCCAATATATAGGCATATCTATCTGAAAATATAGATGAGGATGAGAATTTAGCCAAGGCTCTAATAAAGACTCAATTGCTAGAGGAAAACTATCTTGGAGTGATTCAGGAAAAAGGCGATCACTTAATTGTACTAAAGAATCATGAAAGTTATCAATTTGCTGTAAAAAATGTTGTAATTTATTACTTGATAAATCCAAATAATTCATAGATAATAAATCTAAGCTACGCCGCATTGTAAAAGTTTCCTGTAATAGACTATCCCGAATATTTTCAGCTTCTAATAAAAGCTTAGATGATTGTCTGTAAGACCACCATTGTAAGGCTTTTTGAGCTTTTTGATAGGATGTCAAAAACGGAAATATGGTCATAACGCAGACACTTAAAAGTATAATTTGTGTACCTAAGCTTGGAAATACAAAACTGATATGTGGTTTATTTTGCTATCATAGGCTAAAAATATTAGTTAATTCACTATAGATTTGTGCCAAATAAAATGTCTAAAATTTACAAGTTCCTATCCAAAAAATGACACTCTTATTGATAACATTTATGTGAATGTAATATTTATCATGTTCTGATTAAGCCATTTTTAATAATTCATGCTGAATAAAATCCCCAACTTCTGTAAGAATTTGGGGATCTGAATATATCAACTATGACAAATTTCAGAAGTAGGCGATAGCTAAGTGAGATAATTTATTTCTCTAGATATATTGAAATAAATATCTTTAGGATAAAATGATAACCAATCCTCAAAATACTTAGACAAATTAGTTATTGTTTCGTAATAAAATTCATGATGTTTCACATTAACTAAACCACATATTTTTTGGATAACAATCCTGGCAATGGAGCTATTTTTATTCTGGCTCCTGAATTCTGACCCAAAATCTATAAATCAGTGATAATCCTGGCTTTGCGTAGAATAAATTGTAGTGCTGTCTCCTCTTGAGTAATAATTTGCGCTTCCGCTTCCATACCAACTTGGATATAACACCGACGATCGCCATGACCAAATTCTAGCTGTTCTGGTTGGATAGTAGCTTCAAAATAGGGAATTGCAGAGCCTGGTGTTGTTGCGCCTGTATTATTGTTTTGAGGTGAGATAGCATCTGGGGAAATACCACTAACCACAGCGTTGAGAGTACCATAATCAGGATATGGACAGGCATTAACTCGTAATTGGACTTTTTTGCCAACAGTTACCTTTTTAATCTCTGCGGTGGGAATCATAGCCTTGATTATCAAGGGTGCATTCTGAGGTACGATTTCTGCGATCGCATCGCTGGTACGCACCACTTGGCCAGGGTTACGTAGATTCAGCTTGAGAATAATTCCATCACTAGTAGCGCGAATAATGCTATTTTGCAGTTGCCATTCTACCTGTTCTAATTCTTTTTGAGATTGATTGAGTTGGGAGAACATTTCTACCCGGCGCTGGATTAACGACTGCTTTTCTTTTTGCAACACAGCAATAGTAGATTCACCCTTAGCACGTTCTTGAGCGATCCGTTCTTGAGCGATCGCCACCGTAGCCATGCTAGGATTAACGGCAGCTTGCGCTGATTGCAAATTGGCTTGAGCAATTTCTACAGACCTTCTCGCAGCTTCCAATGCTGACTTAGTTTGTTCTACAACTAATTTTTTCTGCTCATACTCACGTCTACCAATAGCACCAATTTCTGTTAATTGCTGATAGCGATCGCGATCTACCTTAGCAAAATCTAAATCCGCTTGGGATTTACGTAAGTCTGCAATTGATTTTTGTAAATTAGCTTGAGACGCAAGAAACTCACTTTGGGTAGTTACTTGCTTATCTTGATACTCTCGCTGATTTCGAGCCAAATCAGCTTGAGCAGAAGCAATTGTTCGCTCCATCACCTTCAGTTCAGCCAGTATCTGAGTGTTTAAAGTGCTGATTTGAGCATCAATTTGGATGAATTGCAGTTTTCCTTGTTGGATAGTACCTTCCAGTTGACTCTTTTTAATTTGTAACTGCTGGGTATCCAGACGAGCGATCGCATCACCTTGTCTCACAATCTGATTTTCTTTGACAAAGATATTTTCTACCGTCCCCTCTATTTCTGGTTGCACTAACCTAGTCTCACCAATAGGACGAACGGTAGCAGAGGTTTTGACTACAACATTGTATTTAATCCATGAAGAGAGAGCGATCGCTGTACCAACAGTTGCTATGAGAAATATGCCTAATAAAGATGTCCAAATACTAACAGAAGGCAAAGATTCAATCTCTTGAACTGGTGGGAGAACTTTTTGATTCTGTATGTAGAGCATATTTCACCAAATAATTACCAATAATTAAATATTGAGCGCAGCCTCAAAGTATAGTTTTACTCCATCTAAGGAATTAAAAAATCTAAATGATCTCCTTGTTTATTATGTAAATCTTCTAAAGAACCTTGCAGTTTTAACCGACCTTGTTCTAACAAAACAACCCAATCAGCCCGATTAATAACTTTAGGACGATGACTAATTAAAATTGTGGTCTTACCGCGACGGTGTTCTAACAGTTCATCTAAAACTTGGGCTTCACTCACTGGATCAAGCCCACCAGTAGATTCATCTAAAATTAGAATTGATGGATCTGTGACTATAGCTCTAGCTATTGCTAAACGTTGGCGTTGTCCACCAGAAATATTTGCGCCAAACTCTCCTAAGACCGTTTGATATTTCTCTGGCAGTCTACTAATAAATTCATCTGCACCCGCAATTTGGCAAGCTGTTACAATTTGCTCAAATGTGACAAATGGCGCTCCCAAGCGAAAGTTTTCTACAATCGAACGGCTCCAAAAGTGAGCATCTTGAGGAACTAGTACAACCTGCTGACGTAGACAATCGAGAGAAATGTCTTGTAAATTATATAATCCGATGCGAATATTGCCAGATTGGAGAGTATACAAACTAGTTATTAGTTTAGCTACAGTACTTTTTCCACATCCGGATTTACCAATAATAGCAGTAGCTTTCCCGCCAGGAATTGTTAAGGTAAAATCTTCCAGTAAGTCAACTCGACCAGTATAGTGAAAATTGACATTTGTACATATAATGTCAGCATCAAAAGGAATATTCACAAATTGTTTTTGCCCATCATGTTCATTTTCTGCTGTAGCGTCTATAACTTCTGTTAGTCTTTGTACAGCAGTTTTAGCGATATTATATTCTTCTACAAAACCAATTAGAGTACTAATCAAACCCATAAAATTACTATTCATGGAGTTAAAAGCTAGTAGCTGACCAATACTCAAATTATCAGCAGGATTAATTACGGCGTTACTACCAACCCAAAGTAAAATTACACCACCAATACTAGACATGAAACCAGAAAACGTCCCATTAATGATTCCGATTTGAATAGTGCGTAAGGTTAAATTAGCAAGATAACCAAACCTACTTTGAAGCTCATCTAAAAATTGCGCTCCAGATGTAGTTGTTTTGAGAGTGAGAGCGCCTTTAAAAGTTTCTACTAAAACCCCTTGTGCCTCTGCTTCTTTGACTAAAAGCTCACGAGTTTTTTGCCGTAATGTTGGTTGAAATACTATTGTAGATATGCTCATGAATATAGATACAATCACAGCTACAATAGTTAGTTTCCAACTATAAAACACCATCAGGCAAAAAGAAATAATAGAAATGAAGAATCGACTTGGTAAACTAATAACTATTTGAGCAACTAACTGATTGATTTGGCTAATATCCCGTAAACGACTAACAATTTCTCCACTGCGGCGAGCCTCATAATATGATAGAGGTAATCTTAAAATTTGCCGACAGAAGTCTAAAACCAATCCTAACTGCAACCGTTGAGCAAAATTAGCAATTAAGTTAGACTGTACCCAACCAAGACTACTGGAAATTAAATTCATGACTATGACAGCGATCGCCATAGTAGTAAGTAGTCTTGTATCACCTCTGACTAAAATATCATCTGTCAGAATTTGTAATAGAAAAGGAGATGCTAAAGATAAAACTCCTAACAATAAATTAAGAGGAAATACTTGAGCTAAAATACTACGAAAATGCCAAACACGCTTAAAGAAACGCCAAAAGCCAGTAACTTGATCATCCTCTACTTTCCAAAATAATTCAGGGTCTGGTTCTAGTAATAGCATCATCCAATCTGTCCACCCTTCCATTAAATCTTTTGCAGACAGATAACGGATACCGACAGCCGGATCAGCAATTACATATTTTTTGCCTTTCTTCCCATATAAAACAACCCAGTGATTTCCTTTCCAGTGAATAACTGCTGGTAAAGTTGCTTCATGTATCTTGTTCAGAAATTCTGGTGAAGTCTTCACTGAACGAGCATTAAAACCTAGCGTTTCAGATCCTCTTTTTAAACCTAATAAAGTTGTACCTAATTGTCCAGTACCCACAGCCTCACGGATACGACTAAGGGTAAAATTACGCCCATAATATTTGGTTATTGCTGCTAGACAAGCCGCACCACAATCTTCTTGACTATGTTGTAAAACGTGAACATATTTCATAAGACAGCTTGCTTTCCTTCAGCTAAGATATTGAACCCGAAAAATTGAATATTTAGTCAGTTATTACAATTGTTTTAGTGTTATATTAATAACCAGAAAAATCTTCTCTTCTTGTTCGCCGAAAAAGTGTATAGCGATAATCAAACACAAATGCTGACTCCCAAGCAAACTGAAGTTCTTCATTTGTCACACCAGGAACACCAAAGACATAAGCTGCTCCCACAATGTAATAATAAATATTCATATCAAAAGTAACCGAAAGATATCCTCCATTAACAGCAGCCGCTTCTTCTAAAGAAATTTCTGTAAAAAGTGGTTTGTGTTTTTTCATAATTTGCCACTTTTGAATAAGTGTATTTTTCAGTATTATTAATTAGGGAATACCATGAGTTAAGTTATAAAAAACAGCAAATCAAAATTTGATATCCCAAATACTGGAACATTTTTGTGTTCCAGTATTTAGCCATTTCATTTAGAGTTAGTCACCTCCAACATATTATGAGAAAAGCCTGAAAAACTAGGCAATCTTTCCTAGAGTCTTCAGGCACATTCCTTGAAATTACTACCAGTAACCGTAGCTGCCAAAACCTAAGCCTACAAGTGTTGCATAAGCTGCTTCTTGATCAGTTAATCCTCTAACTAAAATTGGAGTTGCAACTGTACCTGCAAGCGCTGTTTGGTTTCCGGGTACGTCTGGAGCGTTTTCGTAGAAAGCACCAACCGCAAGAAGGTAATTATTATAGTTAAAACCAATGGTTGGACCATAGTAACCGTAACTTCCACCACTAACAGTAGCAGATTCTTCAGATGAAGCTTGGCTAAACAAATTGTTTTCAATAGGTTCCATGATTGTCACTCCGTAAATAGAACTGTTTTGAGTTGTTCAAGCTACTAGCTAATTGCTTCTGGCAAGCTGCTCAACTCGTCGCTTGATTTAAACAATAACCGGGAGTGAATAGCTGAGTCATTTTCACTTTCTGCAAACTTAATTACCAAATTTGTCAAACTTATTTACACAATTAAATCAATGCAACTTCCGAAAAATCCAGACATAAACCACGCTCTAATAATACTAATTTTTAGACACTTAGATTAAGTTGTTCAATTGTTTGTAAGTTAAGATTTGAATAAAATATCAAAAAAACTGGAACATCAAATGATGTTCCAGTAGTTATAGTGTGAGAAAACTATCCACTAACTGAAGCGTATGTAGAATTCATACGTCAAGTTCAGGTATGAGGACAACTCTAGAATCTGTTAAATTTAATACTTTTGACTCATTTCTAGACATTAATAATGAAGTCATCAAAATAGATGTCATCAAAGTAGAGATTGAAGATAACAGTTCCATTACCTTCCTCAATTTTTTCACCTTCTTTTAACCATTTATCTTCTTTAGGCTCTGGCTTCCATATCTGTTTGTCTTTCACTGAATAGGGTGAAGGTTTGGAATATTGTTTTACTGGATGGCTAGGATATGGACGGTATTCTAATCCTGCACCAACTACAATTTCTTGCTGCTCAAGAGATAATTCTGTGAACAATTGGTTAGACATGACTTAAATCTCCGTAATTTTAATGATATCGAGGAATATCAACTTTCAAGCTGCTGAACTCCTCGCTTGATTCATACAATAGCCTGTAGTGAATAGCTAAGTCATTTATAATTTATGCAAACTATATAGCCATTTTAGTCTAATAAAATTGCATAATTGTATCAGAGATATTACCAAAAAATACAGACATAATCTTAGAAAAACTGGAACATCTAATGATATTCCAGTAATTACGGAGTGATACTTTAATAAAGTTGCTAAACTTAAACCAGAAGACTATCTGTAGCAAAATTTTAGGGAGATTTTAGTTAGCTAATTGCTCATTAACTTAACTAGTTAATCAGTAATTAGAGATTCCGTATCTTCCAATGACGAAGTAATGATGAAAGTTATTTCTGACAACTGATATGTAGTTTCTTGCAATGTAGAAATCTTCGTATCACCATTGACAGCATCTAATTGATTTTTGGCAGAAGCTAAAATATTTCTTATTTGAAATAAAATAATGGGGTTTGAATATTTTAATCCGCCAAGTATCATCTCCTGTTCTTGTGTAGATAATTCCTGAAAACAATTAATTTGTGCTGGGTTCATATCATTAGACATGGTGTTATCTCTTTTCTATGAGGTGTAATCAGGTTAGATACATGATTCCAAAGTTGAAATATATATCAGAATCAAGTTTGGAATCTGTGGTTTTTAGTTTAGCTAAATCCTTGTTTTGAACTAAATGTCAATAGATTTCCAGACATCAGCATATGTATCGGCATCATCTGTATCAAGAGTATGATATGTTTCAGTGTCATCATGATTCGCCGAAGTGTTAGCTACTTGCTTAAGAGTATCTTTTTTAAAAGTGCTATAATTCCTTTCCTCGACATAGATTCCACCAGTAATGATTTCTTGTTGTTCGAGAGATACATCTGTGAACAATTGGTTAATAGACATGATTAAGACCTCCTTGATTGATTTCACATCGCAGATTGATAGCTTTTATTAACTGCTTAAATCATTGCTTGATTAACAAAATATTTAAGAGTTAGCAAATGAGCAATTTAAAATTACTCTAAATTTAGAAACATCATTAGATGTAAGTATGTCAAACGTATTGGCAAATATTGTCAATTTTGATTATGTTTTTATAAGGATTCCAGGGACTGAGCTAAATATCAGAATCAACTCTGGAATCCATTGCAGCTATTTCAATTCAAATTCTAAAATTGAACTAAACCTCGACAATTTTGAAAACATTAGCAAAGGCATCAACATCAGAAATATCAAGAGCATGAGATGTTGATGCACCATTGGCATTTGCTGAAGTAGTTGCTGCTTGTTTGAGAGTATCTTTCCAGAACTCGCTGTAGTTATCTTCTTCTACATAGATTCCATCATTACTATCACCATAACCATTACTAGCACTACCACCAGTGATGATTGCTTGTTCTTCTAGAGATACAGTTGTGAATAATTGGTTAGACATGATTAAACTTGGTTTGTGTAGATAGGTTGAATTGGATTATCTTGTTTAGAGATTCCAGTAATTGCTAGTTAATTTTCTGTTTAATAACTTAGCTAAATATCACTGGAATCTCTTGTAACTAGTTCAATCCGATAGTAGGGAATGAACTAAAAATCAATGGTTTTGAAAACATTAGCAAAGGCATCAACATCGCTAATATCAAGAGCATGAGCTGTTGATGCGCCATCATGATTTGCTGAGGTAGTTGCTGCTTGTTTGAGTGTATCTTTCAAGAACGCGCTAAAATTGTTCTCTTCTACATAGATTCCATCATCACTATCATCATAACCATTACTAGCACTACCACCAGCGATGATTTCTTGTTCTTCTAGAGATACGGTTGTGAATAATTTGTTAGACATGATTAAACCTCGTTTGTGTGGATAACTTTACAGTTGATTAGTTTTTAGAGATTTCAGAAATGGCTATTTAATCTTTTATTTAAAAGACTCCGCCAAATATCATAACTCTGAAATCTCTTGCAGTTATTTCAGTTTGATTCCTGAGAATCAACTAAAAATCAACAATTTTGAAAACATTGGCAAAAGCATCAACATCAGAAATATCAAGAGCATGAGCTGTTGATGCACCATCAGCATTTGCTGAAGTAGTTGCTGCTTGCTTGAGAGTATCTTTCAAGAACTCGCTGTAGTTATCTTCTTCTACATAAATTCCATTATCACTACCATCATAACCATTACTAGAACCACCACCAGCGATGATTTCTTGTTGTTCTAGAGATACGTTTGTGTACAATTGGTTAGACATGATTGAAACCTCGGTTATTTGTTATCTGTAGTCGAAGGTTGATGGCTTGTTTTATCGCCTCAACTCGTCGCTTGATTAATACAATAGAACATCATGAATCAATGATTCATTTGTAATTAATGCAAATTTTATTTCTATATTTTTCACAGTAAATCTCATAATTTACCAAATGTATTTTTATGTAGATATGGTTGAAAATTGTCTTAGCCAAAGGTTTATATTTCTGAATTCAAGAAAATATATTAGTCATTTTTTCAACAATCATCTCAATTCGATGACAAGGTTGATAAAACTCATTTGCTTTAATAAAACAAAAACCATCTCAAAGAATACACAGAATTATTTCAGCTTATTTCAAATAATTATTCTTGATTCAGAAAGTCAGATGTAATTTAATTACTCAAATTATTCAGTAATTCAGTATACTTAAATATGAGATGATTAATCCCGCATTTATGCAACGCTAACAAATCTTGTGAGAAATTCGATAATGGGAACGACTGCTGACATAGCAAATTGACCAATTTCACTTTACCTAGATGCTTTGATCTAGCTCTATGACGAGTCTTTTTGTGTAAAGCTCAATGTATGAAGTTGTGTAACAAATTGCCAACAGTTGCATAAAACTGGAAAAGCTGACTGATAGATAGATTGTGATCTGAAGTGTTCCTGAAACAGACTCGAATGTTTGAGTTTGCTGGGGAGTGGCAAAAGCTCTCCAGTCAGTAATTGGCTATTAAGTAACTCAAATCCTTATTCTAGAAGGGATAAATCTGCACTATGACTTACAAATCAGGACAAGCAAGCACTTTAATAAGAGATGAAGTGACGAAAATTTCTCCTCTGGAAAGCTTCTCCCTCAACACTATATATCTGGCTGTACAAGCAACTGGCAATCCCTTTCCATTTCCCCCTCCCAAAGAACCATCTAGTCCGCCAGGGATAACCAATGATCCTGATGAGTTTCCAGAAGCAATTCCGGGTGGGGTTGAGATAGCATCTAATCCTAGTGAGCCGGATGAGTTATCGGACACTCCCCAAGAACCGACTGAGATTGCTTAAAGAATTTTCTGGCTGAGAGTAGTAAATCACAAAAATAACTCCACAGCCTTATAGCCTGGAGCTATAAACAGTAGGGGCGCACAGATAAATTATAGATGTGCGCCTCTATAAGTATCTATCACCAACATCCTAGAAATTGGTATTATTTACCCCATGCTGTATTAAATGATCAATGCTAGTTGGTAGTTTTTAGAAGGGGCAGATTGACAAATGACCACAAGCAGCAAAAGTTTTACTTGGCAATGGAGCGTAGCCAGTCGTCTAGTAACTGCTGCGGTATTAGCTGTGGGTATCGTTTTCCCTGACGCAAATTCTGCCTATGCTCAAAGCGTGATTATTCCAGATCAAACTTTAGGTTCTGAAGGTTCTCGTGTAGAATCCAACTCTATTAATGGTCGAACTGAAGTATTGCAGGGTGGAGCAATCCGGAATAACAATCTGTTCCACAGTTTTTTAGAATTTAATGTTAATGAAGGACGAGCAGCCCGTTTCTTGGTACCAAACGCTGACATACAAAATGTTTTAGTCAGGGTAACGGGTAGCAACCAGTCTCAGATTTTGGGGCAATTGGAAATGCTTAACTCCAACGCCAATTTATTTTTGTTGAATCCCAATGGTATTACTTTTGGCTCTAATGCCAGACTCAAGATTAATGGTTCATTTGTAGCTAGTACCGCCAGCGCCATCAACTTTGCAGATGGTAGTATTTTTAGTACAACTTCACCTGCAACGACCTTGCCATTGAAGGTAAATGTACCAACAGGTCTGCAATTTGGTAAAACTGGGGGAGAGATTCGGCTGAATAGGCAGAGTACGTTACAAGTACAAGCAGGTAAAACCCTGGCTCTAGTGGGCGGGAATATCATTGTAGATGGTGGATATTTACTAGCGTCAAGTGGTCAGATTGGTTTGGGTGGGATACGAGCAACTGGAACAATCGATCTGAACTTAGATAGTAATCATCAGCCTTTAAAGTTTTCTTCTGATTCAGCATTGGCAGATGTATCCATTACTAATGGAGGTATAGTCTTTGCCAGTGATCAACGTGGTGGTAGCATTCAAATACAAGGCCGGAATGTATTGCTGACTGGGGGATCACAAGTTTTTGCTCAGACAGCTAATCAAGATGGTGGAGAGATTTCTATTCAAACGGAACAGTTAATTGTCCAAGGTGGCTCACAAGTTTCGGCTTCTACTTTTGGCGGAGGTAAGGGCGGAAATTTAGCAGTTAACGCCACTGACTTTATATTAGTGACTGGAACTGATGCAGATGGCTTTGCTAGCAGTTTGCGTACTAATACTTACAATAGAGGTTCAGCAGGCAAACTCACCGTCAAAACGAGGAAGTTAATTGTTGAGAATGGGGGACAGATAGAAGCCAGTGCTAGGCGAGGTAGTCAAGGTTTGGGAGGACAACTAGAGGTGATGGCTGATGTCATCAAGCTGAGTGGTTCATCTTTAAATGGATTTTCTAGTGGTTTATTTGCTCAAACTGGCGGTACTAATGATGCAGGTTCTTTGACAATTAAAACTAGGCAATTGATCATCCAAGATGGGGCGCAGATAGTTGCAGGAACTCAGCCAGGTAGTCAGGGTAAGGGTGGAAATCTGAATATTCATGCCTCAGATTTCATAGAAATAAGCGGAACAGCACCAAACCGTATAGACACTAGTGGCTTGTTTGTTCGTAGCCAAGGTGAGGGTGATGCTGGTTCTTTGTCAATTACTACAGGAAAGTTGATTGTTAGCAATCAAGCTCAAGTGACTGTGAGTGCATTGGGAAGAGGGAATGCCGGCAAATTAGAAATTAACGCTAACGAAATTCGCCTAGATGAGCAGGGAAAACTATTTGCTCAAACTATTTCAGGTAAGGGTGGCGACATTAATATAAAAGTAACTGACTTGCTGTTGTTACGCAATCATAGTCAAATCTCTGCGACAGCTGGCACTAATGCGACTAGTCAAGGTGATGGTGGCAATATTAATATTGATGCTCCCAATGGTTTTATTGTTGCTGTTCCTAGTGAAAACAGTGATATCAGTGCTAATGCTTTTCAAGGTAAGGGTGGCAATGTAGACATCAATGCTTTTGGGGTTTTTGGTACACAATTTCGAGAAAAATTGACTGATTTGAGTGATATTACGGCTAGTTCAGAGTTTGGTTTAAACGGTACAGTTGAGATTAACACGCCGGAAGTTGATCCTAGTGAAGGAGTTGTCAATCTGCCAACGCAACCTGTGGAGACAAAACTAGCTCAAGTTTGTTATGCGGGTTTTGGGAGAAATCGAGACAGTTTTACTATCACTGGGCGTGGAGGTTTACCAGATAATCCTACTGATTTTCTCAATGCTGATGCTGTGTTAGCAAATTGGATTGCTATTGGTGAGCCAGAAAAAACAGTCAGCAGGACAACTGTACCTCCCATGCCATCTGGGATTGTCGAAGCTACGGGATGGACAAGAAACGCTCAAGGTGAAGTTGTTCTTACTGCCAAAGTATCTGTAGTTACACCCCATGCTTCTTGGCAGCAGGCGACTGTTTGTCAAAATCAAACACTGACATCAAGAGACTTTTAAGTCTCTTCCCTGTTCTCGGTTCTCTTCTATATTACCGTTACGAAGTTGTGAAATGATGTACTTAATAGGTTGTTGGAAGACTTAAAGCATATAACAGCCTTGTAAAATATCGCGTGAGGTATTATGAACTGGATTAAGGTTATTACTCAAGATGAGTTACCACCTGACGGGCGTAAAGTAGTCAAGGTTGAACAACGCAATATTCTGTTACTCAACCATAACAATCAAGTCTTTGCGGTGGAAAATTCTTGTCCTCATCTGAAGTTACCTTTACAGAAGGGTAAGATTACAGATACTGGAGCGCTGGTTTGTCCTTTTCACCGCAGTGCGTTTGATCTGGCTACTGGTAATCCTACAGATTGGACTCCTTTCCCTCCTGGTATTGGTAAGGTGATGGGGATGATTTCTAAAGAAAAGGCATTGTCTGTTTTTCCTACCCGTGTTGAAGAAGGTAGTATCTGGGTGGGTTTGTAGTAGTCATTAGTCATTAGTCATTAGTCATTAGTCAAGATTCAGGTTTTTTGGACTTGAGACTTGGGACTATTGACTTTTGGCAAAAAGCATGAAGTATTTGTGGCACTGTGTCATACCAATTCTCTAAAATTGTCCAGATGGTCACACGCTGATATGTGTCACTTTAGACTAAAGTATTTTGAAAACAGAGGATGAAGATATACAATTCTCAACCCTTATTATGTGGGGATTTCTGAATACTGCTTGAGCTTCAGTACAAGTTTTGAAGTTTGAATACTTAACTCAAACTTATACCAAAGAGAGCAGAAAGAACCAACTTTAGATCGCTAAGAAGGGCGTATGTGTTGATATCTTTATGAACTATTTTTTCTTGACGCTGAAAAATGCCAAATTTCCAAGTATCCCCTGTTGTCACAGTACCATAGAGCATTGGAACTGTTGAATCAGTCCATTGATCGAGAGCAATTAATTCTACCGCCAACTGGGTAAAACCTCTTGCTAAATCGGCATTTTTTGCTTCAATCACTAATAAGTTCTGTTTAGTAGGAATGAGATAATCAAAACTGCCTTTGAGCCAATTGTTCACTCGTACAGGATATTCAATTTTGAGTGGTACTTGAATAAATTTACAAATCGTTTTGAGAATCGGAAATATCAATGCTTCACGTCTAGCTATCTCGGAAACAGGATCTACCAAAGTCAGATTTTCTTGTAGTTCTATTCTCAATGGTTCAGGATCTATTGGTAACTGCTGTGGGAGTTGGAGGGAGGTATTGTTGAGGGTAACACCGAATTCAGCTAGGATATCAGCACTATCGTAGGCTAATTCGGCATATTTGCTGAAGCTATAGCTTTCAGATGGGTCGAGAATCCTAGTTTTGCTCATGATAATTAGCGATCGCCAACCCTAACTAATCAATGGTGTTCACCATTATTGTACTTCTTGGTGAGTTAAGAATCTGACTCCTGGAAATTATAGTTCAACAGCAAGGGCGATCGCCTCCACGTCTTCTCTATTCAGTAGTGAAAAATTAGTAGTACTGATGATTTTCTACACATCGAAGTAATCACAGCCAGAGCCAAATTTCCACGCTTCAACTAAGCGATGCCAATAATATTGTGTGTTGGGTAAGTTCTTAATCCACGGCTCTAAAATGGGACTGAGGGCAAATAAGGCAGTGTAGGCTCCTAAGTTGCCGTAATGCCAAAGCCAATCTAATAAATTTGCTAAACCTACTTGGGGGATGATTTTAGCGACTAGTCCGGGATGAGATAAACCAGTTTTGGCTAGGGTTTGTGTCAGAGCAGAAAACTGGACGATATCTTGCAAAAATGGCTTGAGTACTGGTGTGCCTAGCTGTTGCATTTCTTGGAATACTGCTGATAGGAGTTGGTTGATTTGTTCTGAGGGAATATTTTGATTGATACCAACACTCATGGCTTTTTGAAATAACCAAGTCACGCTGAGACTAGGTTGATATGGTTGCAGTTGTCCTAATGCTTTGGCAGATAATTGCTCTGTTTGTAATGCTTCTGCAATTCCCCATGTTAAACGTTTGAGGTGGCGTACCATTGCCCCAAAGCCACCAAAACTTAAGGGTGATTGATTACCGCTACTGTCTCCGACTGGGAGAATGTGATGCCAAGGAGTTTGCAGGGGGCTTTGGCGATCGCTCGGAAAAAAGCCAAACAAGGCTCGCTGAAATTTTAATTCTTCTAATGCCACTCCCTGATATTCTGGTAGTAAGCGCCAGTATTCTGCGAATAACGCTGCTAAATTTGGGCGTTCGGGGTGAGCATCCATGTAGGTAAACAGGTAAGTTGTTCTGCCATCTCTGGCTGGGAAGGCTTCCCAAAAATACTGACACTGGTTTTGCAGGGATGTGAATGATAATAGTAAATCGCCAGCATGATTGTCGGGGAAGCCTTGAGCGCAAGTTCCTACCACTAAGCAAAGAGCATCTGGTTTTTTCCCTTGGCGTGCTTGTTGAACAATGGGAGACATGTTTCCCATAGCATCAATTAACAGCTTGGCTTTAAACTGATCATTGACTACTACCCCATCTGGGTGGACAACTGCGCCATTAAAAGGTGTATTTTCCCATAACTGGCCGCCAGCATCAAGAAATCGTTGCTTTAACGTAGCTAGTAGATAAACAGGATCGACACCGATATTCAGGACATCTTCTACCCAGACTTCTGCACCATCTTTAAATTTAACTCTAGCTGGATTGTATTCAGTAGCGATCGCTCTCTCTAATTCCTCTGGTTTCAACAAGTCCAATTCCACAAACACTGCTAATTCTTGACGAGAAATATTCCACTCTTGTTGTCTTCCCTTGAGGATACCTCGCTCTAGCAATGCCACGCGCCATCCTTTGACTGCTAAAGCACAACCAATCAAAATACCTAATGTCCCACCACAAATAATTGCATCCCAGTCTACAGTACCTAGAGACTCTTGACTTTCTTGCACTACTGTGGGTATTGGTAAAGTATTTTCTCGAATAGATTGCAAGATGCTGTCAGCGCGACGTAGGTTTCCCAGAGTATCCCCTGGTAGTTGAGAGAGAATTTCTTCTGTGCGGGAATTAGACATAGGAGTCATTAGTCATTAGTTATTAGTTTAGAGCGATCGCTAGATAGGAAGTATAGAGAAATTTTTTATACATAAGCTGGTAATAACAATTAAATTAATAGTTTTTGACATTGACGCTGGAAAATACGTAAGTTATAACGAGCTATAACACGTTTTGACAGTAATTAACAGAGGAAATCACTTAGTTTATCAAGTGTTTTGCCTAGAAAATTTACTGACAAAACTTAAGTGGAGACGCAGTTAATCGCGTCGGTTAAGACTAATTTTTTGACTCCAAACTCAATCAGATGCACTCATCAGGCCTAAAAGATGGGTGTTTGAACATGAACTCAGTTTTTCACAAACTAATTATCCCAACATTCCCAGGTGCTGACAAATGACTTCCATTCTATTTATCGATTCTACAGTTCCCGATTACCAAAGTCTGATTAATGGTGTCAAAGCGGGAACACAAGTAGTAATGCTTGATCCAACTAAAGATGGAGTAGCACAGATTAGCACAGCCTTAACAGGAGGTAGCTTTGACGCTGTGCATATAGTTTCTCACGGAACGGCTGGTAACCTACAGTTGGGAACAGCACAATTAAATTCTCAAACCATCCAAACCACATATAGCCAACTCCTACAGCAGTGGTCAAATTCCCTCAGCCCAGGTGCAGATATTCTACTTTACGGTTGTCATGTAGCTCAAGGTGATGCCGGCAAAAACTTTGTCCAACAGCTAAGTCAAGTCACTGGTGCAGATGTTGCGGCTTCTGATGATGCTACAGGTAGTGTGGTTTTGGGTGGCAATTGGAATTTAGAATATCAAACTGGTGCAATCACAGCACCTTTGGCGTTTCAGATGGGGGTGTTAAATGCTTATAATGCGATTTTAGCTCCCTTCACCAAAGGAAATCTAGTTGTTGTCAGGGTGGGAACTGGTAGTGCTGCTCTTTCAACGGCTGCAACTGCCGTATTTTTAGATGAGTATTCAGCCAGTGGTACTTTAGTACAATCTGTTGCCTTACCAACTACAGTTAACGGTAGTAATGCTAGGTTAACTCTAGATGGTTTAAATGCCTCTGAAGGCGCACTAGCTCTTTCAGCCGATAGGCGATACCTTACCCTTGGTGGTTATGATGCCAATTTAGGAACAAGCAATGTTAGCAGTACGACTAGTAGCAGCACCAATCGGATTATTGCCAGAGTTGATGCTAATGGTACGATTGACACTACAACCCGTCTCAATGATGTTAATCTTAGTAGTCCTACCATTCGCAACGCTGCGACTGATGATGGTACTCGCTTCTGGGTAGGTGGAAATAATTTCAATGTTTACTACCTGCCTCTTGGTAATACAGGCGCAAGCACTATCATTAATGGTTTTGCTACCCGTGCAATCAAAATTTTCAACGGTCAGCTTTACATTTCTAGTATCACAACTACGCCTGCTGGGGTTAGCACGGTTGGTATTGGACTGCCAACAAGCGGTACGCAAACACCAGTAATACTGCCTAGTTTGTCGGGTACAAGTAATACTTATGGCTTCGTGTTACTTGATCGTGATGCTAGTGTAGCAGGTGTAGATACAGTATATATTGCTGATGTGAGTTCTGGTTTGCTGAAGTATTCTTTTAACGGCACAACTTGGACTGCTCGAGGCAGCATCGCTGGCACTGTAACTGGCTTAACTGGGTTTATTAACGGTAATAATGTTAATTTATACGCGACTAGGGGAACAGGTGCAGGTAACACCATAGTCAAAGTCACTGACTCAGCAGCCTTTAATGCGAATATTTCCGGTTCTTTCACCACACTGGCAACAGCAGCAGCCAATACCGCTTTTCGGGGTTTAGCATTTGCACCTTCTTTAGCAATTGAAGGTACACCAAATAAAGACATTCTCAAAGGCACAGCCGATGACGATACCATCTACGGTTTAGCTGGTAACGACTACCTTATCGGACTAGCAGGTGATGACTATCTTGATGGTGGTACAGGTGATGACTACGGATTCGGTGGCTTAGGCAATGATACGATAGTTGGCAACGATGGTAATGACCTGCTTTATGGGAATGAAGGTAACGACAACCTCAACGGTGGTGAAGGTAACGATAACCTCGATGGTGGTGCAGGCAATGATACTCTCATCGGTGGTAATGGCAACGATATTTATACAGTCGATAGTCTGAGTGACACCATCATTGAAACTGCCGCAGGCGGCACTAGAGATAAGGTCAACTCTTCTATCACTTGGACACTGGGAGACAACCTCGAAAACCTCAGCTTGATTGGTAACGCTGCTATCAACGGTACTGGTAATAGCCTCAATAACCAAATCTTCGGCAATAATGCCAACAATATTTTAAATGGTCTAGACGGTGATGACTGGTTAATTGGACAAGGTGGTAATGATACTCTCAATGGTGGTGCTGGCAATGACAGACTTGATGGTGGTAGTGGTAATGATAACCTCACAGGTGGTGTTGGCAATGATATCTATGAGATAGATAGCGCTAGTGACGTGATTACCGAAGCTGCTAATGAGGGTACAGATACCGTCATCTCTTCTATAGACTGGCAATTAGGTGCCAACTTAGAAAATCTCACTTTGGTAAAAGATGCCATCAATGCCACTGGTAACGAACTGAATAATCGCATTATTGGTAACAGCTTCAATAATGTTTTATATGGTGGCATCGGAGATGATTATCTGTCTGGCGAAGCTGGTGATGATGATCTGATAGGTAGTGTGGGTTTTGATACTTTAATAGGCGGTACTGGTATTGACTGGTTCTACCTGAGTAACCTGGAAAGTGGCAGCTTTGAGACTATCCGCGATTTCAAAGTTGGTGAGGATTTAATGATTTTGTCTGAATCGGAAGTTCTAGGAATTCCCCAACCCCCCCAAGACTTGTTTCCTCTAGACAATAACTTTTTTGTTCTTGGTGCGATCGCCACTACTGCAAGTACCTATTTAATCTACGATCAAACTAAGGGTCAGCTATTTTATGATAGTGATGGTACTGGTAGCAATCAACAAGTACAAATTGCTCTGTTCTCCAATCGTCCAGCTTTGTCTAGCAATGACTTTGCTATTTTTTCTCCGCAGTCTGCCTAGTGTTCTATCACATTCATAACGTTAATATAAGCCCCCGGATTTATCCGTCGGGTCTTTCTTGACTGTCATGTGAATCAGATCCGCAAGTTTTTGACAAAGTTGAAGATATGGAATATTTCTATGGCAATCTGGATATAGGTCAAGCACCACAAATCACCTTGTAGGAAGTACACATGAATCGCTCAAAAATTGTAGCAATTATCACGGGGGCAATTTCTATACTTTTAGCGATCGCCTATCTCATCGTTGTCCAAATATTAGACTACCGAGATATGCAGCCTGCCCCAATTAGCCAAATCCTCTCACCATCCGCAATCATTGCTTGTAGTTTGTGGATTGGTCAATAGTCAATGGTCAAATTTTTATAGATTTTAGACTGTTGACTGTTGACATTTTGTCGGTCTTGTATATTACCAAAATTATTAACGCATGAGAGTTGCTATAGGAATCCGATTTGATTACTGAACAGACTTGTTTAGATAGGTAACAGGCGACAGGTAACAGGTGACAAAAAAGAAGTAAATTAGAGGTATACTGACTTTTTTGTGTAAGCACAGGCTACGCTAACAAAAATCAAATATGAGTCCTATAGTTATTTATACTCATTGAAAAAGTCAATCATTACCATTTGCTAAAGCTATGTTCAAACCATAGAGTTTAATCAATGCTAAATATTGAAAACCAAGCATATAAGAATTAATTAGACTAGACATCGCTAATTTATTTTGATAGGTAATTCCTTTTTGGTAAATATAACGGTAAGCTTAATTTAATCAATATTAAGCAAAAATAAATTTGCCTTATTTACAATAGTTGGGTTTGCTTAGAGTAACAAAAGTTAACTCTCGAACCCTAGCGTTTTTGTGACAAATTTAGAGGTAATTTCATGGCTCAGTTTCTTATTGAGACTGTTTGGCTAGTTCCTTTGTATGCTTTAATCGGGGGACTGTTAGCTATTCCCTGGTCGCCGGGGATCATTCGCAAAACAGGGCCGAGACCGGCTGGTTATGTAAACTTAATAATGACATTTTTGGCGTTTGCTCATAGTGCGATCGCCTTAATATTGACTTGGAACCAAGCACCCCAAGAAGTACTTATTCCTTGGCTATCTACTGCGGGGTTAAACCTGACCATCGTCATCGAAATTTCTGCTGTAAGTGTCGGTGCGATGGTAGTAGTGACTGGCTTAAATTTCTTAGCACAAATTTTTGCCGTTGGCTACATGGAAATGGATTGGGGTTGGGGACGCTTCTATTCCCTGTTGGGATTATTTGAAGCAGGGTTATGCGCTTTAGCCTTGTGCAACAATCTGTTTTTTAGTTACGTAATCTTGGAAGTTCTCACATTAGGAACTTATCTATTAGTTGGTTTATGGTTTAGTCAACCCCTAGTAGTTAGTGGTGCAAGAGATGCGTTCCTCACCAAGCGGGTAGGGGACTTGTTCTTGCTGATGGGAGTACTAGGACTATGGCAGCTAGCGGGAACTTGGAATTATTCAGACTTAGCTACATGGGCTGCTACTGCTAATGTAGATCCCACCATCATCACCCTAGTAGGTTTAGCATTGGTTGCTGGGCCAATGGGTAAGTGCGCTCAGTTCCCCCTACATCTATGGTTAGATGAAGCGATGGAAGGGCCAATTCCTAGCACAATTTTGCGGAACTCGGTAGTTGTGGCCAGTGGTGCATGGGTACTGATTAAACTACAACCTGTTTTAACTCTCTCACCTGTGGTTTCGGCGTTTATTGTCGCCATTGGTGCAGTCACAGCCATCGGTGGTTCCTTAATTGCGATCGCCCAGATTGATGTGAAACGCTGCTTATCGTATTCTGTTAGTGCTTACATGGGCTTGGTGTTTATTGCTGTAGGCGCACAACAGGATGAAGCTGCACTTTTGTTAGTACTCACCCATGCCTTAGCCTCTGCCTTATTAGTCATGAGTACTGGTGGCATTATTTGGAACAGCATTACTCAAGATGTCACACAACTAGGTGGCTTGTGGTCACGTCGGCCGATTTCTGGGTTAGCCTTTATTGTGGGGACATTGGGATTAATTGGGTTCCCTCCATTAGGTAGCTTTTGGGCATTACTGAAATTAGCCGATGGATTGTGGGGTAATCATCCTTGGTTAGTAGGCATTGTCATAGCTGTGAATGGCTTAACAGCCTTTAGTTTAGTCAGAGAATTTGGCTTAATCTTTGGCGGGAAAGCTAAACAAATGAGTGAGCGATCGCCAGAAGTACATTGGCCAATGGTATTACCAATGATGGTATTGTTTGGTTTCGTTCTACATCTGCCTTTAGTATTACAAAGTTTATCGCTCTTACCTGATTGGGCAAATCTGAATAAAGATGTAGCACTACTGTTAATTTGGTCAACTATTTTCGGTTGTAGTATTAGTGGGGTAATTTATTTAGGTAATGTTCCTAAACCCGTTCGTCTACCTTGGCGAGGTCTACAAAACTTATTAGCCTACGACTTTTACACACCTCAAATCTACAAATTGACCATTATTTTCAGTGTGGCTCAACTTGCCAAATTCGCCGATATGATCGACCGATTTGTCGTTGATGGCATCGTAAATTTTGTTGGTTTGTTTTCACTCTTAGGTGGTGAAGGACTCAAATACAGCACCTCTGGACAAACCCAGTTCTACGCCTTAACAGTACTTTTAGGAGTAGGTGTTTTAGGCGCATGGGTAACTTGGCCATTCTGGGGAGTCCAATTTTTAGAATTAATGTTTTAGTTGGGGAATCTAACTCAGGTGGGTATTACCCACCTCAATACAAAAGTCTAACCGTGTGATTATTTTGAATTTTGAATTTTGAATTGTCTATGCTCAGTGTTTTAATTTTGGTTCCAATTATCAGCGCTATAATTATCGGGTTTTTACCTGGTAAAGCTGTACCTGCAAGCCGCATCCGGCTAGTAGCTTTAACCTTATCGGGAATAGTTCTACTCTGGAATATTTTCATCCTGTTGAAATTTGATATTACTAATCCAGGGATGCAATTTCGAGAGTATTTACCTTGGAATGATACTTTGGGTTTGAGTTATCAATTAGGTGTAGATGGGCTATCAATTTTGATGCTGGTGTTAAATAGCCTCCTCACATGGATTGCCATTTATAGCAGCAATAAAGACATAGAACGTCCCCGGCTATTTTACTCCATGATTTTGTTAGTTAGTGGAGGTGTTGCTGGAGCATTCTTAGCTGAAAACTTACTCTTGTTTTTCCTGTTCTACGAACTAGAATTAATCCCCTTTTACTTCTTAATTTCCATTTGGGGAGGAGAAAAACGGGGTTACGCCGGCATGAAGTTTCTGATTTACACTGCTGTTTCCGGCGCTTTCATTTTAGCCACCTTCTTAGGGATGGTTTGGTTAACAGGTTCTACTAGCTTTGCCTTTGATGCCATTTCTACGCAAAAGCTCTCCGCCGGACTACAATTGCTGCTATTAATCGGCATAATTCTCGGTTTTGGCATCAAAATTCCCTTAGTTCCCTTCCATACTTGGCTACCCGATGCTTATGTGGAAGCTTCTGCACCTATTGCCATTCTTTTGGGTGGTGTGTTGGCAAAACTCGGCACTTATGGACTGTTGCGCTTTGGTTTAGGGATGTTTCCCCAAGCTTGGCACGTGGTTGCACCGACTTTAGCAATTTGGGGAGCAGTCAGCGCTATTTATGGGGCAGTAATTGCGATCGCGCAAACAGACATCAAGCGCATGGTAGCATACAGTTCCATCGGTCACATGGGTTATGTCCTCCTAGCCAGTGCGGCTAGTACTTCCCTTGCTCTTGTCGGTGCTGTAGCCCAAATGGTTAGTCACGGCATTATTTTAGCGATTCTCTTTCATTTGGTGGGAGTCGTGGAAGCCAAGGTTGGTACACGGGAATTATCCAAACTCAACGGTTTAATGAGTCCCATACGTGGTCTACCCTTGATTAGCGCCTTACTGGTGTTAAGCGGTATGGCTAGCGCTGGTATCCCTGGTTTAACAGGATTTATCGCTGAATTCATCGTCTTTCAAGCCAGCTTTAGTGTCTTTCCTTTATCTACACTGTTGTGTGTTGCATCTAGTGGCTTAACCGCAGTGTATTTTGTCATTCTCCTCAATCGTACCTGCTTTGGCAGACTGGCTAACGATTTAGCCTACTACCCCAAAGTCCTGTGGTCTGAAAAAGTACCCGCTTTAATCCTGGCATCTCTGATCATCTTTTTAGGAATCCAACCTACTTGGTTAGTGCGTTGGAGTGAAACCACAACCACAGCCATGATAGCGGCAATTCCCCCTGTAGAAAAAACTGTAATCTCTGAAGTTGCCCTGAAGTAGTAAACAAGAGAATTACCCATTGATACAGGAGGAAAAAATGGATCTCAAATTAATTCCCATTAGTCTTGTACTATTTCGCTTTTTGATATCACCTTTCCTCCTGTGGGATGCCTGGGATGGTAAAACTACTATTTGGTTCCTTGTGGGTTTTGTAGCTGCTTTTATTTCTGATATCTTGGATGGCATTATCGCCCGACGCTTAGATGTGAGTACTGCTAATTTACGACAAGCTGATAGTTGGGCTGATGTTTGCTTGTTTAGCAGCGTATTTGTGAGTGCTTGGCTAAGTTATCGAGATATTTTGATTGCAGAAAAACTCCCATTGTTCATAGTAATTTTTGCTCAGTTGCTGTGGTGGATAGTTAATTTGATTAAATATGGTAAACCTGCTAGTTATCACACCTACTCAGCGAAGTTGTGGGGAATTACTTTATTTATTGCGATCGTAGCTTTATTTGGCTTTAATTATGCAGGCATTACTTTATGGCTGACTTGTATTGTCGGCACAATTCATAGCATTGAAGAAATTTTGATGACTCTCCTATTACCTGTTTGGACTCATGATGTTTTAAGTATTTTTCATGCGTTAAATCTCCGCCAAGAATTTCTCAAAAAAACAACTTGACCAATCAACATTATTGATTATTTTTGCTGCTTCATCCTCAAATATTACATTTAACCCAAGGACATCACGATGGTACAAACTCCAGAAAGAACCAACACAAAAATTCCCCCTTCACAGCATGAATTTGCTGATATTATTCATCGCCTAGAAGCAGGCGGTTCGATGTTGCCAGATACCCCAGAAAACCTGATGCAAATCATCGGTATCTACAAAGCTTATGCTGTACCGATGGATTTCTACTGGCGTGATCTCCTTTATATTGCAGAACAAGTATTTTTAAACCCACTGCCCTTTTTTAAATACTTCATTCCCCAAGAGTATTTAGACAGACATAATCATTACGCTGGTGATGATGCTGATTTGCGAATTTGGCGCGGTGTCGCTACCGCCCATCCAGAACTTTTGGCATTTATGGAGAAGGGGGAAACCTTCAAAATGTCAAAACTCTTACATCACTGGTTACACGATCGCATTAACATGGAATTTGCCGAAGCTTGTATGCAAGCAATGCTGTGGCATCGGCATATGTATGCACCAGTTAACCAATTTGACGCTTATTTAGATTCTGAAGAATACAAAGCCAACGCCGACAAAGCCATTAAAGCCTACTTCCAAGGCAACCCCCTGATGCTGGGACTTTACAAGCTGTTCCCAGATATGTTCCTCGAACAGTGTCGCCAGATGTCTTATTACTCTAATCTGGGTTTATTCTGGGAGGTCATGGCTCCGGTATTCTTTGAAATGTCGGATATTTATGATGAAGGTGGCTTTAAAGGTGTGCCAGATGCCATGAACTTTTTAATTAATGGTATATTTGCGATCGCTGGTCGTCCCATTTATCATCATGTCTATATCCGTGGAGAATGCTACGAAATCATTCCCAAATCTAAAGGTTTCACTTGGTTATACGAAGCTGCATTACCCTACGTAGAAGCCGTCTTCTATCGTACTGCCCCCTTCCGTGGTACAAAATCTTATAATGCTCAAGCAGGTCAAGTACCAGCAGACCAAAAAGACTTCCATTACGGTATCCTTTACGCTGACGTGTTTCCTGTCGGGACTGCCGGCATTCCCCCCACATTGTTAATGCAAGATATGTTGCATTTCCTACCCCAATATCTACTCGACTACTATCAACAATATTGTCGTGGTGAAGATGATATGTTGATTCAATTGGGTATTACTTTCCAACGGTCAATGTACAATGTTACCTCGGCAGTCATTCAAGCCTTGCGCGCTGCCCTATTGTATCCTCTAGATGACCCCAATCCTAAACATCTACAAGCAAACCGCGAATTTTTTGAAGCACAGTTAAGTCGCTTCACTCGTCCTGAATACGGTATGCGCGATGCTGCCCGGTTAAGCAGCATTCAAAATCAAGATTACCGATAAAATCTTACCCTGACAATTACCCTCCTTCCACCTCTTGTTCACTAGACAAGGGGTTTTTTATGAATTCTCTGTGTCTTAGCGTCTCTGTGGTAAAAATAAATTATTTAACCACAAAGGCACGGAGGCACAGAGAAATTTTTCACTAGGGATTAAGATTTTATCAGTTCTACACCCCTTTCTCAAACACTCGATTTTGCTTTGTTATTTTTACTTACTAATAAACCTAAACCAATCACAGACAAACCCAAAATTGCAGTTGGTTCAGGAACACTGCTATAAGTGATAGTTGAACTTGCATCACCTACGATAAAGTAGTCACTGGCAACTGTGAAATTGCTGGTTACAAACTGCAAACCTAAAAATTGTCCATTAGGAACTTTTCCTGACAAATCAGTCCAAACTGCGGCTAAAGCATCATCGGCTTCAGTGTATGTTTGACCACCATAATTAGCAACAATCTTTAAACCCTCAGATACTTCTATAATGTGATCTAAAGCTGCTGATTCGTCAAAGGAAAAATAGCCAGTTAGCGTTTTATCAGTGTTAGCAAAATTGTAAGTGATAGTTGCAGCTTGACTAGGCATAGTTTCCCCAGCTGCAAATATCAAAGTAGTTCCCACAGTCACAGCCGCTAATGTTTTAAAGATAGAGCTAGTCATTTTTTCCCCTTATTTGAAGCAAAATAGTTTGTTGATTAAGCAGAGGCACATATTGAGCCTCTGCCAGATGAAGCGGTGGATTTATTACACAGCTGGCTTAGTTAGTGCTGCCTTCATCGCTTGGAAAATGTGACTTTGGTCAATCACACTGCGAACGCCAGGTGCAGTGTAAGTACCAGAACTATCTTGAAACTCGATATTTTTTCCTAAGTACTTAATAATTTCGCCAGAGTAAGCACCTTGGAAATAAACAGGTACGAGCCTTCTACTATGACTACCCCATAAGTATTTTTGCGTAGGATCAGATCCCCAAAAATGACCAGCTTCTTTAGGGTTGTGCTTGTTGTAAGTGATTTCTTTGGCGTTGTACTTCAAGCCTCTAGCTAGATTGGGGTTAGCATTGGGAGTCAGTTTAGAAACAAAGTCATTATTCAAGGTTAAATAATGGTCATGGTCAGCAGTCACAATTAACAAGTTCTTACTCCAACCACCGTTTTTGTTGACCCAATCAATAACTTGTTGAACTGCTTTGTCAAAGTCATTGACTGTGCCGATGAGGTTATCCATGTTGTCATCATGAGCAGACCAATCGACATCACCACCTTCCACCATCAACCAGAAGCCATCTTTATCTTTACCAAGAGTAGTAAGAGCTGCTTTTGTCAAGTCTGCTAAAGTAGGATTTTCGTTAATTTCTGTAGCAACAAAACTAGCGTCTGTTTCACCAGAGGCTAAAGGACGGACTGTATCAGGTGTGGGGCCGCTAACTGGATTGCCATTAGCATCAAGGACAGGAATACATTCTGCGGTTGAGCCAGGAATGATCCCTGCTGGACAAGGATTGGCGGTTGTTTGACTTCTGACAACCGAGCTATAGACAGAGAAGTTGTCTAAGCCAGTAGTGCTGTAGTCTCCTTTGGAAGAACTGGTAGGTAAGTTACCATTTTGTCCACGAGCGCCATATAGCCCAAATAATTTGCCGCCGTTATTAGGGTCAACACTAGCAGCAGTGTTTAGCAATGTTTGAGTTGCATTCGGGCCACGTTCTAGAAAGTTGTAGCCGTAGCGATTTGATGCTGGGTTGGGGTTATTTTTCAGGTGTTCGTAAGTATCTTGAGTAATATAAGTATATTTATATACTCCGCCCGTGGCAGTTCTATTTTCAAAGTCCAAGGGATGACCACCACCCAACAAAACATTAGGCTGGAAGTCTAACAGTGTCTGTTGCAAGATACTATCTTGATTTGTCTTGCTAGCGTCGTAAACACTGTCGTACTTATTACGACGATTCACATAAGAAGCGGCTGCGCCAGGGGTGGCGTGACTCACAGGTACGGAAGTAACTAGTCCCGTAGCTTTACCTTGTGCTTTGGCAATTTCGAGAATAGTTTTTAATCTCTTCTCGTAAACATCTACCCCCATAGCGTTGTTATAGCTCTTCACACCTGTATAGAGAGTGGTAGCGGTGTTAGCAGAGTCGGGGTAGCTGTACTTGATGTAATCTTTGTCGTAGCCGCCAGCAGTAGCTGGGGATAAAGGAATCCAAGGGGCGGGGCCACCTTTATTGGGGTCATAACCTGTTAGGTTACCGGGTGCTTGACTATTGCCATCTGCACGAGTTCCTGGGTTGAAGGGAGTAGGCAAAAATTGGAAATTTGGACGTAGGGGACTTGCACCTGTCAATGATTGTGACCCATCTAGAGCAGAGTTACCGGTGAAGTGGGTCTGATTTGTCGAGTCATCTGGTGTACTGTTCTGAACAGTTGTACCGTAGGTTGTGACTAGTCCATATCCAGTAAGCTTTTGAAAGCTCAGACCAGAACCTTTCCCACTAGTGTAAAAGGGCGCGCCTTTAGCCAAGGCTCCGGCTCTGGCCATGTTCCAGCCCATGCCATCGCCAATCATAATAATTACGTTAATGCCGTTACCTGCGGCGAGAGCAGATTCAATAGCTGGATTGCCGAATACTAAGCCAGTAGCATAGAAGAGGCTAGCCATAGCAAAGCCGAGCGATCGCCTGTACTTTTTCAAAAATGAAATCATTGCAATGCGCCTTGTTTTGTAGTGAATTTTATGGACGTGAGTATCCTTAATTCGTCATCAGCTAAGTTGAATAACGAATGCTGAATAGATGCAACTAGAGATTATTGATAAAAGTTGGGTTCTTCGTGACTGGCAAAAAACTCTGGCTTATTGGCGATCGCTTCTTCAATCACAACCTGATCCTGATGCTCAATTGCAGCAATAGCTGGTTGTGGTGCTGTGGTTCCCCAGGATAAGAGAATGGCTACAACTAAACCAGATATAAAACCAGCTAAGAAACGCGCTTGACGTTTGAGTAAGGAAATCATTTAACCAGCTCCTCTAGAGTCGGAAATAATAGTCTTTCGGCCTGTTGGCGATTACTTGGGTTATCACGACAAACTTCCGCTTGCGAATAACAATTGCAAGCAGCGTTAGTAATATCTGCGACTTGACCACGTAGGCACTGCACGCTTTGAATTACTGAATATGCAGCAAAAATAGCTATCAGCATTGCTACTATCAAGCTGATAACACCGTCAGCCCAAGTCCAGTTCAGCCAAATTACAGCGATCGCTGCTAGTACTGCTCCCACAGAACTGGCTAAATCTGCTATGAGGTGAAGCAATGCCCCTCGGATATTCAGATCGTCATGGCTGCATTTGTGCAAGCACAAGGCGTTAAAGCTGTTAACTCCCAGACCAATTAGTGCCGTTACTAACATCGGTACACCCAGAATCTCAGTGGTGGGAGATTGTAACCGCACCAAAGCTTCTTTGACTATCCAGCCAGCAACACAAGCTAGACTAATACCATTAATCAAGGCTGCTAGGACTTCTAAGCGATAACGCCCAAATATGGTGCGCTGAGATATTGATTGTGATAACCAAGATGCAATCAGTGCTAGTCCTAAAGCTGCTACATCTGAGAGAATGTGTTCCGCATCTGCCAGCAAAGATAGACTATGACTCCAAATTCCCGCACTCAGTTCTACACAAAAAAAGACACTCAGTAAAACTAACGCTGTCCCTAAAGCTTGGATATTCTGCTTGACTCGATTTGCTTGCATGGAACTCGCAGCCCCGGAAATACCGATGTTCATCTCGAATTCCGAACTAGCCGTCAGATGCTCTTGTGCTGAAAGCACCATTCTTTAATACCTGAATATCTGTACATTCCTGCATTAATTTACCAGTAGCAAGGTTAATAATTTTATAACTGAGGGTTAATTTTCAGTAAAATTCCTATCCCAACGACATTTTATCAAGAATGGTTATCATTGTAATTATATTTATGAGTATATTCCTTGACTCATTCTCAGGAGAAAATAAAGCTACCATGCAAAATGGGTGAAAATCCTACAGTATCAATATTTTAAGTTTTGTAGCTGATTTGTCTTGGGAAAGCTAAGAGAAATCTTCGATGATTTTAAATTTTGAATACCGCGAAGCGGTATTGGGAGTCTGATATGGAAGCTCTTGATCTCAAATGGATACGTTCTCAGTTTCCGGCACTGACACAAAAAATTAACGGTCAACCTGCAATATTTTTTGATGGACCCGGTGGTACACAAGTACCAGGGTCAGTATTAGATGCAATGAGCGATTATTTAGTTAGGTCGAATGCCAATGCTCATGGAGCTTTTGCCACCAGTGCGCGGACAGATGCAGTCATTAACTCAGCTAGAGCTGCGATCGCTGATTTTTTGGGTTGTAACAGTGATGAGGTAGTTTTCGGTGCGAATATGACGACGCTGACCTTTACCTTGAGTCGAGCGATCGCTCGCACCATCCAACCTGGAGATGAAATTATTGTCACACGCCTTGACCATGCTGCTAATATTTCTCCCTGGTACGCCTTAGAAGAACAAGGTGCAGTTATCCGCGTTGTGGATATCAAGGTGGAAGATTGCACTCTAGATATGAGTGACTTACAAAGGCAAATCAATCACAAGACCAAATTAGTCGCTGTAACTTACGCATCTAACGCCGTCGGTACAATTAATGATATTCCCACCATTGTAAGTTTGGCTCATGCTGTCGGTGCTTGGGTATTTGTAGATGCAGTTCATTATGCACCTCATGCACCAATTAATGTTCAGGCTTTGGGATGTGACTTTCTTGCCTGTTCCGCTTACAAGTTTTTTGGCCCTCATATTGGTATCCTGTATGGTAAGCGAGAGCATTTAGCTAACCTGCAACCTTACAAAGTAAAACCTGCATCCGATGAAGTCCCATCCCGTTGGGAAACCGGAACCTTAAATCATGAGGGATTAGCAGGTGTGGTAGCAGCAATTAATTATCTAGCTAAATTGGGTTGTCATGTCTCACCTACTATTGATCATGAATTAGTTTCGGCTTTAATCGCAGCCGATAAAGAAGGCTTAGAAACATTCCATTGTCCCCAATTTCTCACATCACCAGAACAGCCAGCACATGAACTTACCTCTGCCTATCACAGTCGCCGTGCAGCTTTGGTTGCAGCGATGTCAGCCATTCAGCAATACGAAAGAGAATTAAGCCATAAACTAATTTCCGGGCTATTAGAAATCCCTGGCTTGAATTTATACGGTATTACAGATCCGCATCACCTTGTTAAACGCACACCAACACTAGCGATTCGTCTCAATGGGCAAAGTCCAGAAGAGATGGCAAAGAGATTAGGCGATCGCCATATCTTCTCCTGGCACGGTAATTTTTACGCCCTCAGTCTGACTGAAAAATTAGGGGTAGAAGCTAGTGGTGGCTTATTACGTATCGGGTTAGTACACTACAATTCCCCAGAGGAAATTATTCAACTATTAAAAGCCGTCACAGAAATTGCGGCTAGAAGTTGAAATGATGACAAATCACCAAAAACTTTGTAGAGACGTAGCAGTGCTACGTCTCTACGTCTCTCTATAAATATTGCCCATACCGACGTGAGCCGAGTTTTTTGTAATCTAATCTTGAAGACTCAGCGCATCATCAGTAAAAATACGATTAACTTTATATTTTAACCCACTCCATCTCGTCAATATCTTGTAATCTGGTTTTATAGACTAAATAAATTCCTCAGTAAAAACACTATCCCTTTTATCTCTAAGCTTGGAAATACTATGAGCCAAGAATTACAAGATTATTGCTTCTGCACATTAGCCTTAAGAAAAAGATATCGCCTCCTAGCTCAACAATTGGCTAGTGATTTAGAGAAATATGCTCCCGGAAAAACACTGTTAGTCTTAACAGACGAACCAAGTGATTTTCGTGATCAAGCCAACGTTATGGCATTCAAACATCGCCAACGAGGCATCCTGCACTGTTACCATGACAAAAGCCTAGTCATGGAAGTAGCTTTATCAAAATTTTATGCCGCAGTTTATATTGATGCCGACACCAGAATTTTGTCGCCAATACCCCAAGGCTTAAAATGGCAACCAGGAATCACCGCAGGCCATTGTGAAAATTTGGTAGGTCATGTCAGTAAATATACTCCTGAAAGATTACCTCACATTAGTAAAGCAGCAGCTAACCTAAATCTAGAAATAGAAACTGTCAACTATGTAGGAGAATGTCTATTTATTATTGCTAGAGACGAAGGTAAAGAAATCGAGTATTTAAAATATTGGGCAACTATTGGCAGGTACTTAGAATTACGAGGTATCCATGCCGGCTCAGGTAACGCTATGGGATTAGCCGCCGCTAAGGTAGGTTGGAACGTCGCAAAAGATGGCTGGGAAGAAGTGAAAAATGTCATTAAGCACTTAGATGCTTCTTACACCAACAAACAAACAGTATGGGATTTCTGGAAAAGAAGATTAGGTTATCATTACCGACTCAATAAAGCTAGACTAGCTGCTTTAAGAGAGTTTGATTTTTACTACAGATAAATAGACTGGCAAATAGCTGATAATTACAACTCTGTGTTTCTCCCGCATTTCTCACAAAACGGTAGGGGCGGGTTCACAAATATGCTTCAATAATTCACGAACATCTCGTTAACCCGCCCCTACAGCCTCTGGACTTCGGTTTTATCAATTTCGTGAGAAATTAGGTTTCTGTGTCTTTGTGGTTAGATAAAACATTTCTACCACAGAGTCACAAAGACACAGATAATTTCATGACTATATCAAGAATCTAAATCAAGTGCTTGTAGACCTTTGCGTTCTGCAAAGTTAAGCATACTGCCTAATTGAAACCACACTAGCAAACAAGTCAACAGACTAAGAGGTAAACCAACACCCAAAGCTAGAGAAGTAGGAAAACCAAAGATTTCTAAACCTGAAGCGAGAAATAAACAAGTACCAATTGTAATACCTAAAAATGGTACAGATAATAATTGTTTCCAAGAAGCACTAGATTGAGGTTTTTCTGTACTAGTATTTTGCCATTTCTGCACGACTAATTTGAGTGTTCCCGATAAAGCAGCACCAGAAGTTATAGCAATAAATAAACCAACAAATAGTAAGCAATATGGTGGTTGTAAAGGATAATAGTACATGAAAGCTCCAAATTGAGATTAATTAATTAAAGGTTTTTAAAAAGTTTAAAAGCAGATTTTACTGTCTGGATTTGTCATCACCAAAAAATGAGAAAGATGCAGCTTTTGGTAAGATAGCGGCAGCACCTTCTTTAGATAAATCAGTTAATAAACTGATAGCTACACTTAACAGTCGGTCTGGTTTGATGTCATCTTTAACTAATAACCACAGACGTTGGACTTCTTGCGTATGTAGCCTGTCGTCTTCTGTTAGTGCTAAGACTAGCTGTCGCCGCAGAAATTTGCCTTCATCTGATAAGAGATATTGCAAGCCCATTTGCGCTGTAGGTAACACATCAAAATTTTCATCAGTCCGGGCGATCGCAATCAAATTCTCCAAGCGTTCCCACTGAAATTTACCATCTTTAAACAGGACATTCAGTAAGCGCCGTCTTAATTGGGGAGATTCTCCTGTCAATAATCGCCGGGCTACGTAAGGATGACTCACTTCCACAATTTTAAAATTACGATTGAGGCTCAGAGCAATCCCTTCTTGAGTTACCAAAGAACGAATAATCAGGGCAAACTTTGCCGGTACTCTAAATGGGTATTCATACATCAGTTCTGAAAACTGATCAGTGATGGTTTTAAAGTTAAAGTCCCCCACATTCTGACCAATGGCGTTACCCAGTACTGTCTCTAATGCTGGGATAATTGGGCAAATATTGGTATCAGGTGTCAAAAAACCTAAATTGACAAAATCTGTAGCTAAATCAGTATAGTCTTTGTTGACTAAATGCACTATTGCATCTACCAAACTTTCTTTAGTGCTTTCCTCTAACTGATCCATCATGCCAAAGTCGATGTAAGCCATCCGACCATCGGGCATAGCAAATAAATTACCAGGATGGGGGTCAGCGTGGAAAAAGCCGTATTCCAATAGCTGTTGCAAGCCGGAAGTAACACCGATGCGGATAATGGCTTCCGGATCTAAACCTGCTTGGCGAATACTTTGGGTATCTGTCAACTTGAAACCGTTAATCCACTCTAAAGTCAGGACTCGGTTGCTAGTAAAACGCCAATAAATGCTGGGAACTTTGACTTGTGGGTCATTACGGAAGTTGTTGGCAAATTTTTCCGCGTTGCGACCCTCATTAATATAGTCGATTTCCTCGAATAACTTGTTACCAAATTCGTCAACAATCAAAGTCAAATCATGACCAAGATTTAAAGGTAACCACGGGGCTAGCCAACCAGCAGCCCAGCGCATCAAATAAAGATCCAGTGTAATTACTGGACGCAGATGAGGACGTTGTACTTTCAGTGCTACTTCTTCACCAGTGAGTAAACGTCCCCGATACACTTGACCCAAACTAGCCGCCGCCACTGGTGTTGGTGAAAGTTCACTAAAAATTTCTGAGATGGAACGATCTAAATCAGTTTCAATAATTTGATAAGCGATCGCATTATCAAACGGTGGTAACTGGTCTTGCAGTTTAATCAGTTCATCGAGAAAATCTTTGCGGATTAAATCTGGTCTGGTAGATAGTGCTTGACCAACCTTAATAAAAGTAGGCCCCAACCGAGTTAGGAGAGTCCTTAACTGTGTAGCACGTTTACCGCGATTTTCCTCTACTTGATTTTGCCACTCATCCCATTTGAGATCGAAAATAAACTTGGCAAAAGACCAGGATATTTGAAAAAACCGTCCTAAAGCCAGCCAAGGACGATATCGATAGTAACGAGCGATCGCTTCTGGATTGTAGCGCTTCAGCTGAGCAGGTTGATACTGACCCACGCCTTTTTCTGCCTCTTCTACTGGGAAATTCACAGTGTCATTTAGTCTTTATTGACCTGCAACTTGGTTAATTGTTTTAGTTGATCGTAGTTTTTCTGAAAAAACTTACCAAACTAAACTCTTAGGAAGTTATTCGAGGCTATGTTAGCCCATGTAACTACCCAGATATTTCTATCTTTTTATTAATTATACTTTATAAAACTACAAATTCTTCATGGTTATTTACAAGCTAAGTAGGGGAACACTATAAACAAGTTACAGTTATTACTTACTTCTCGGATAAATCACGTTAAGGGTATGTAGATAAGTGCGTGAGTATGGCTACTGAGAAGTGATATTTGACAGATGTGATTAATAACTAGAAAGTAACAAACAGCCATGCTGACTTGAATGATGTCATTTAGTACATCAGCGATGGCTAAGTTCCCATAATGCAGTTCTTCTAGGCTAGATTGTGATGAAATTTTTGGCAATTTTTAGCCACCGCAAGCAGCAAGCGCGTTTGCTCTCGGTGGTGATTGGTTTTGCTGTGGCTATTTTGTTGATCACTTGTTCAACTGCTAATAGTCAAACAACTACGAGAGATCCCTGGCTTTGGCCATTTTCCTCCACATCAATTTGGAATTTGCCCATTGGTTCAGGCGCTCGTTACATACCTGCGAATATTCAAAGAGCCTACTGGCGAGGAGCAGATGAAGAGTATTTATTTAAACTCAAATCCACAGATCCTCTACGCCCTGTGTATACACCAGGTAGTTGGACTAAAAGATGTGCAGGTGTGAACACTACTAACCTATCCTTACCAGTTCCCGATAACCTCATAGTCTCAGATGCGTCTCTTGAGCCTTACAGCACACCAAACAACGCTGCTGCGTTTTTATTACCAGATGGTAAAACCCTCGTCCAGTTAGGAGTTTTAGCTCGCTGTTTACCAGGAGGGCCGATTTATGGTTGGCACTATTTCCCTGATATGAGTCTCTATTGGAATGGTAGTGGGGGAGGGCATTTTGGCTCTGGATTATCTGTGCTTGGCGGTTCTGTTCGCAAAGGTGAGTTAACGAATAATCAACCAATTCGTCATGCTCTCAAGGTTGTGCTTTGGGGTAAAAAGTATCTGTATTATGGTAGCGATCGCAAAGGATTTAGATGGCCAGCAGATCGAGCTGATAATGAAGCACCCACTATTTATGGTGGTACAAACCCTGCTTTAGTACAAGGATCACTCTTAGCAATTCCCCCATATGTAACGGAAACGACTTTAAGACTACAAACCCCAGCCGGGAAAAAACTCTTTAAAGCCCTACAAAATTATGGTGCTTACGTTGTGGAAGATGCTGGCTGGGATGCTCATTACCTGGAATTAGAAAAAGGTGTAGTTGATGAATTTCGTCGAGCTTATGGCTATGACTTCAATGGCTCTACAGGCGTATTTCACGAAGACTTCATGAAACTGTTTCAAGCCCTCAATATTATTGATAACAATGGGCCAGATACCATAGGCGGCGGCGGAATTACACGACGCGCACCTCTAGCGCCACCTCTAACTGCACCAAAATAGTTACACAGCAAGGAAAATCAACTAATACTGATACCTCGTTGTCAATCACTGGTAGACATCTGGTGAAAATGAATGTAGAGACGTTGCAGTGCAACGTCTCTACAAGGATTTTGGGCAACGCAGAATTAATTTCTGGAGATGTCTAGTAGTCATATTTAACAAATGAGTGAGAAGTATAGCTATACTTCTCACCCATCTCTATCTCACTAACGTGATTGTTGTTGATAGTGTTTCAATTTACGAGATATCTTTTTTGTTTTTCTTCTTAACTCCAAAAACACCTGCTGCAAATAAACCTAAAGCGGCAATCGTACCAGGCTCCGGTACTTTTCTAGGTAAAGGTGCGACAGGAGCAGGTTGATAGTAAGTTGTCGGCGGTGGTAATGGCACGGGTGCTGGTGCTGGCGCGGGTGCTGGTGCTGGCGCAGGTGCTGGTGCTGGCGCAGGTGCTGGTGCTGGTGCTGGCGCTGGCGCAGGTGCTGGCGCTGGCGCAGGTGCTGGCGCAGGTGCTGGGGCAGGTGCGGGTGCTGGTGCTGGCGCTGGCGCAGGTGCTGGTGCGGGTGCTGGTGCTGGTGCGGGTGCTGGTGCGGGTGCTGGTGCGGGCGCTGGCGCAGGTGCTGGGGCAGGTGCGGGTGCTGGTGCTGGCGCTGGCGCAGGTGCTGGTGCGGGTGCTGGTGCTGGTGCTGGTGCGGGTGCTGGTGCGGGTGCTGGTGCGGGTGCTGGCGCGGGTGCTGGTGCTGGTGCTGGTGCTGGCGCTGGCGCTGGCGCTGGAGTTGGTGCTGGGGCAGGTGCGGGTGCTGGTGCTGGGGCAGGTGCGGGTGCTGGCGCTGGTGCGGGTGTTACTGCAACTAGTTTATTGACAAAAGATTCACTTCCACCATTACTAAAAGCTTGGACGTGAAAACCAACACGCAAAGCACTATTTTTTAAGCTGTTAATAATGTCATCAAATGTGGTGCTACCACTCAAATCAAAGAGTACACTCACAAATTCGCCAGGATTTACACCCATCTGTGAGACTGGTTGATTAGCCTCAACGGAAAAGTCTGAATTAAACTTACCGCCAGGAGCATTATTGCTTCCAGGTAGTGTTCCTATTTTTGTGGGTTGTACAAAGTCTACGCCACTACCGCTATTACTAATTGATTTGATGCTGTCTAGTAAGTTTGTGGTTTGATCAAAATAAATTTGCGTAATGGAAGAGGCTTGTTGTCCAAAATTATTGAAGGTAAATAAAACCTGATTTGAGTTACTACCTTTAGTGACATCTAAAAATAGTTGACTTTCACCTGTGGCTGCATTCGTCGCATCATTACCCGTAATATTTTGAAATCCAAAACGTACAGATGATGAAGGCGCGGGCGCGGGCGCAGGTGCTGGCGCAGGTGCTGGTGCTGGCGCAGGTGCTGGTGCGGGTGCTGGTGCTGGCGCTGGTGCTGGTGCTGGCGCTGGTGCGGGTGCTGGCGCTGGCGCTGGTGCGGGTGCTGGTGCTGGCGCAGGTGCTGGCGCAGGTGCTGGCGCAGGTGCTGGCGCTGGTGCGGGTGCTGGCGCTGGCGCTGGTGCGGGTGCTGGTGCGGGTGCGGGCGCTGGTGCGGGTGCGGGCGCAGGTGCTGGTGCTGGTGCTGGCGCAGGTGCTGGCGCTGGTGCGGGTGCTGGTGCGGGTGCGGGTGCGGGTGCGGGTGCGGGCGCTGGTGCGGGTGCTGGTGCTGGGGCAGTCGCTGGGGTTGGGGTTGGGGTTCTAACAGCCCATTCCTCAAAGCCTCCGTCATTACCAGTAAATTTCGAGTACAGGTAAACAAATTGGTTATTAGAAGTTGTAAACAAAGCGTCCGGAATGTATGCAAACATATCATAGCGACCGCTTCCAGGGTTTAAGTCTTTAAGATTAATCGAATTGTCACTACCAGTATCAAGGTCGAAAATCTTTGTAGCATTAGCACCAAAACCAGTAGAACTGGAATAGTTAGTGAGATTTTTCGCGTTACCAAGGAAAATCTGCAACATATCTAAGTTGATAGCTGCTTTGTTGCTAGCATTCGGCTCATTAATATCTAAAATGAACTGGCGGTAAACTATACCGTTAATATTTACGGTAGGTACAGCACTTAACAACAGAGAGCGAGTGAAATTAGAATCTGTTTTTTCGTCAAACTGCACGGCACGATAATCTGTGTTGTAACCTTGTTCAGTATCTCTATTGCTATCAAGGCGTACAAATGAATTAATTAGCCCAGTACCAGCCGGATCATTGTTGCTAATCTGCTGGAATAAAGCATTATTGATAAAGCCTGAAGAACCTTGAGTAGTCAAATCTAGGTTTATTGCGGTAGGTGCTAGTGTGATAGATGCTTTTATAGCAGCTGCTTCTGCTTGAGGCATTTGCACAGCAGTCAGCAATACTAAAGACGATAAACCACAGGTGATATAGCCTATTAATTTCTGAGAATCTGTCACTTCTTTAAATTCCTTTATTTGTTAGAGAAAACATCAAAAAACGTCTCTTCAAAATAGAATTGAAGAGTCAAGACAAACTATGAAGATAAATTGCTTTGAAAAAGCTAGTTTGTTTCTACAACGTATTGATTAGTTGGTAATCGCAAGTTGACCTTGATTAAAAGATTATTTTTGGTTTTGAAGGTGCTGGTAATTGAGATGCATTTGATAACAATTTTTGTGATGAATTTATTTTTCGGTGATGTATAGATATAATTTGCCACAAATGCTTACTGATAGTCGATGATTTTTCTAAAGTTTTACCAGAATTTTAATTTAGAATGATTTAAAAATAGCCTTTATATATTTACCTAAATTTTCAGCATTTATACTGAAATATAAATATAAGTATTTTCTACTAATTTATTTTTGTTTTTCCAGATGAATCTATGTATTATTAATATTTTTTAGATGAAGGCTAAAGTTTGAGCATATAAATACTCAGGAATTTCATTGATAGTTATGATTTATGGACTTTGACTATAATCAATAAAAAAAGGGAAGCGATTGATCGCCTCCCTTTTTTCTAAACAAGATTTTCTAGTGCTTATGCTACATTATGATCTCGACGTACCCAGCCATTGATAGTAAAACGACTATCTGTAAAGGATTTAGATGGACATTTTACAGGTAGAACTTCGTGCATATATCGACTGATGAAAAATACAATACTGTTATTACGTGGCTCAACAGTTTTGAATGTTTCTGCGTTGACGTAAAAGTTATTTTCTACTTTACTATCGTAGATTAGTAACTCTCCACCGGAAAATCTCTTAGGTTCTTGATAAAAGTAATAAACATATGTCAGTTCTCTAGTAGCTGTTTCTGGGCTACCATTATCGTTATGAATTTTGTAATAATTACCATCATTATGTGCTGTGAGTTGACTTTCTATCTGAGCTACATTAAATGATGGCATTGCTAATTTACTGACAATATCCGGAATCACCGCCTGAATTTTCTTAATTATCAATTCCGAAAATTCGGGAAATGAGTAGAGAACCATTGAACGACGATAGTCTTCATCTTGGGTAGAAGTTGTAGTTGGTAGAAAATCTGCTTCTTTGGCTAAAGTATATTTGATTAATTGCTGATGCTCTTCTGGAGATAAGAAATTATCTATTTGGATGTAGTGAGAATTTAAAACATTAGTGGATATGGGATTTGTATTTTCTACTTGTTTGACCCATATAGGAGGCTCTGTAATTACGCCAACAAGTTGCTCACTAGAAAAACATAAAGCAGAATGACCTTCATTGAGAGGAATTTGGAACAAACAGTGGTTAGCTGACTCTGGTTGATAGACACGAGTGACAATTGTTGTTAAAAGGCTATGTAGAATAGTTGCATCTGATTTTAAGTAAAGAGTGTATTGATGTCCTCCAGTTAACAGCAGTTGAACTTTGACATGATGAGATTCTAATGATTCTGGATCTGTTTGTATAGACATTTCTGTAATTGTGAAAAAAGTATTAGTAATATTTACGTGGTAGTTTGATTTACATATCTACTGAATACCTGTTCTATCATAGCTATTGAGCGATCGCCATCACGTAAATTACACAACAGCACAACTTTTGGTTTATCAGTAAAAAAGGTCGTAGTTATTAATGACTACGACCTCAGAGCAATTTCAGTTAAGTTAAGTATTTACCGAGAATCAACGGCATATTGAATCAACTGACTAAGACGATGACGCAGAGTTTCTAAGCCTAAACGTTGACTTGCGGAAATAAATATGGCTAGGGGAAACTCTTCTTGAGCTAAAGCTAGGGTTTTGCCATCTACTTGATCAATTTTGTTAAAAGCAACCAGTGCTGGGCCAGGAGTTACAGGCATTTGTGCCAAAATTTCTCTGACTGCGCGAATATGACTCAACCAAGCAGGATGAGACAAATCTACTAGATGTATTAAGGCATCTGCTTCGGTAACTTCTTCTAATGTGGCACGAAAGGCATCCATTAAAGATGCGGGTAGTTCGTGGATAAATCCTACAGTATCTGTAATCAGAATTTCTTGGGCTTCTCCAGTTTCTGCACGAGGAATTACCAAGCGGCGCGTGGTGGGGTCAAGGGTGGCAAATAACTGGTCGGCTGTGTAAACTTCTGCATTAGTGAGGGCGTTTAATAGAGTAGATTTACCAGCATTGGTATAACCAACTAAAGCGACTGAGGGAACTTCTCGATGTTGTCGCCGTTGACGTAAGCGTGAACGGTGGGCTTGTAATTGGTCTACTTCTTGTTGCAATCGAGAAATCCGTCGCTGAATGGCACGGCGTTCTGTTTCTAGTTTGGTTTCACCAGGGCCGCGAGTCCCAATACCACCCCCTAGTCGGGACATGGCTTGTCCTCTACCAGTCAGCCTGGGCAGCATATATTCTAGCTGTGCTAGTTCGACTTGCAATTTCCCAGCACGGGATTGAGCGCGTTGGGCAAAGATATCTAAAATCACTTCGGTGCGGTCAACTACCCGTAGACCAATTTGCGCTTCTAAGTTGCGGACTTGGGCGGGTGAGAGGTCGCGGTCAAAGACGACGAGATTACATCCGAGAGTTTGAGCTGTAAGAGCAACTTCTTGCACCTTACCTTCACCAATAACGGTTTGGGGATGGATACGCGATCGCTTTTGTTGTAATGTCTGTAATACGTCACCGCCAGCTGTATCCACTAACCGCGCCAATTCGGCGATGGTATCATGGAATGTTTGCAGTGACATCTCATCGGTCATGACACCGACAATTAATACACGATCATGATCGGCATCAACTTCTTGAGCGATAAATTCTCGACGGAACTCTGCTTCTAGACTTTCTACTAAGTCGGTGAAGTCCTGCTGTGCTATGTCATCCAGGTTTAAGGGTGAGGATATACTCCAGCTGGGAGACTGAACATTACTAGACCCGGCAAAGGCTGCCGTAATTAAGGTACGCGCATCTTGTGGGACTAGATGGGCTAGATAAGCCTCTTTGACATATCCAGTTGCACCACCACCACGCCTAGTAAAACCTGTCCCAGTAATATTAATTACCACTAAAGCATCTAAACGCTGCATCGCCATCGCTGTGAGAGCTGCTTCATTTGGCGGTTCTGCTTTCAGATGAGTAGCGATGCAACGAATACCACTGAGACGTTCTGCACCATAACGCGGTAATTCCATTGGCGGAATTTGTGTTTGACGCGGTGTGCCTACGCCAACACGAATCACTTGACCGCGACGGTTGACATAGGCACACACAGGTAGGTTAATTTCCGTACTAATAGCAGCCAGACGCTGGGAAAACTCAGGCGTAGTGATGCGATCGCCCGGTATACGCTGGTGATACAGTCGCTGTAGTTGCTTCAGCTGACTGGATTTTAAACCCTGAAGATTACCGAAAATAGTTTCTATAGGCGTTTCTGACCAGTAAACTGGCCCCCCGAATCCTTCTATTGTCTATTTTACAACAGGCTTTGGGTTGCCAGCTCTGTCTTGTGGGGGGTGTATTTTGATTTTTGAGTTATCAATCTTTACTAGATCAAGCTAATATGCAACCCCTTTTCTTTGATTTAAAGGGGTTGGTTTTGCTAATTTCCGAAAACTGGATTACTCTAATCCATCATTCCCAACAGCAGCTCTCACAAGAGATGTAAATTCATCCAATGTTAAATTGCCAGAGTTTAATCTTTCTACTACAGCACCTCTAATAGAACCACCACCTGAATAATATGACAGTGCAGCTAGTCCTCCAGTATGCAATGAGATGGTTGGTAGTGCTACATGAGTAATTGGATCTATATATGAAGATCCTGTCACTACATAACTACCATTGAATCCTGGGAAAAATGTACCAGAAGGAGCTACTAGTTGAGCCGAAATAGTGGACAAATAACCGCTAGGGGTAACAAATACTGATGCTGCTGCAAAGGAACCCGGATCTCCTGATGAGAATCTGTCAATTGCTCTTTCTATTAAGACTTGTGCAGATGCTGGAGATGATACTAAGTTGAAGTAAGCAATGAACCCAGTTAGAGATAGACCTGCTTTCAATAAAAAGCTAGCAGAAGGGGAAAGTAATTTCATGTTAAGAAAACCTATATCTTTAAGAGGTTGGGGTTGATTTACTGAATATTGAAGAAATAAATCATAATTACTGTATTAGTAATATGCTTCAGCAATTATCAACTAATGACAAATATATGTGATATATGGAAATTAATCTACATAAGAAAATGCCATTAACAAGACACAAAAGTGTCATATTTGTCTTTTATTTTGGTTAAGAACTAGTGGCATTCTAAATATAGATAATGAAATAATCTCTGATTATCTAAAATATTTGGATGAAAATTGTCAATAAGCACATTATTTTTTATATATCTAATTATTTGTCGGTGATCATAACCAAGATGAAATATTTCCGTAGCATAAACTTGGCTGTTAAGTTGTCATAGCCTGAGTTATCAGTATGACAATTAAAAACATATAGACTAAAAACAATAGATTATGTCTAACTATTTATCTCTAGTCTATTGATTGATTCCCTACTAGTTGGAAATATGATAATTAGTCTCATATTTATACCAATTGAGGGGTAACATTCATGGCTAACATTACAATTGATACACTGTATCAAACTGGGTACGATTTGTTTCATGATTCTGAAAGTTTTATTGATCAACTAGAGTCCCAAGAACATCAAGTTATTACAGGAGGTTATTACAGTAACTTCTATGGCTTTAATTCCTTTTCAGGTGGCGGTTTCTCCGGTTCCTATGGTTCCTATAATGCTTTTTCTGGTGGCTACTCCGGCTACGGTGGCTACTACAATAAATCTTGGTGTTAACTGCGATCGCTTTACCATAGCTGCGTAAAAATCCTCGATCATAAGTCCTTTGGGTAGGCTATGCCCATGTCACAAGCAAGAACCCCGACTTCTTCAAGGTGTCGGGATTCTAAACAACGCAGCTGCTCACAAATTCCCTAAAATTGCTACTATCATTCTGAACTAAAGAGTATTGGTGTATAAGTTGGAAACAATCTTTTCCATAAATTCATGATGAATTTTATGGGTTTAGCTATTTCCATTTAATTTTTTGTGTTTAAATTTGAATAATAATTCATTAATAATTTCATTTTATCCTCTTGAAACTCCATAGATTTATCTGGAAAATTTCAGTAAAAGTAACTTCTGAAATTATCTATGTTGTTTCATAATGTTTATTATATTATTTCATTTACGACGCGGTATTGATGTATTAATACTCACATTTTTTTTAACCAATATTTTAGCTATTAGGAGGGTAGAAGCCAAAGCTCAAGAAAATCTTGATAATTATCCAGATACTAACTCTGTAAATTCAGCAGAAAAAGACGATTTAGGAAATTTTAATTTTCAGCCAATTACACAAAATTCAACTCCTAATCCAGCTAGATTATTTCCTAATGTTAATGAGATAGATATTCCAGAAATCCTTAGCCCATCACAAAATCCTAGCTTTACACCCAATGAAATTGAGAGGATAGAACAAGAATTTATTCATCATCAGCATATAAATCCAATTACTCAAGCAAGAGATAAGCAAGAATCTAGCTTAAATGCTCTAACTAATAGTCACATTAAATATCCGTGGATTGTTGAACCTATAGATAAATTCAATTTTTATAACTTATCATTTAATCCTTTAAAGAATACAAACTATCTTGATTTTTCTCTTAAATTTACAGCAGAAGAACCAATAATTAATGAATTTAACTTTGCTCATTTTCCCAAGCAAGACCAATTATATTGGATACTACCTAGTAATAGAATCGTCATAGAAACTCAGGGATGGGACAGTGGGATTTCCTATCAAGGAGAATCAACAAATATTGAATATAAAGATTCGATTAGATTAAGTCAGGGATTTTGGGGAATGCAAGCTGTTTCATCTCTTCCCCAAGCATTTACAGAACTAACTGGAGAAACAGATTTTAACAAATTTACTATTCAATCAACTGCGGCAGAAATTATTAATCCGACAGGATTACCCACACCTTCTATTGTGATTAATCCTCAGATTGCCAGCTTTAGTAATGATTTTACTCAACCAGGTAATAGAGATGTCTTAGATATAGATAATACTCCTTTAATATTACAAGCTTTTCCTACCAGTAATTTACAACCATTATTAGGAGGGGTCAGCCTAAATTATGGAACATTAATCCCCAGAGAGAATTTAGCAAAAGCTGGCTTTTTTTGGGGGAACCCTCTAACTCGACAAGCAAATCCGTTTCAACCGCAAATAACTTCCAAACCGGGGATCAAAGTTGGGCGTGTAGAGCAATTTGATAACTCTGATTTATTAAATATATTACTCAATACATCTCTTAGTCGCAATCAACGAGATTTATATTATTTAAACTCTCTATTCTGGATTCCTTTAACTCAGAGGCAAACTAATGTTATCAGCCGTGATCAAAAAGAAAGTTATCATTGGCAGAGATTTTATTTTAGCCATCCTCATAATCGAACTTTATTACAGTATGATGATTTAAAACCAACGGCGACTTATACTAATATTTATAGTAATCCTGGTGTTTCCTTATCTTTATCAGTTAATCAACGGGAAATCGATGAGATACAAAGTGCTAATGCTACACTAGGAATGCTTATGGGGGGAGCTTTTGAGTTAATTAATATTCAGATGCTAACTCAAAGTTTACAAGAAGCTAAAGAGCGTTATTCTCGACAAGAAAATTTTGCTCCTATTGATTCCAAGACTACACCAGAACAAAGAAGACAAATTAATCAAGTACTTAATAGAACAATTTTTCTTAGTAATATTAATAGTGGTTTGGAGCAAGTTTCAGGGAAATTGACTTTTCCCAGTAAGATTACAACTAATAGCTCTAGTTTATTCCAGATTCGTACTGGCAATCATCGACGGGCAGTTCAGTTTATAGATGGCAATCGTCAATGGCAAGAAGGTGAAACATTTATTTCTAAAACGCAAATTTCTAATCAACGTTTTGGTCGGTTATCATTTGTTGGTGCGCCTATTCCTTTAGACCAAACCTCTGTTCGTTCTAATAATCGTTCATTAGCATTACAGGTAAATCTGATTAGTCCTAATGGTCAGCAATTTGTGCAAAATTTTAATTCCGTAGATATGACGGTTGTGCCAATAAATGTGCGTTCATTTGATATTGCTTTTGACCACATTGAATTAAGCCAAGTTGGTCAAATAAATACGCAATTGCAAGTATTTAATGGCTATATATTTTTACCTACCATAGAAGGTGTGTGGGCAGGATCTACAGGCAAATGGAATTATAGTATTAACTCAGGTGTTTGGTTTAATTTGAATGCTGATGCAGCATTTAATGTTGCTAATAATAATTTTGGATTACCAGAACCAACATTAGGTGTTTATGCGAATGGGGCATTAAATTTTATTAATAGTTATGAAGAGCGTGATAGGGAGGGAAAAATTCAAGTGATTGTTAATCATATTCCTGCTATCCGGTTTTATTGGAGTAGTGCTGTTAATTCGCAAAATCCTGCTTATCTAAATATGAGTTATTTTTTTTCTCGTCAATCTAGAGATTTAAACTATTCTTTATCTACAGCGCTTGTGTTAATCAATGATCAACGACATATTACTCCAGCAGGGTTTTTTCAGGGCAAATTAGGTTTAAGTTCCGGTCTAGAATTTTCTACTTCTGTAGAAATTAGTGATCAGTTTTTCTATGCGTTAGAAGGGATAAAACAATTAAACTCTCATTGGTTTTTTGGTGGGTATTTACAAAACTACCGCAGTAGTAACCAAGGTATCCAAAGTCGAATTAATGACTTTTCTTACGGGTTGTTGATTAAGCATGATTTGCTGGGTAGGGGTAGCTTTTGGGAGTCTCGTATTGGTATGAGTGGAGATGCTTTTGAAGCTAGCTTAAAAGGAGGTTTGCAGTTTTAAATGTACTGATAAGCATTTAATAAAAACCATAAAATTAATTTATAGATTATTTTTGTTTATTATTTCTCGTTGATTGAATACTAAAACTTTTGTTCAATCTATTTTTCTCGTATTTACTTATCTGGGAAAACTGTGCTGTACAATAACCAAGGTACTGACAAGATATTTGTAGGCGATCGCCTCCATCAATGGGATTGTAGTTATAATTCGGCTTTTAGTTTTGGGAGCTAGATAAAAGCCTAAAAGCAAGTACTGACAATCATTCATGTTGATCCTCAATGTTGCAGTCTTTATTTTCATGAATGATTACAGCCAAATATGTATATGAATTATTTCTTTTGTAGGATGAAATACTGAGAAATTTTATGCCTTTTGACCTGCAAATTTCTGGGAATTACATGATATTTTTAAACTGAAAAAGGGTATTTTCTTATAGGAGAGTATGCTAGTTTATTCTAGTTTTGAGTAAGTAGTCAGATAAGTATATTAATTTGTGCTTATCAAAAGGTTATCGGGAACTTATTCAATAATATTCAGGTCAGCTTATGTAACGTATATGACATTTTAGAGGATACTCGCTAGCCTAAGATCCGTCATTAGTATATATTACTTCTCCAGAAATACTTCTGGAATCTCAGTCACGTTGTACTTTGCACTGCTCAAAGGAGACTCATTGTCACTGGGTACTTTGAAAACTAGAGATTTTTGTATCATATATGGGATTTGTATTAGAAATATGAGTAATTAATAAGTTAAAGAAATAGCACTTTTATATTTTCTTTGTTATTTTGTATTTAACGGGACAGTTCTTACTCATCTGGTAAGTTTAAATATCAATTAGTTCCGCTATTTACCTGCTATTTTCCAGAAAACTAACCTTTTTGTGCTTGTTTTATCATTCTGCACAAATGTGACATAATTTCTGTGAATATATTGTATGGTAATGCACAAATGACAGATAGTTTATGCTCTCAAAGGAAGCTCATGCTATGACTGTGCTAAAAACCAAAAAACAAGATATTGTCTTTTCTGCTCTGATTAATCCTATGGGTAATTTACCAAAAATTACTCAACCTAAATTTGATTTACTTCAGCCTTTTCGGCAGTGGTTAGACACGATAGAAATCCAGAACCGTAAATTAGCTTACTTTATTGCTAAATTGATTCCGGCTCAGTGTCCTTTTGAGCGTGATCTTGTCCTATTTGGTCGGATAATAGCTCATATTCCCCCTATGTGTAAGCTCAATCCTCTATATGATCAGTTTGTTGGCTTACGTTTTCGTGCTTTGTGTTATCTGGTAGATCAATGTGGAGAAGATATAAAGTCTTACTGCTGATACATAGAAATTTCAATTGAGCATCAGGATAGTTGCCGAATCCTCGATAAACTGGGTGTTTTTAGGTGAGTAGCTTGGCAAAAGTAACCTATAAATCACTCTAGATGCAGAATTCTCAAGAAACTTAATTATTTTCTAGAAGGTGATGTCATTTTTACGCCTGATGGCGAGAGATTAGCACAAATGGGTAAAAGACCTTCAACAATTTGTCTCCAGAAATGTTTTGCAGATCACAAATTGCCCGTGAAGTAGAGAAATATTCGTTAGTTGATTAGCTAACAGTGAAATATCAAGCTTGTTTACTTTGTGTTCTCTTCTTCCATACCCTCAAGCAGCTTATATCTCATCAATTCACAGAATATATGGAGTTTCGCAGCGAGTATCATCAGGTAAATTAGCAGAATCATTGAATTGCTGATACCTATACTTCTCAAAACTCGTAGCGACTCCATCCTCTAAACAATTTTGCTAAAAATCAATAGTTTCATTTTCACTGAATTTAGGTAGTCATTGCTGTCTAAGTTTGCGGTTAAGCTATTTGTAGCGAGTGTTGAGGATTGTAGGACTAAATTCTTGACTACAAGCTTTAATTTATCTATGGCTGTTTTCACAGATATATTGAGCAAGAATGTTATTACATTTAAGTACTTGGCAGGAAGTGGAAGCTTATCTGCAACAGTCAACAGGGATTATTTTACCGATTGGTTCTACTGAACAGCATGGGCCGACGGGTTTAATTGGTACTGATGCGATTTGTGCAGAAGCGATCGCTCGTGGTGTGGGTGAAGTGACTCAGGCGATCGTTAGCCCTACAATCAATGTGGGGATGGCACTACACCATACAGCTTTTCCCGGTACGATGAGTCTACGTCCCAGGACTTTGATTTTATTAGTTCGAGACTATATAACCAGTCTAGCCAAGGCTGGGTTTACTAAATTTTATTTTATTAATGGACACGGCGGTAATATTGCCACCCTCAAAGCTGCGTTTTCGGAAACTTACGCCTATTTGGAAGATATACAGATTCCTCACGCAGCTAGAGTACAATGTCATGTTGCTAACTGGTTTATGTGCGGTTCCGTATATCGCCTAGCTAAAGAATTGTATGGTGACAAAGAAGGTTCCCATGCTACCCCTAGTGAAGTGGCTGTGACTCAATATATCTATCCAGAAGCAATTAAGCAAGCCCCCTTATCACCAGAAGTAGCAAGTGGACATAGGATTTACAGCGCAACTGACTTTCGCACACATTACCCAGATGGACGTATGGGTTCTGATCCCGCCTTAGCAACACCCGAACATGGTAAGCAGTTTTATGAGTTAGCTGTGAAAGAACTTAGCACTGGATATTGGGAATTTTTGCAGGAAAAAACCTAATAGACATCTGGTGAAAATGAATGTAGAGACGTTGCACTGCAACGTCTCTACAAGAATTTCGGGCAACGCAGAATTAAATTCGGTCGATGTTTAATATTTAGTGTGCATCAGTCAGAGATAAATCAGAGAACCTAATAAGTACCTTGGCGACTAGAAGTCGCAGCTACACAAACAAAACCCACCTACGTGGGTTAAAAACGCTTGAATTTTCAGGAGTCTGCGTAGTAGCGAATTATATTCGCCCCATACTTTTCAAACATCCTCTCAGATTTTTTTGCAACTTATTTTTCTAAGAAAACTAAATCTTCAGGTTGAACAGTTAACTGGATATTTTGTCCAGTAACTTTCACGACAAAATCGAACCCAGTAACGTGACCTTTTGGCAGAATGATAATGCGATCGTCGAGAGACTTTAAGTAATCATCAAAACCATCTAATTCAACACTACCATCATTGATGGCCAGATAACCAAGAAGACGACGAAACAGTTTTGGTAAAATCACAACATCGTCGGTGATAGTTGTTAATTCTGCCAAAATAAAACCTTGATTGGTTTTATCTAATGCCCACACACCTTTATTTTCTTTCCGTGCTTTTTCGGCGGCGATCGCTAACTCTTTGCGGATATCTGGATACAATTTGGAATAGAATGTGGGGTAAGCTAAACCTTTATTTAACATATGGTAGTTAACGCTCTTTTTAATCAGAGCTTTGTCTAGATAAACATCACTACCATCTTCTGCATCGGGGTTTCCTTTAAAGGCAAAAGCGACACTTCTACCATAGACATCGGCAAATCTGGTGAGAATATAACCAGGAACGGCTTCTGGTTCCGCCGCCGTAATCACTTCATTATTACCACGTGTAATCTTCTTAAAGCCCAAAAATTTGAGCAATTCACTAGCCGCACTATGCGCTAATTCTAGTGGTTGGTGTTGTGTACCTAAACCGCCTCTGGTTTGGAAATGGGTTTCCAGGCTATCAATACTATCTAAGCGTAGTTGTGCGCCGCCAGCACGGTTTGGTCTGACTCGCTTGTCCCATAGTAGGGGGTTGTTGGGATAGAAACGGACGGAATCGCCATCAGGTGCAGCTTTAATAACTTTAAAGTTACCCTGGATTAGAGTCATTGTCATAATGGGTAAAAATAATTCGTTAGGGTTTGAATAGGGAAGAAGGCAAGTAGGCAAATAGGCAATAGGCAATAGGGAAGAAGGCAAGTAGGCAATAGGCAAATAGGCAATAGGCAAGAAGGTTTTCAGTGGTAGCTTAGAGGATGCTTGCAAAAATCTAAGACTTCTGTTTTAAAACATCAACACAGTTATAGAATATTTCGTAAATTCAGCCTGAATTTTGATCAGCAAGCACCTAAACACGATCGCCATGCCATAGCCCAAGCACTACAAAATAGTGTTAGCCTTTATCAGCAATTACGCGATCGCCTAAAATTACCAGATTTAATAGTGCGATCGCCAGCAGAAATCGCCGCTACTCAATATCTACAGCAGGTAATCGATAATTTTTGATTGTGTTCAGCTGCGATCCTATCTGAATTACTGTTGTGGTGGACAATATTGCTGTATTCCTGGAGGCAATTTTTGACACATTTTAGTAAATGTTTGGGGACTCAGTTGCGCCCAAGCAAATAGTCCTAAGCCTGTACCACCTAATAGCAAGACTAAAAACCCACCAAGTAATAATAGAGGTTTTTTGCGGCGACGAGTTGGTTTTTTGATCGGGGCGGGATTAGGTTCTGGTGTTAATTCTAAATCTAGCAGGGCTTGAGAACTTTCTGCTAAAGTTGACTCTTCTAGAGTTGTGTCTAACGTAACTGGTTCCGGTTCTGGTAATTTGACTAATGGTTGTGGTGGAGTAATTGGAACTAAATATTCTTTGGAGACGCGACAAAGATTGAGTACGACTGAAGTGTTATCATGACCGTTTTTTTCATTAGCTAGATTAATCAAATAATCCACAGCCTCAGCAATTGTCATCTGTCCAGTTAACACAGGTACAGCATAATCTTGCCAAGAATTCTCTACCAAATTATTATCACTTAATCCATCAGAACAAAGTAATAAAATCCCATCTTCATCGATGATAAACCGTTTAATTACTAAGCGGAGAGATTCGGCATCTCGTATTCCTAATGCTTGAGTTAGGGAATTGGCATCTGGTCTTTGTAGGGCTTGATGATATAAACTCCGGGCCAGGCGGACTTCTCTGGTGATGACATCATCATCTACGGTGAGTTGTTGACAATAGTTACGAGTTATCCAGTAAGCCCGGCTATCACCAATGTTAGCTAAATAAAGCTCGTGAGCATTATTTGATTGCTGTCTAGAGTGTGTGAAGACTCGTTGCGGTACTTGCACAGCCATCACTAGTGTTGTAGCCATGCGTGCTATACCTTGGCAGTTTTGTTCATCATTGCGGGAATTAATTAGGTTATTGGCTACGCGCAAACTAGCTTCTAGTTGTTCTTGCAACAAATTCGGTGGTACAACCTCCGGCTGTGCTGCTACCTCAGCAAGTAAAGCCCGAATTTGTAATTTGAGAGATTGGACTGCTAATTGACTAGCTACTTCACCACCTTGATGTCCGCCAATGCCATCGCAAACGATCGCCAAATGTGAGACAAATGAGTCATCAGCCTCATTAGCAGTGTTGGGGTAGTAAGTATCCTCATTTTGAGTACGTGCGGGGCCTGTATCTGTTCCCCCAGCGACTTCGATAGTTAGGGGTAATTCTCCGGCGGCGGCGAGTAATAAGGTATTGAGTTGAGTGGTAATTGTGGCTAACTCTACTTGTGAGTTAGCCATTTGTTGAATGATGTTCTCTAACTCAGGAGTGATGGAGGATTTGGCACATACAAGTAATGGCTGCCAAGCATAATATAAATCTTGTAAATTTGGTGGTTCTGTAGCTGTTGTGGGTTGCAGTTCTAATAGACGCACACACCAACCTTGGACTCGTAAATTGTCCAACCTTAATAGATTGTGGGCAACTCCTAACTTTAATAAAGGTGTCCACAGTTGGAGAATTTGCCATAGCCAGTACACTTGTCTGGTGGCTGTGGCTTGTTCCCACATCTCGGTAATGGCTGGGTAAAGATTGCCTTGATTATCTATGGGGACATTTTCTAGTAACCAGATATCATCTATCCCTGCTTCTCCGCCGGGAACAAACCCATAAACATGGGGAAGGTGCGATCGCTCTGCATATAGGCGAAGATAAGGGATGACTATTGGTGGTAATTCTTCAGGTGCTGCTGGTGGGATTCCTGGCTGAGTATCTAGCCAAATCTGGGGCGCTATTACCTCATATCTATCTGCTACTTTTGTCTCTAGTGGAATTTCGGTTGCTAATGAGCCAGTGGCCCAGAGATAACGATAAACTAAAGGAGTTTGGCAACTAGCGCAAACACTTTCTCCCACAGGATTAATCGGGTAATCACAGTTGGGATTTAGGCAATAAATTATCTGTGTAGTAGAAATCATGAATGTATAAATTTTAAAATTAAATCAACTCGTGAATTTCGATTAACTTTAGCTGCCAAAGGCTTGAAAGCTAGAATAGACTGGATTTGTGTACCTGTGGCTACACATTGTTACTGATTTTAATCAAAATTGTTGAGAAAACAACTAAGTTCTGATTTCTGTAAGTCTTTGTTGTCTGAATGTATCTAATATCAATTCAAAATCCATTGTCAGTTGTTTTTTCTTAGAAGACGTTTGAACAGTCGGTTTCTTTGTCATGTTGAATGCAGCGTAGCGGAATGAAACATCTCGGTATGTGCCACAAAACCTAGATTCTTCCTGACGCTCCGCTCCAGTCAGAATGACATTTTTATACCTACTGAAACTTTTCCAACACCCTCTTAGCTACTGACAAATGACAACTCACAACTGATGTAAATAAAATGTCTAGGATGGCGCTATGCCAACGTCTACCTTTATTTGGTTATTAGCAGGAACAGTTCTTTGTTTAACTGAACTATTCTTACCGTCGGCTTTTGTCGCCTTCATGATGGGAGTTAGCGCTTTAATTGTGGCGTTATTATCCCAATTTGGTTTAGCGTTATGGCTACAAGTTCTCGCCTGGTTGTTACTTTCGACTCTCTTAGTTTTACTTTCCCGCCGCTATCTACAACCGCGACAACGTAAGTCCAAAATTCAGGATGCAGTCATAGGAGAAACTTTAACAGAAATTCCCGCCGGGCAAATGGGGCGAGTATTATATGAGGGCAATTCGTGGCGGGCACAATGTGATGATGACAAAATTACCATACCAGCGAATCAACGAGTTTACGTGGTGAGAAGGGTAGGTACAACGTTGATTGTGATGCCAGAAAATATGTTGTTTAGTCAATAGTCATTGGTCAATAGTCATTGGTCAATAGTCAATAGTCATTAGTCAATGGGCAATAGGTAACAGGTAACAGGTAGGTAACAGGTAACAGGTAATAGGCAAGTTATTCTCTCCTTGTCCCCCAATCCCCTTGTCCCCCAATCCCCCTGTCCCCAATCCCCTATCCCCTTCTTCCTTATAAATTCAGGAGTGTTAATTTAATGTTAGAAAACTTTTTTTTACTCGTATTTTTAGGGCTTGGTGGTTCTGCTGTGGCTGGTTCAGTGAAAGTGATTAACCAGGGTAATGAAGCTTTGGTGGAAAGATTGGGTAGCTATAACAAAAAATTAGAACCAGGGCTAAATTTTGTGGTTCCGTTTGTCGATAAAATCGTTTACCAAGGAACCATTCGAGAAAAAGTTTTAGATATTCCTCCCCAAAAATGTATTACTCGTGACAACGTAGGAATTGAAGTTGATGCGGTGGTTTATTGGCGCATTGTTGATATGGAAAAAGCTTGGTATAAAGTCGAAGACCTCCAGTCAGCGATGGTCAATTTAGTCCTGACACAAATTCGCTCAGAAATGGGACAACTGGAGTTAGATGAGACTTTTACAGCCCGCGCTCAAATCAATGAACTTTTGTTACGCGATTTGGATGTAGCTACTGATCCTTGGGGTGTGAAGGTGACGCGGGTGGAATTGCGTGACATTATCCCCTCTCAAGCGGTACGGGAATCGATGGAATTGCAAATGTCCGCAGAAAGACGCAGACGGGCAGCAATTTTAAATTCTGAGGGTGAACGGGAAGCGGCGGTGAATAGTGCTAGAGGTAAGGCGGAGGCGCAAATTTTAGACGCGGAAGCCAGACAGAAATCAGTAATTTTACAGGCGGAAGCTGAACAAAAAGCGCTCATTCTCAAAGCCCAAGCAGAACGTCAGCAGCAGGTTCTTAAAGCTCAGGCGATCGCTGAATCAGCAGACATTATTGCCCAAAAAATTGACGCTAATCATACCACACACCAAGCATTAGAAGTATTATTTGCTTTGGGTTATCTAGATATGGGTTCTATCATCGGTAAGAGCGATAGCAGTAAGGTGATGTTTATCGATCCCCGCACTATTCCTGCTACTTTGGAGGGTATACGCTCGATTGTTGGTAATAATCAAGATTCCACCAACGGTTAATGATGACTAAATTGGGAATTATGGAGACGTTGTAGACAACGTCTCTACGTTTGGCATTGTCCGCACAAACCGAAAAATTCTAGGGTATGGTAAAAAATTTTAAACTTGTGGGTGACTTGTAATTGGTCTTCTAAATCATGGACTGGACATTGATGAATGGGAATAGATGCACCACACTGCAAACAAGTCAAGTGGTGTTTGTCTTGCTGCGCTAGGCTATAGAGGGCTTCACCATTAGGTAAAGTCCGCATTTGCACCAAACCTTCCATTTTTAAAGCTTCCAAGGAGCGATAAACTGTTGCTAAACCCATATTCTGATTGCGGTTACGCAATTCGACATAAATATCTTGGGCAGAAATCCCTTGTTTTACAGTTTGCAACAGGCTGAAGATACGCTCTTGACTGCGGGTGCGGATAGCTCTCATAGACAGTTATTGAAATTTGCCACTTGATTAGCAGCTGTTTACTGGCTAACTAACGCGATGTGCAACTTATTTTTAAAACCCCTCTCCAAACCTCTCCCCGAAGCGGAGAGAGGCTTTGAATCTTGCTTCCCTTCCCTCTCTTCGAGACGCTGCGCGAACGTAGGGAAGGGGTTGGGGGTTAGGTTTGAAAGAAATTTGCACACGGCATTAACTAATAAATCAACTGTAGCGCTTCGGCTATCTTATTTTTACTCAGTTGGGACAGAAAGTTATAGTATAGCGATCGCAGCATTCAGCAAAATCCCGTGCAAACTAAGTATATAGCCAAAATTTTCGTTACTCTCCGGCCTTCAGTTTTAGATCCAGCTGGTGTGGCTGTACAATCTGGCCTACAGCAAATGGGCTACCATAACGTTGAGCAGGTGCGGATTGGTAAGTATATCGAACTCACCATCACCTCATCCGATGAAACTAAAGCCCGTCGAGATTTAAATGTCATCTGTGACCAAATGTTATCAAATCCAGTCATCGAAAACTACCGTTTTGATTTGATTGAGGTTGAAACCCAAACGGGAGTATTTTAGGGATTGGGGATTGGGGATTGGGGATTGGGGACTGGGGACTGGGAGACAAGGGGACTGGGGGACAAGGAGAGAATAACTCTTGCCTGTTACCTGTTACCTGTTACCTATTACCCATTGCCTAATGACTATTGACCATTGACTATTGACTAATGACTATTGACTAATGACTAACTTATGAAATTTGGCGTTGTTGTTTTTCCTGGTTCTAATTGCGATCGCGATGTTGCCTATGTTACTAGAGACTTGCTAGGACAACCAACTCGCATGGTTTGGCATCAAGATACGGATATTGATGATTTGGATGTGGTAATCATACCCGGTGGATTTAGTTATGGTGACTATTTGCGCTGTGGTGCGATCGCTCGATTCTCGCCTGTGATGCAGCAAGTAGTAGCACACGCCCAAAAAGGTAAGTTAGTGCTGGGGATTTGTAACGGTTTTCAAGTGCTAACCGAAGCGGGATTACTACCGGGAATACTGACAAGAAATCGAGATTTGCATTTTATTTGCGATCGTGTACCTCTCACCGTTGAGAGTAACAGCAATCCTTGGACACAAGCTTACGCTACTGGTGAAGTCATCACTTTACCCATTGCCCACGGAGAAGGGCGATTTTATGCTGATGAGACAACATTATCAGAGATAGAAGATCATGGACAAGTAGTGTTTCGTTATGCAGGCGCAAATCCCAACGGTTCACTAAATAACATTGCCGGAATTTGCAATCGCCAAGGGAATATTTTAGGGATGATGCCACACCCAGAAAGGGCATCTGATCCTGTTCTTGGGGGTAGTGATGGATTAAAGTTATTTCAAGGGTTGCTAGAAAAGGTGGTAGCGTTGGCATAATGTTGACCTCCGCACCAATAAAAGTTAAACAAGTTAGAGGCACAGTCATTCTGTGCCTTTATCAATTTTGACGGCTTAAGCATTTAAATAAAAACTACAGGAGGCAATCAGAAAAAAGAGAGTATAGATTTATGGAAATTACGTAGGTACAAGCCTACTCTCCGAGTTCTCCTTTGGAGTACCCGTAGGGTATTACGAATTACGAATTACGAATTATAATGTCAATTTCTAATGAAACTAGACAATTTATTAAATGGATACAATCTTTTGATTATCGTGTTTTAAAAAACAAAGATGATGTAGAGATAAATTTTCTTGTCCCTATGTTTCAGTATCTCTCGTATTCAGAAGGATACTGTTCAGTCAAGAATAGAAATCATGAAAGTAATTTAGAAAATATCTATATTTATTTCTCTACTGATGACATAGTTAAGCAAAACTCAGCAACCTCTTTAATACTCGCCATTTATTTAGAACCAAATTCTCATGATTTTCAAGCCGCTATTGAACGAGCGAGATTTTATAGTACCTATACCAAACCATTATTTTTCTTATTAACTAATGGTTATCATGTTAAAGTATTTAAATATTTTATTTATCATCGAGAAGAATGTATTTTTGATAAAAGTGTTGATTCTTTAAAGAATACTGAGATAGCTACAGATTTTTATCATCAGTTCAATTTCCATCTAGTTCAAACTATTGATAAAGATGTAGCTAATGCTTTGAAGTATACCCAATATAGTTTAATAGAAAAGTCTTTAAGGCGATATAACTTACAAGAAATCTTAGCGAAAACTGACTTTAGTCCGACAGTGATGCGAGAAGGCGATCGCCTAATCGTTGTCAAGCCTAAAGTTGTCATAGAATGCAATTTACCAAAAGCTTTTAAAGCAGGTAATTGTCAAATCCAATTTAGTAGTCTGATATTAAGAGGGCTGAAAGTTAGCTTAAACCATCAGTACATTTTAGGAAAACTCATGATAGGATTACATACCCGTCCAGAATGGGGCTGTCGTAGTTTTTTAAAACAATTAGATGACAATGCTTTTGAAGTTGATTTAGGACAAACAAGCATAATTTTATCTGATTTAGAAACAGCAGACCTCTGCTTATGTATTGATACAGTCTGCCAAGAATACAAAAACTCAATTATTGCCTTTGAAGATGCTTTAGAAACATGGAATTTTCCTTTTGTTGAATTTTTAGAAATTCGCGGAGTCCATCTTTTTTCTGTAGATGCGAAATTATGGAGATTGATGTACAGCTTTGCCAATGAATTTAATTATGTGCAAGGTAAATCAGAATGGCACTTATTCCAACAAGAAGATATCTCCATTCGCATCAGTCGGGGAATTCGTGATCACGCTTTCATTCTACCTAAACCTATCAATTATTTATCTCTCTTACCTGATGGCATAATTGACATAGTTTATGAAATTAATGATATTCATCTCCAATCTTTAGAGACAAGAGGTATGAATTCATGGCAACAAGATATAGGCGTACGGGGAACTTGGACAGCTAAATATACTCAACAATGGTTATTAAATCAATTTATTCCCAAAGTTATTGATTATTATACAGAAAAATATCATTTATCCGAAACAGAGTTAATTAAGAATATATCGATTATTCAGGCTGAACATACTCCCATCACAGAAATCAATGATATTCAAGAATTGATACCCTATCTGCAAAACATACAATCTTGGCTACATATTTACACAGAGAATATTGCTGCTATTTTATTAAAAGCATATTACCAAGCATTCATCAATTTAGTACGTAACACCGATTCATCGATAGAAGGTATGGATTATATTATCCGTAATTTGTCTTTGATGGAAGCTAGTAATACTAAAGACAGAATGAACAGTAATTTTCAAAAATGTAATTTCAAAGATGTGATGTATTATCTAGATGCCCAAGTAGGCAGGATAAATAATTATCAATATGAACATAGCTTTAAAGCCGATTTAATCACCCGCATTTTTATCTGGATTATAGAACACGGCAAAATTAGTTATTCCCAAGGACAGTTAAATTTTGCCAAGCAAGCGTTACAACCACTCTGGGAACAAAGTCGGTTTGAGACACGCCATGTTTATCCAAATCGATAAAGAGAAGCCATAACACAGTATCTATCTATAAAACATGGCATTACCTAACATTTCTCACAAAACGGTAGAGGCGGATTCACAAATATGCTTCAATCATTCATGAGAAAATATCCCAGACTTCTTAAAGAAGTTTGGGATATTGATGAAAATTGTGCTTTTGATTTGATTTTTTCAATCTTGATTTCTAACAAACCATCTTACAAATCAGGTGGTAACATGACTGTATCGATCGCATGGATCACGCCATTATCAGCTTTGATGTCTGCCTGGACTACTTTAGAATCGTTGACGGTGACACCTTGATTACTAACTTTGACATTGATAGCACCACCTTCGACGCTTTTTACTTCCCCTGATTTTAAATCAGTGGATAGTACGTTGCCAGCTACAACATGATAAGTTAGCACCTTGAGTAGTACTTCTTTATTTTCTGGTTTTAACAACTCTTGCAAAGCATCTTGGGGTAATTTAGCAAATGCTGCATCGGTAGGAGCAAAAATTGTTAAACTATCTTTGCCTTTCAAAGTTTCAGTTAGTCCAGCTGCTTTCAATGCTTTATTTAGCGTTGAGAAGGAGGTATTTGACTCCACCAATGCTAACAAGTTGTTGCTGGAATTACTGGTTGTTCCCGTTGTTGGCTGAGTTGTATTTGGTGTTTCAGTGGTAGGTACTTCAGTTGCTGGGGTATCAGTTGGAGTTGGCGTAGTTTCTGTTGGTGTAGTACGATTACTACGATTGTAGGGAGGCTCGTTAAAAATACTTGGTCGGGGATTGACTCTCCCACTCCCTTGTGCGATTTGCTTTTTATTGTTACTGTTGTCTTTTGTTATTTGGATAACATTTTCTACAGGAGTAGATTGAGCGTTTACTTGGGTGGGTTGAGTGCGATTGTAGGGAAATTCTTGAAAAATGGTAGGGTTGGGGTTTAATGCTTGTTTTGCTTGAGATGGTAAGGTAACGAAGAGACTAAAGCTCGCTAAACCCACTACACCTGCCAAGTTTGTCAACAATCTGCTATGATTCACCTTCATAAATTTTGTTTTGATTTATATCGGTTACATAAAGACTTATAACATTTTGCAACACATAAAATCTAACTGTGGAGGTAAGATTTTTCCTGAAAATCTGCTTTTTGGGTGGTCAAGATGGAATTACTACGTTATATTAAACACCTAGATGATGTAATTTAAATGGGATTTCTCTCGCGGTTTATTAATTAATGAAATCGTTATTAGTTATCAGTCATTAGTCATGAGACTCGGCTCGAAACTTACGGGTAAATGACTTTTGTGTTGGCAACAAATGTAGCGACAAATCAATTATTTACTTAGGTAATTTGTTGGCAATAAAGATACAATTGAAAAGCTGATTGAGTAATTAGTAACAAGGTATCAATATGTTGGAATTATACCAGTGGGAGCTATCTCAATACTCGGAAAAAGTCCGCCTAATTCTCGATTATAAAGGATTAGAATATCGTAAAATCGAGGTGACACCGGGGATTGGTCAAGTAGAATTGTTCCGCTTAACTGGACAAAGACAAGTACCAGTCCTAAAAGATGGTAACAGGTATATTCCAGATTCTACAGCGATCGCTAAATATTTAGACTTAGAATATCCTGAGCGTCCCTTGCTACCCAAAGACCCCAAACAAAGGGGTTTAACTTTATTAATCGAAGAATGGGCAGACGAATCAATCGGCATTAAGGGTAGAAAAGCACTATTTTCTGCCATTAGTCAAGACCAAAATTTCCGCAAATCTTTGTTGCCCACCTCCACACCAGACGTTCTCAAAACCCTGGTTGAAGGCGTACCCACTGATTTTTTGACAGTTTTAGGGTTCGGAGTAGGTTATAGTCCAGATGTAGTCAAGTCAGCGATCGCAGATTTGAAACAAGACCTAGAATCCCTCACACTACTGTTAGCAGATAGTCCCTATCTAACCGGAGATGAGCCAACTTTAGCCGATTTGGCAGTTGCTGGGTTATCAATCCTGTTAAAATTCCCGGAAGGCTCTTACCTAGATTTACCCGCCAGTATTCAAGGTAAAGGTGTCCCCTCACTAGCAGATAATCCCGATTATGCACCCTTTTTCACCTGGCGCGATCGCCTCTACACCCAATTCCGCAAACCCCTAATCGGTGTACCACCAACCGGCAGTGCGCCTACTTCTATTCAGATTGAGTAGAGAGTGCTGAGTGCTGAGTGCTGAGTGAGGGAGTGAGGGAGTGAGGAGTGGGGAGTAGTGAATAGTGAGTGCTGAGTGAGGGACAAGAAGAAAATCTGTTGACCAATGACTATTGACTATTGACTATTGACCATTGACCATTGACCATTGACCAATGACTAACCAACAACCATTAGGTTCAGTAATTGAAGGTTCTCTGACTGGGGGTTTACAGATACGGTTACACCCGGATATTTCTGTTGAGGATATGCGGGTGGGTAAGTTTTTGGTAGTCCAAGGGTTGCGATCGCGGTTTTTTTGTATGCTGACAGATGTAGCCTTGGGAACTGCTAATACGCGCATTGTGGCTAATCCCCCCAGTTGGGAGGACACTTTTTTACGGGAAGTTTTAGCTGGTAGCGGTACTTATGGAACTATCAACCTTGCGCCGATGTTGATGTTCACCCCTGAATCTAATGAGTCGGTTTCCTCTACAAACGGTAAATCTGCTAACCCTTTTGTGCCATCGTCTACGAGTTTGGCATCTTTTCAACCCCAAACTAGTACGACATTAGAATTGCTTCCTGTAAAAACCATTCCCAGCCATTTTAGCCAGGTCTATGAAGCCAGCGTTGAAGATTTTCGCCGAGTGTTTGGTTGGGAAGACGATATCCAACGGAAAAATTTTTCTATTGGTAAACCTTTGGATATGGATGTCCCCGTCTGTATCGATTTAAACCGTTTTGTAGAACGTAGTAATGGGGTATTTGGTAAATCTGGTACGGGTAAATCCTTCCTGACTCGTCTACTTTTAGCCGGTGTGATTCGCAAGAATGCAGCAGTAAGCTTGATTTTTGATATGCACTCTGAGTATGGTTGGGAAGCCGTAGCGGAAGGGAAGAACGTCAACACCGTTAAAGGACTCAAACAACTGTTTCCTGGGAGAGTTGAAGTCTACACCCTCGATCCCGAATCGACTAAGCGTCGTGGTGTGCGTGATTCCCAAGAACTCTATCTGAGTTATGAACAAATCGAAGTTGAAGATGTGAAGTTATGCAGTCGAGATTTAGGCTTATCAGAAGCAGCCTTAGATAATGCCAACATTTTATATAGTGAGTTCGGCAAATCCTGGATTGTCCAGTTGCTGAATATGACTAACGAAGAAATCGAAATGTTTTGTGACGAGAAACGGGGACACAAAGGTTCCATCATGGCATTGCAGCGTAAACTATTGCGCTTAGATGGCTTAAAATATATGCGGGCGGTTTGTCCCCAGAATTATATTAGTAAAATTTTACAATCCTTAGAAGCTGGGAAAAACGTAGTTGTCGAATTTGGTTCCCAGTCGAATATGCTCTCATATATGCTGGTTACTAACATGATTACCAGACGGATTCATGAGCATTACGTCAAAAAAGCCGATAAGTTTCTCCAAAGTAAAAATCCTAGCGATCGCCCCACGCCATTAATGATTACAATAGAAGAAGCCCATCGCTTCCTTGACCCTGCGATCGTTCAAAGTACTATCTTCGGCACAATTGCCCGCGAACTGCGTAAATATTTCGTCACACTTTTGGTAGTTGATCAACGACCTTCAGGCATAGACAACGAAGTTATGTCCCAAATTGGGACTCGGATTACCGCCTTACTCAATGATGACAAAGACATCGATGCCATCTTCACTGGGGTATCAGGCGCTGGTAGCTTAAAATCGGTCTTAGCCAAACTAGACTCCAAGCAACAAGCTTTAATTTTAGGTCACGCCGTCCCCATGCCTGTCGTAGTCAAAACCCGTCCCTACGATGCCACATTCTACGCCGAAATTGGCGATCCCGCCTGGGAAGAAAAACCAGACGCAGAAGTATTCGCTGCTGCTGAATTAGCCAAAGCCGATTTGGGATTCTAGAGAGAGTGATGAGTAATGAGTGCTGTTAGCGGAAGCGGGGCGTTTAGCCCGTGATGAGTACTGAGTATGAGAGTGGGGGACAAGGGGAGAAGACCAATGACTATTGACTAATGACCATTGACTAATGACTATTATGTAGTACCTTCTTGCTAAATCCAGTTCGGTTATCTCCCTACTTTTCAGCAACAGCATAGGGGGTTTTCGCGTCACCATAGATATAGTCACCGGTAAGGAACTGAAAACTTTTTATAAAAAACAGACATTTTTGCATTATAATTTTTATCCTTCTTAGGACTACTTTACTATCTGCCTGATTTGTCTTACTATAAGATTAAGTGGAACTCATACTGACTTCATATTAGACAGTTGCCATTAGGAACTGAAAATAAAGAAAGAATTCTGGAAAATTAACCACTGTGCTTGTAAGAGATTAAAAAATTTAGGGAGGGTAGGGGAACCTATCTCAAGCGAGTGCCTTCTGAAAAACGGATACCTGAAATTGATTAAGTTTGGCAGCACCTTGAGTTTTGTGATCAAGAGACTATCTTTCCTAGCTGGATTTAGTTATTCAAGATTGACTGTGTTTACGGAGTAGAGGACAACGCACCAATGCCTACTGTTAACACCCACACTGAAGACACAAACACCAAGTTCACGGCTGATATGGTGCGAACCTATCTGCGAGAAATTGGACGTGTACCCCTGCTCACCCGTGAGCAAGAGATTATTTACGGGAAGCAGGTGCAACACATGATGTCTCTCATAGACGCTAAAGAGGCTTTAGCGGAGAAATTGCAGCGCGAACCCAGCTTATTAGAATGGGCGGATCATGTTCACAAGTCTGAGACAGAAGTGAAGCAGACTGTGACTCAAGGTAAGCGAGCGAAGCAAAAGATGATTGAAGCGAACCTGCGCTTGGTAGTAGCTATTGCTAAAAAATATCAAAAGCGGAACATGGAGTTTCTGGATTTAATCCAAGAAGGAACTCTGGGTTTAGAAAGAGGTGTCGAGAAATTTGATCCGACAAGGGGCTATAAGTTCTCCACCTATGCTTACTGGTGGATTCGTCAAGCAATCACTAGAGCGATCGCCCAACAAGGCCGTACTATCCGCTTACCAATCCATATTACCGAGAAACTGAACAAAATCAAAAAAGTCCAACGCGAACTAGCTCAAACCTTGGGGCGATCTCCTTCACCTGCGGAAATTGCCAAAGAACTAGAGCTAGAACCTGCTCAGATTCGTGAGTATCTGAACATGGCGCGTCAACCAGTTTCTTTAGATGTGCGAGTTGGTGATAACCAAGACACCGAACTGCAAGAAATGCTGGAAGATGAAGGCCCATCACCAGAGTATTACACCACTCAGGAATTCTTACGTCAAGACCTCAACACCTTGTTGGCAGAACTCACACCCCAACAACGGGAAGTCTTAGCATTACGTTTCGGCTTAGAAGACGGTAACGAAATGTCTTTAGCAAAAGTCGGCGAACGCTTAAACCTGAGTCGTGAGCGTGTGCGTCAGTTAGAACATCAAGCGCTGGCTCATTTACGCCGCCGTCGCGCCAATGTTAAAGAGTACATCGCTAGCTAACTTCAGATAATTTTACTTACTATCAAGCCTCCTGACCCCAGTAGGCAATTTTTTTCAGTAAGTGACAAAATTTTGGCTTTTCTCTCTGTGTCTTTGTGTCTTTGTGGTTAAATAAAATACTTTTTTACCACAGAACCACAGAGGCACAAAGTTAAGATCCCTATTTTTCAAAAGAAATCAGCCATCCACGGCGATGTACCTGCAAAAATTTGCGTAGCTGCCACAAGTGAGGCTTCTGTCCCCACCAATTTTCCTGTCAGTTGTAACTGCTGGGGTGTAAATAAGCTGGTGTATAAAGGTGCTAATCCTCTGATGTCTAGCTGTAACTCTCCTTTGCCACCTTTAGTTACCTCACCTCGACCATTAGCAACTGATAAGATAAACTTTCCTTGATTGGCAGTTAATAAGTCATCTTGTACTGCTAAATGTAGTTCTGCTGTAACTCCTGGCGGATAACCCCGCGCTTCTAGGGCTTTAGATAGGTTGACTATGCGTAACATCCAACGATCTTGATTTTTAATTGTGGCTGTTTGCTCTGGTAGCAGCAATGTCAAAGCATCAATCACAGAACTCTTCCAGCGCACCTTGTCAATTTGGGAGCGATGATTGGCGATAAAATACCAAAAAGTCTGTACAGCCGCATCGGAAAGTAAAGCCCAATCTCGAATGCGTAAAATTGACCCATCCTTGGTTCGCTCTTGAGTGAAGATGATATAACCTTGGGATTGGTCTTTGTCGCCTATTAAGTAACTATATATTGTCTCTTTGTGATCTGGGTAAATTAATCCATGCCAAATTGCTGGATGTCGGTCTAAGTAGCCATGAGTCAAGGTTGCTTGTTTGTAATATAAATCTTGAAAGATGGGATTATCAGTAGCAACTACGGGCTGTATAGGTAAAGATTGTTCTCGCATCTGGATACTATCAGCAGCAATCTCCCAACTACAGTAACTACCTGCTTGTTCGTACCCAGCTTTTCTGTATAGGCGTTGCGTGGCAGGATATAAAACGGAAATGGGAATTTCTTGAGTATGGATATCTTTCAGGGTATGGTGAAGAAGAGCGATCGCAGCTCCATCACCACGATATTCTGGCGCAATACCCACCGCCGCAATTCCCGCCATAGACACACGCTTTCCCCCCCACCACTGCCCCATCGGTAATATTGCCAGTCCCCCAGCAACTTTTTGCTCTCGATAAATAGCACGAAAATTTTCTAAGCCAATACGTTTAGCATAAAATTTACTATCACCAGTTGGCATGATAAAACACTGTTCAAGGATATAACCTAAGTGCTGCATATCCTCTTGACTAACCCTGGTGTATGCAAATCGAGGTGTCATGAGTTCCACCATTAATACCACGAGTTACAATGATACTACATTATGCGTTTGTCCTATATGCCTATAAGGAGAACATATTATGAGTAGAGTGTATGAAATCTTAGCAAAAATTCAAGCCAAACCTGAGATGTATATTGGTCGTCCGTCTGTGAGCGATTTATTTATGTTTTTGGTTGGGTATGAATGTTCTCGAAGTGAATTGGAAATTGAAACCATGGAGAAGGAAGAAGATTTTTATGGAGAGTTTCAGCCTTGGTTACAGAAAAAATTAGGAATAACAACGGTAAGCTCTTGGTCGAAAATGATTATGCTTTACTGTCACGATGAAAGAGCTGGTTTTGAAAAGTTCTTTACTTTATTAGATGAGTTTAAACAACGAAATCAAGATTTAGATGAAAATGAAGCAATATCCATCGGGAGGGCAATACCAACCAAAACATAGATGTGGTTATCATTGTCCTACAATTAAGCTTTGAGTATACGTAATTTTTAAGCGCAAGCTCAGGCTATACCAAAAAAATTACATCGAACTCCTATATAAAAGCGAACAGAATATGATTATTAAAAAAGAAATTACTATCAAAGTTCCTTCTGAAGTAGCAGAAGCATACGATAACGCCACTGAAGAAGAACGGGAACAATTGCAACTAAAAATTGCTGCCATCATGCAGTCTCAATTTATCACTCACAGACAGGAAGCCATTGCACGCTTAAAAACCACAATGGATAAGGCCAGTCAAGAAGCAGAAGAACGAGGATTAACACCAGAAATCTTAGAAATCCTAGTAGGTTAGGTTGAGCGACAGCGAAACCCAACAAAGTCCTGATACTATATTTTTCCTGTCGAAGTGGTGAATTTTATTTAGAAGAATTAGATAATTTCTGAAAGAGACAGCAAGTTTCTTACTTTTTGCTTGCTCTTATATTGGCAATTGTCTTACTCGAAAATCGCGATCGCTGACAGAGATAATCGCACCTACTTTTAAATCTGGCTCAAACCGATTCAAAACTTCGGCTAAACGTTCATTGATGATTTCGTAACTTTCATTCCCCAATCTAAACAGAATTACGCTTGGTAATGTGGCTCTACTTACTGCTAATAAGTAACCAAAGTCCAAATCTACTGTTAATAAAATTCGCCCTTCAAACCGAGCTTTCACTAAAATTTCATCATCAGCTAATCTTTCTAGACTTTCATCAACCAAATGTACTGCATCATAACCAGCAGTCTTTAGCCAATTTACAGTACGTGGTGAGATGCCCATATCTGCTAAAAATTTCATCCAGCCTGCTCACCAACTATGAGAAAAACTTGTTCTCTTGCCAACCATGCTGCATACATTAATGATTGCTGAATATCTTCTGGTTCCAAATACGGATAATCTTCTACGATTTCAGCGACAGTTTTACCGTTGGCGACCAAATTCAAAATTAATGAAACGGGAACTCGCATTCCCCGAATACAAGCTTGTCCTGCCATAATGCGTGGGTCAAATGTAATGCGGTCGAAACCTAACATATATTTATTCTCCTTGCGTCTATAAGTTATAAAAGTAAGGATTAAAACTTCTGCATATTTTTACTCATGGGATCAAAGCCTCTAGAAAAACGGGTGGTTTCATCGTAATAAGCACCTGTTAAATCGGCTCCATATAATTTGGTAAAGTTCAGTTTAGCGCCTCGGAGATTGGCTTCATTTAGTTTCACACCACACAAATTCGCTCTAGTTAAATTTGCATTGGCTAGATTCGCTCGACTTAAATCAGCTCCCCAAAGTTTAGCTCTAGCTAGATTAGCACCACTCAAATCAGCTCCCCATAAATTTATTCCAGGTAAATTGGCTCCAATTAACTTGGCTTTGGTTAAATTTGCGGCAGGAAAATATCTTTCGCCATCTCTGTAACGCCGTTTGATGTTATCAGCATCCATGAGTTGTATTGACTTTTGTAAGTAAGCAAGACGTGATGTGTTCCCATTCTTGGTTGAGTTCTCCAGTAAATTCTGGCTGACTACTACGTTGATACCAGTAATGAGCGTTATTTAAATCACCTTCTTTACGGTGTAGGTAAGCGTGAACCCAAGCACTATCAACATCACCAGCATTCTGCACGATGTCATGGGCTTGGTTCCAGTCATCTTGTTTGTCGTACCACAATGCTTGCAGCGCTTTTGGTAGTGTTTGCGGACATAAGCGCTGTTTTGCCATCAACCGGAGGAATTCTGCTGTGTTCATCATCCCTACTCCACAAAGATGAAATCCCTATTTCCAAGATACCTTGTAGATTAGGGATGAGCGATCGCCTAATAGCAATTCGTAAAACAGCCGCTAATCACAAGTAATTTTGCACAATTTCCACAATGCGTTCGGCTGCATGACCATCACCGAAAGGATTGATGGCATTAGCCATTGCATTATAAGCGACTGGGTTACTCAGTAATTCACTCGCAGCTGTGACGATAGTTTCGCTGTTGGTTCCTACTAGTTTAGCTGTACCCGCACTTACTGCTTCTGGTCTTTCTGTAGTTTCTCTAAGAACTAGTACTGGTTTACCCAAGCTGGGTGCTTCTTCTTGCAAGCCACCAGAATCAGTTAACAAAAAATGCGATCGCCCAATCGCTCCTACCAACTCAGCATAATCTAGCGGTTCTGTCAAAAAAATTCTTGGATGATTTCCGAGTAATGCTTGTAAGGGTTCTCGGACTGTGGGATTGCGATGTAGGGGTAACAATAAGGCTGTATCGGGAAACTTATCTAATATTTGCAGAAATCCTTGAGCGATCGCCTGTAATGGTTCACCCCAATTTTCCCGGCGATGGACTGTTGCTAATAATACACGATATTCTTGCCAGTTTAAACCAGGAACCTGACAAGCCGGCTCGGTGGCGGCGACGTGTAATAGAGCATCAATCACAGTGTTACCAGTGAGGTGAATTCCTCCCAACACGCCAGAACGCTGTAAATTTTCCACGGCTAAAGTAGTTGGTGCAAAATGCAACTGAGTAATCTGGGAAATCAACCGCCGATTTGCTTCTTCTGGATAAGGATTGAATAAGTCATCGGTTCTTAATCCTGCTTCTACATGACCTACAGGAATTTTTTGGTAAAATGCTGCTAAGGTTGCTGCAAAGGCTGTGGTGGTGTCTCCTTGGACAATCACTAAATCCGGCTGACGTTCCCGGAACAATGCTTCTAAACCGCGTAAGCTCCGGCAGGTAATATCACTCAGAGACTGTTGAGGCTGCATAATCTCTAGGTCATAATCTGCCTTGAGGTTGAATAGCTGCATTACTTGTTCCACCATTTCCCGATGTTGTCCGGTGAGAATTACTTGCAGCTCAAAGTCTGGACATTTTTGAAAAGCCTGGATTACCGGAGCTAGTTTAATCGCTTCCGGGCGGGTTCCTAAGATAATGCAAACTCGTTTTTGATTAGTCATTAGTCATTAGTCATTAGTCATTAGTCATTAGTGATTTGTAAAACTCTTACCCAGTACCCAGTACCCAGTACCCAATACCCATTACCAGTTCTTAAATAGATAGCAACCTACATTAATAACTAATAACGTCATAATCCTAACTCTTCTGGAACACCGAGCATAATATTTAGGTTCTGGACTGCTGCGCCTGATGCACCTTTACCTAAATTGTCGAGACGGGCTACTAGTAATGCTTCTTGAGTATTGTCGTTGGCGAAGACGAAAACTTGCACGATATTGGTGTTATTTACAGCGATCGCATCTAAAAATGTTCCGTCTCGTAGTAAACTAGTATCTTGGTATGGGGCGACTTGGACAAATTTTTCCCCTTGGTAATAGTGGGCGATCGCTTGATGAATTTCTGCCCCTGATGGCGGATTGTCTAACGTCCACAGAGGTAAAGGCACTTGTACCACCATCCCCTGCTCAAAGTCACCCACTGCCGGCACGAACAATGGCGGCGATGTTAAGCCAGCGTGCTGTTGCATTTCTTTGACGTGTTTATGTCCAAACTGCAAACCATAAACACCATAAGGATAGGGTGAGGTTACACCTTTTTGCTGCTCATGCAGGCGATCGTACTTTTGAATTAAATTCTTACCACCACCAGAGTAACCAGACACCGCATTAATTGTCACAGGAAAATTGCTGGGAAGCAACCCTTGAGCTATTAAAGGACGAATACAAGCCAAAAAGCCTGTAGGATAACAACCAGGATTACTGACAAACTGAGCTTTAGCAATTTGCTCACGCTGTCCTGGATGCAATTCTGGAAAACCATAAACCCAACCCTGAGCCGTACGATAAGCCGTACTAGCGTCGAGGATTTTGACTTGAGTACTGTTAACTAAACTTACAGCTTCACGAGCCGCATCATCAGGTAAGCAGAGAATAGCCACATCAACAGAGTTGAGAATTTTTGCTCGTTCAGTTGCATCTTTGCGCTGAGATGCGGCAATACTGACTATCTCGATATCGTCTCTTTGATTGAGACGCGAGTAAATCTGTAAACCTGTAGTTCCCGACTCTCCGTCAATAAAAATCTTGGGTTTAGTCATGATGGCTGCGGCATTCTTACATTGAATTTTACCGTGTGATTGGTGATTGGTGATTGGTAGTCTGAAAAACTAATCAATCACAAGCAGTAGGATTTTAACGATTACCCAACCTCAATCTTTATCGTAAATCCGAGGGTTTAAGACCCCTATGTCTACAGGTAGAACATTTTCAGTAGAGGTTGAAATCGCCTACTGAAAATGTCTTTAATTTTGCGAAAAGTTGCGTGCGGAGAGAACTTGCGTGCAGGGGTTTCCCCCGTTGAGCAAAGTTCGGGGGGTTCCCACCGTTGAGCAAACTTTTCAAGACGAATTTTGAATTTTGAATTTTGAATTGTTAACCCAACACCTCAGCAGTCTTTTGCTTATCCAACTTAAACATCAACACACCTAAAGGTGGTAAGCATAAATCTAGTGAATAGGGACGATTGTGCATAGACCAATTATCTGTCCATTTACCGCCTAAGTTACCCATGTTGCTACCGCCATACTGACGAGCATCACTATTAAATAACTCAGTGTAAAATCCTGGTTCTGGTACACCAATTCGGTAGTGAGAATGGGGTTGTGGTGTAAAGTTACAAATCACAACCACAAAATTTTCTGAATCCTTATCACGACGAATGAAAGAGGCTACACTGTGACGATTGTCACTACAATCAATCCATTCAAACCCTTCTCTGGCAAAATCCAACGTGTACAAAGATGGTTCAGAACGGTAAAGTTGATTGAGTTCTTGGAAGAACTTTTTCAACTGTTGGTGTGGTTCATGCTGTAGTAATTGCCACTCTAAATCAGCCCAGACATTCCACTCACTCCACTGTCCAAACTCCATGCTCATAAACATGGTTTTCTTACCAGGGTGAGCAAACATATAGGCAAACAAACAACGCACATTGGCTAACTTTTGCCATCTATCTCCTGGCATTTTGCCGATGATATTGCTCTTACCATGTACAACTTCATCGTGAGATAACGCCAGCATGAAGTTTTCGCTGTGGTTGTACCACATACTGAAGGTGATATTATTCTGGTGGAATTGGCGGAACCAAGGGTCCATGCTGAAATAATCCAGCATATCGTGCATCCAACCCATATTCCACTTTAAGTTAAACCCTAAACCGCCTGTGTAGGTAGGCCAGGAGACCATTGGCCATGCTGTAGATTCTTCTGCAATGGAAACAACGCCGGGGAAATAGCTAAAAAGTAGATGATTTACTTGACGCAAGAAATCCGCAGCTTCTAGATTTTCTCGGCCACCATACTGGTTAAGTAACCATTCTCCTGGTTTACGACAATAGTCTAAATAGAGCATGGAAGCCACAGCATCGACACGAATCCCATCTATATGGTATTTATCAAACCAGAATAGGGCATTAGCAACTAAGAAGTTACGCACTTCATTGCGGTTATAGTTAAATACTAGAGTACCCCACTCTTTATGTTCACCCTTACGGGGATCTGCGTGTTCGTAGAGGTGAGTACCATCAAAGAAGGCTAAACCATGCCCATCTTTAGGGAAGTGACCAGGAACCCAATCGACAATTACACCTATGCCATGTTGATGACACTGGTCAACAAAATACATAAAATCTTCAGGTTTACCAAAGCGAGATGTAGGCGCGTAGTATCCGGTTACTTGATAACCCCAAGACCCATCAAAAGGATGCTCGGCAATGGGTAATAATTCTATGTGGGTGTAGCCTAATTCTTTAACGTAGGGAATGAGTCTGCTGGCTAATTCTCGATATGTCAGAAAACGTGCGCCGGGATTTAGTTCCGATGCAATTACCACAGGTTCCGTTTCCCCGTTAGGTAATTTAGCTGGTTCTGCACTAGAGGCGTGTAACCACGAACCCAGGTGAACTTCGTAAACTGAGATGGGTTGAGTCAGAGGATCTTGATGACGACGCTGCTCTAACCAATCCTTATCATTCCACTGATATGAATTTAAATCGGTGACAATAGATGCTGTTTTGGGACGGGGTTCCTGTTGAAAACCGTAGGGATCGGATTTTTCGTAAATATGCCCTTCAAAATTTTTGATTTCGTATTTATAATGCTCTCCTACCGTCAATTCAGGAATAAATAATTCCCAAATACCAGTAACTCCTTTACGCATTTGATGCTTGCGTCCATCCCATTGGTTAAAATTTCCCAAAATGGAAACGTTACGCGCATTCGGGGCCCAAACAGCAAAGTAAACACCTTCAACACCATCTACTTCGGTGAAATGCGCCCCTAATTTTTCATAAATCCGGTGATGATTCCCTTCAGAAAATAAATGCAGGTCAAAATCTGTAATCCGAGGAGAACGAAAAGCGTAAGGATCATAGGTGACACGCTCATGCTCTCCTTCTTTGATGCGTAACTGATAATTTGATAGTTCTGTCGTTTCAATAGTACATTCAAAAAAGTGGGGGTGATGTACCGCTTGCATTGAGTATTCTTGGCGCTGCTCGGGAAGGACTACCCACGCTGCACTAGCATTTGGTAAGTAGGCCCTTACTGCCCAGACAGTTTTACCATTCTGTTCTATGGGGTGAGAACCAAGAATTTCAAAAGGATCATGATGCTGATTCCAGACGATGCGGTTAACCTGTTCGGGAGCGATCGTTGTTATGGACATTAAACTACCTATGGATAATACTAGTTGACTAAATTGAGTTTTGTATATGTATATTCTTTACATTTATTTGCAATTTTGTCGCCACCGTTATCGTATCGCACAATGCGTCAGTAGGATCAGGGGAGTGAGGGAGTAGTGAGTGCTGTTAGCGGAAGCGGGGCGTTTAGCCCGTGCTGAGTGCTGAGTGGGGGAATGGGGGAGTGAATAATTTGACTAATGACCAATGACTATTGACTATTGACCATTGACCATTGACTAATTTTTACAAATTCAGGAAGGGGAACAACTGAAGTAAGACATTGCGGATGCGGATGAGGAAAATGGTTTGGCGCAATTTGGAGTCAATTGTGGGTGGCGGGCTAATTTTTAATTGTGCTTGTATTTGTGCGTATTCAGCCGCATTGAGGGGTTTGCCGTCTATGGGCGATCGCGCGTCTATAATAATTTCTGTTCGTAATATTTCTTCTGGAGTATCTTCTTGTGGTGGCAATGCTGTTACCATAGCTCCCCAGTAGCTACTTAGCCAGACCACAACACTACCACTGAGGCTGAGGAAAAACAATTTTACCCACTTCCTTGAGTATTTGATGAGATGCTCCATTGATAGATATTTTTAATCTGAATCAGGTTAAAGTCGTCAAATTTTTACAGTGGAGAGAAACGAATCAATCTGAAAGACTTGCGCCACATATTTAATTTTCTTATATTTCGGAGCGATCGCTTCACAAGCTATATGTGAAAAATCCACCCTCTAACATTTTCTTAATTTTTTATCCCCTACTACCCAATACCCAATACCCAATACCTACCTATAATTTTGGACACGTGGGTGCGGTATTAACCGTCATCACCAGTGTCCATTAAATACAGCCTTACGTAAAGTCTATTTTTGAGTACGCTCCAAGTCAGATTTAGACATTTTCAGCTACATGGGTGAGATGTTTTTCCGGCAATGCAGTGAAGATTGCTCACAAACCTTTCTTGGAAACGATATCAACTATCTAAGGGGTAGTAGTGGGGCTAGCGGTAGCCGCAGGGGTAGTAGCCGCAGGGGTAGTAGCCGCAGGGGTAGATCCAGTGTCAGTTGGTTCACCTGTAGCTGTAGGGCTAGGAGTGGTAGTAGTATCACCGCCACCACCTTCACAGGCTCCGAGAATAGTAGCCAGACTTAACATCAATGCCAAACCAAAGATTTTTGTTTTCATAACTCCTCTTTCACCAATTAGGGCAATAAAATTATTCGCCTGTTGAATACGATAACCTATTTGTTGCTTGTTTTCTAAACCCCACTGATTACATATTTAAAAGCAATACTTAAGGTCGAGTTGAGGGCTTTCTAAACAATAGATTATCCATCCAAGAGTGCTGTTAAGTAGTTAAACAAAATTAAATACACAATGTCATTGCGAATCAAGCAAAGCGGAATGAAGCAATCGCAAGGGCTGAGATTGCTTCGCTTCGCTCACAATGGCTGTAATTAATTTGGCGTGATTACTTAGTATTTAAAACATTTTTTAGTAAAAAATAGCACTGATTAATCTACGGTTTTTACACAACAAATCCTTTATTCTAGTGAAACATTCCTCTGTGTCTCTGTGCCTTTGTGGTTAAACAAGTTATTCTTGACCACAAATTTTTCTTCAATTCAAGGCAAATTCGTCAAATTTTATGACTTGAGAATCTGGTTTACGAGTATCAAACCGATAGCTGCTGACAATACCTGTAGCTGTATCAAAAATGCTAAAAACTGTGATATCATTGCTGGCGATATAAGGTAAGGATTGATTATCTTTACCCAACAAAGCATTTATGTTCGGTAACACGGGTTCCAAGCCATTGGGATCGCCAAGTGCAGTGTAATCTTCTTGATATCCAACAGGTACTTCTCGCTTTTTATTACCCCAAGCAGCACCATAAGAATTACCCACATTCGATGTTTCTAGGAAGTGCATTCTTTTGGGACTGACAAAGCGGTTCCATAGATGGGAATGTCCAAAAAAGACGAGTTGCGTTTTAGCTGCTTCGACTAAGGGTATGACATCACGAATAATGTAGTCTGCCTCTTTAGGGTATTCGTAACGCACTGCTGTAATTCGACCAGAGCGATCGCTCTCAATTATTTGTACTGGGTCGGTGTAGGCAGGTACAATGTTATCACCCAATGTATGGGGTGGATGATGGAACATGACTACTCTGTATTTTGCTTGTTGAAATTCTGGGCTATTGAGTTCCTGTGCTAACCAGTTGTACTGTTTACTTCCTTGAGCAATTGGTTCATAAATCAACTGTCCGTAACCCCAATTTTCAGGATGATCTAAATCTCGCACTGATTCTTGATATCTGCCTTTATATTGTCCATCTAATTTAGGCGATCGCCACATATTTGTCACATAAAGCACCACCAAGCGCACATCACCAAAACTCACCGCATAATATTTTTTCCCACCTGCTAAACTTTGGGGTAGAGTCAAAATTTCTTCGTAGGTGATGGTGTTGAAGGAATTATCGATTAAGGATTTACCACTATATAACTTTTGAGCAACAGCACGGGGAAAGGTATCATTAAATTCATCATCTAAATTTTTGGTCCTGGCAAACCTACCCATAACTTCGTGATTACCTATGCAGGTAAACATAGGTGCGTGTTGGATAATTTGCCCACCAGTGTAAGTAACTTTGACACCGTTGTGTTCCATTTGATAGTTAGCGCGTCCTTGCAAACCAGGAAAGAATGCACCCCCCCGATTATCATCAAACCATTCAGAGGCGCGATCGGGGACATTAACTAAATCACCAGCAAACCAAACTGCATCCACTCTACCAACTGTCTCTACCACTTTTTGCAGATTTGCCGCAGTCATCGGTTTGAGTTGATGATCTGAAGTTAGGAGAATTTTTAACGGTGTTCCTGGTTTTGGTGTAGATGCCAGGGTAAACATATCACTGCTGATAATTGTACCATCTTCTCGCACACTCCCAACCCGGTAGTTAACGCGCACACCAGGAGTTAAGCCTGTTACTGCTGCTTCATGTCGCCAAATGTCCCGTAGGACTGGTTGTTGATAAAGTTGTCCGTTTTGGGTTTGGTTTCCTACCCTAGAATTTTGGTCTTCTCTAGTGCGGCTGAGTTTAGTAGTGCTGGCATAGACAGTTTGTTGTAAATTCTCCCCATAAGTAACAGTATGTTTAGTCCCCGCAAACTCAGTGAACCAAACAACTCGCACTGAGTTTTCCGTCGGTAGCTGTAAAAATGGGTCAGTCAGCAGTTGGGGTACTGATGTCATACTTGTTTGCCCAAATGAACGCACACTTATTAGGGTAAGGCAAAGAGAAAACAGAATCACATATACAGGCAGTTTATTTCTCACAGCGATCGCCCTGAGCATAGCAGACTATAATCTAAATAATAGTAATATTTACTGTTGTTTTAAGTCACGAATTAAGTACCGACATTGACTAAATTCAAAGGCAATAGGCAATAGGTCAGAAGTTCATCGACTTGTACTGAGTTTTTTTAACAATCCAATACTAATCCTATATCTGCACAGTAGATCAGCAGAACAAGTTGCTTGATTTTTGATGTAGAAATAAAGAGCGATCGCCTGCAATGATAGGATAGGCGATCGCCCTCTATTTCATCTGTAATTAAGATAAGCTGACATAAGAATTAACTATAAGGTGATATGAAAATGCCTAAATGGAAAGTGGTAACAGAATTCTCGTTTAATAGCGCTCACTATATTAAAGATTACAACGGACCCTGTGGTCGGATGCACGGTCATAATTATCAAGTTAAGATTGAAGCGATATCTACACAACTACATTCTTCACAATATTGCCCTCATCCAGTTATGGTTGCTGATTTTAGAACATTACGCTGGGCAAAACAAGATGTAACAAAAGGCGGACTTGATCATGGTGTTTTGAATGAAGTTATGCCACCTGAGTATGAAACAACTGCGGAAATGATTGCTAAGTACATTTACGATGAAACTAAGAAAAAAGTTCCGCCGGATGTACAGTTAAAAGTTCATGTTTCGGAAACACCTAATAGTTGGGTGGAATACGAAGATTAATGGTGATTGGTGATTGGTAATGGGTAATTGGTAATGAGTGATTGATATTATCTATTACTTATTACTAGTTAACAAAATATTATATAAATTTTATTTTGGAAATATTTTTACTAATTAAAATAAAACTTTACACTAAAATCTATATAACTATAGAAAGCTTTTAACCCGCGTAGGCGGGTTTTGTCTGTGTAGCAGCGACTTCTAGTCGCCTAGTGCAGTACAAGTTGCCTACTACCTATTACCTGTTACCTGTTACCTATTACCTGTTACCTATTACCTGTTACCTGTCACCTATCACCTGTCACCTATTACCTAAAAAAGTTAAGCTTTGTGAACTGTTGACGATGGTGACTTCATGCTTAAACTTAATCAAGTTATAAATCCCAATATTAAGTTTTTAATAATAGTTGTCTCAGGTTGAGATGAATATCGTGATCTGCTGTTTTAATTGTGTAATCTGAAAACAGCAAAGCTAAAGATTATATTGAGGTCTGATGACTCCTAAAATTCTGCGTCAGCTTTGGTCTGTAGTTGAAAATTCCCAAACTAAGACCCTCTTGCAGATGGATGATGCTAGCTTGGTGCAATGGCTAGTACACCAAATCAAGACACAAGCATTTTTAGAACCGAATGAAACCGACTTTTTGATTGCTTATGTTCAATCTCGGATAACTTTGATACGTGATATGGCTTATGAGCGCCAATATTCTTAGTAACAAATCACCAAGACATTAGTCCATAGTCAATAGAGATCGCTATTGGCTATGGACTGGTTAATTAATGCTTTTGCGGCAAATAACCCTCCACCAAGCAATCAGAATCCACTACACGCCAACGGACACGTTCTAGAATTAAAGCTTCAGCCATAGTAGTCAAGCCTAAATCACCTACGGGTGTAGGTGCTAGATGACCACCGATAATTTTTGGGGCAATAAAGGCTAAAATTTTTTGTACTGTACCTTGAGCGATCGCACTAGCAGCTAAAGTCCCACCACATTCCCATAACACGCTACAAAAACCTCGCTCGTATAAATGAGCCATTGCCGTCTGTGGTGTGAGTGATGCTAATTCTACTATCTCTACACCTTTTTCTCGCAGAAAATCTGGGTTAGCCCCCACTTCTGTCAATACCAAGGTGGGGGCTACTGCTGTGTCCCACACATGAGCATCTGTCGGTAAATCGAGACGACGACTCATCACCACTCGTAAAGGATTGTGTATCCCGATTTGATGACTGGTCAAGTAAGGATTATCTAGACGTATTGTATTGCCACCGACAATTACGGCATCACAAGCCGCCCGCAGTTGATGAACTTCCCCACGCGCCGCTTGATTTGTAACCCAAGCACTGTGTCCAGAAGTACTGGCAATCTTACCATCTAAAGTCATAGCATATTTCAAAATGCCAAAAGGTTGCTTGTGAAGAATCCGGTGAACAAAAGCTTCATTCAGCTTTGCACAAGCTTCCACCTCTACCCCCACCAATACCTCTACTCCAGCCGCACGTAACCGCTTAATACCACCACCAGCTACCAGTGGATTAGGATCAACCATACCCACCACCACCTGAGCCACACCAGCCGCAATCAACCCTTCCGAACAAGGGGGAGTACGTCCGTAGTGATTGCATGGTTCCAGATTGACATAAACTGTAGCACCACGAGCTAGTTCTCCGGCTGCTCTCAGGGCAAAAACTTCGGCATGAGGCTCACCCGCACGGGGATGAAACCCTTCCCCAACAATTTTTCCATCTTTGACAACTACTGCCCCGACTAACGGATTTGGTGACGTGCGTCCCAAAGCTTGACGAGCTAATTCTAAACACCTTTGCATCATGGCTCGATCAAAGTCACTGCCTACGCGATGCGGCGCTGGCACAGCAGCATCCACTGCCGACGGCGCTAGGAGTTCATGTTCTGGAGTGTTGTTGGGTGGATATGCACCTGCTTGAGCAACCACTGGAAAGTTTTCCATAATTTTGGGCAATACTGTAAATATTCTGCACGCTAACTGCTCATATAGCGATACATAAACAGTAATTCAGTTTCTCACGAATGATTGAGGATGACTATATAGTGGGAGATTCAACGCTTAGAGGCGGGTGTTTTTTCTGTAGCGATGATATGTAAATCAATGTTTTTCAGTAGGCGGACTAATTTTTGCGTCAGAGAACCTTTGAGAAGGATTTGCCAGCGAGAACGCTGACTTTCACCAATGACGATTTGTGTGATGCGATATTTTTCGGCAACTTCAGCGATCGCTTTGGCTATGTTAGTATCAGTAACATGAATAAATGTCCCTTCAAATTCGTTGCACAATTTTTCACAGGTATCTATATGTAAGCTTTCTGCTTTGGTGAGAAAACGTTCGGGATTAGCTACAAACAATACATATAATGGGGCATTCATGTAGCTAGCTATTCTTGCACCCCGCCGCAACAGTTGCACTGAATTGGGATAAGTAGAAACACAGACTAAAACTCGTTCGTGAATGTTACAGAATTGTCCATTGGGAATAGTGGCAATTGCTTCTTCTTCTACGTTGTCAGCCACTTCTCGCAAAGCCAACTCTCGTAAAGCGATGAGGTTACGACGTTGGAAAAAGTTGTCGAGGGATTGTTGAATTTTCTGGGGAGCATAAATTTTGCCTTCTCGTAATCTTTCTTGGAGAGTTTCTGGTGTTACATCTACTACCACAACCTCATCTGCTTCTTCTAGAATGCGGTCAGCCACACGCTCTCTCACTACTATACTAGTGATTCGCGCTACCACATCATTGAGACTCTCTAAGTGTTGGACATTCATTGTGGAATAGACATCAATCCCGGCGGCGAGAATGACTTCCACATCTTCGTAGCGCTTTTCTCTTGGGGAACCGGGGATGTTAGTATGAGCGAGTTCATCGACTAACACTAATTGGGGCGATCGCTTTAAGATCGTCTCTGTATCCATTTCCGTTAGTGTCAATTCACCCCGGATAATTTGTTTACGCGGTATAATTTCTAGCCCCTCGGCTTTATCGGCTGTTTCTTTGCGTCCGTGGGTTTCTAACAGCCCGATAACAACGTCAATACCTTCTTGTTTAAGTGCGTGCGCTTCTTCTAGCATCCGGTAAGTTTTACCAACTCCCGGAGCCATACCGATGAATATCTTGTGTTTACCACGTTTTTTTAGATACATTAAAAATCCGTGATTGGTAATGATTACAGACTGAACAGGTTACAGGTTACAGGTTATAGGTTACAGGGAATTGCCTTATTTTGAGAACAGCGTCTGTAATGTTAAGGGCATCATCTATTCTATAAAAGAATTGGTAATTGTCATCAAGCCTAAAATTGGTTCTTGAGCAATTTTGGCTAAACCTACATCTTTAGCACTCAACAACTCCACCCAAATATTTCGCAGTTGTAAATTTTGTGGTTCTCGTAAACGTAGTTGTGCTAACTCGGTTAATGCTTCTATCCAAATACCATTTTCAGCATAAGTACTGATTTTTTCCAGAGGCGTTTTGGCTGCATTTAATTCCTGCTGGAGTTGAGATGATATGGAGACTCGTTGCACTAAACCAGTCAAGGAAGCTGGGGTTGGTGATTCACTAGAGGATCTGGGGCTAGAACAATTGATATCTAAATACCAACGATATTCTTTACCTATGACTAAGGGCGACGCAGTAGAAGGTAAAGTCATGCTGATAATTCCCGGTGTGGATGGTAATTTAAAGCGAGTCCGCAAAATTTCTGCATCCCCATCTTGCAAAGAAAATTCACCCTCATTCGCTTCTTTTTGAGTATAGGGGATGTAAATCCAAAAAGTTGGATGTTCCTTGACTGTTAGCTTGAGATTAGGACTACCAACTAAAGTGGTTAATGGCAGAGTATTTTGAGTAGTTAAACAATCCCCTCTACTACCTGTACCTTCATTGCTGGGGGGTGTTCCCCTGTCTGGCGGCGAGTTGCTAATGGCTGGGGTAAAGTGAATTTTTGTCTGAGAGGTTTTGTTTGCGAGACCAGCCACCAACCTCGAAGGGGTGATTAGTTGATGAGACTCTGCTAATGTAGGCGCACAGAGACTGACCCAGCAAAAGATCAGCCAAGGAAGCATAACTAGAGTGTTTAACTGCAACCTAAGTAATTTTTTCATGTCAGCCTGTAATGAGCGCATCTCAGATTTACAAGAATACACTCAACTACAAATCTGCATCGAACTATTCCCGATTTTTGAATTGAGGACTGATACCAATTCAAAATTCAAAATTCGTCTTGGAAAGTTAGGCGGGACGGAAACCGACACCGCCTACTTTCCGCAAAATTCAAAATTAAGAAAGTGAGAATTGGTATAGGTTGCCGGATTTGGATCTGCGTCATATTTTTCGTGAAATGGTATGACGCACTGCATACAAAACCCTAAGAGGACATTTGAAAAGTCTGTTTCTTTGTCATGTTGAATGCAGCGTAGCGGAATGAAACATCTCGGTATATGCCACAAAACATAGATTCTTCCTGACGCTCCGCTCCAGTCAGAATGACATTTTTATACCTACTGAAACTTTTCAAACACCCTCTAACAAGAATTTTAAACAGTGAACAGTGTTTACTAACTGGTAACTGGTAACTGTTAACTGTTAACTGGTAACTGATAACTGTTAACTGATAACTGATTTGCTCACCCCTTTTGGGAAGCAAAATTTCTGACACTACCGAATTTCTATAAGTTATGTAAAAGTTTTTAGCTTTCTAAGTACAAGAGATAATTTATGTAAAAGTTTTAGAGATCGTAGTTCTACGGCTAATTTTGTATGGTCTAATCATTGTTGTGGTAATTCTACGTAGAAAATGCCCAAAAAGCCTAAACTAACTACAAAGAGATGAATATCTAGAACTTACTCAGTTTCACTAAGTTTTCTGGCTTTTTTGTCAATAGTCAAGGTTTTTGAACTGTTGACTCTTGACCATCCGCAACAAGGTTTTTTGGTTCGATGTGTAAGTCCTAATATCTTTAACCTTTGTTATTTAGTTCTATTATTAACACTATTTGCGAGCGTGAAGGCGTAATCTCTTCACAAATCGTAATTAAACTTCCTCAATGAATGCTAATTAGCAGTATAATTTTATGCTTTTTAAGTAGTGTAGTATTTGTTTTGATAGCTGACTGTAAGGCTATGACTGCGGATATTAGCTATTAAATATTAGTTTAATTTTATGCTTATGTGCTTGCTGATCTATTGAGTGAGTAGAGCATCGTTTTATGAGCCTCAACAAAGCAAATTAATATTTTGTTTTTCGGCCGTTACGAATCTCACAAAACATATATCAAGTTTTTGTTCCCAGTTCCCTGTGTTTGTTGAAAGATCATTCCCTATCTATGACAAAGGCTACTTGTAACTAAATATCAGGACAACAAGACATGGTAGGCTTCGTTGACGATTCCAACACTTTCCCAGCGTTTGGTGTAGATCCGCTTGCTCCTGCTGACCCAGGGAGTATCAATCCATTTACAATACAACTGAACAATAATCAGGTAGCTTTCACAGGGAGCGATCGCATTGATAAGCTTTACCTGAAGTTAAATGAAAATCAGCAATTAGCTTATAGCAGTGATGGGGTGAGTTTTTTCACCGATTTAAATTCTTTAACAGCCCAAAATGACGTTTTAAATCCCTTTTCCGGTATTAATATTAAAATTGATCTCCAGGGTGGCAACGATAGTTTATACCTGGATAACTCATTAATCATTGCCTTAAAACAAAATGGCAATATCCTGACCTTTGATGGTGGCGCAGGGCAAGACACATTATATGGCCCAGCCGTTAACACTACATGGAATATTACAGGACAAAATACAGGTAATTTTGATAGCGTTAATTTTAGTAATACTGAGAACCTAACCGGAGCCGCAAATAATGAAGATACCTTTGTGTTCTCAGAAAATGGCAAGTTGAGTGGTATCGCTGATGGGTCAACCGGAGGATTTGATACTCTGGTGATCGAGGGTGGCAACTATAGCCGTGCAGTTTATACCGCGACTTCGCCCGATGCCGGCTCCATCTTGCTAGATAGTAAACTCATCACCTATGCGGGGCTAGAGCCAATTGTTGATAATACAGTTGTGAGCGATCGCGTATTTGATGCTACTGCTGGTAACGATCAAATCGTGATCGAAAAAGATGCTAGCGGCAAGAATAAAATATCGAGTAGTAATAGCACCTTTGAAAGTATTGTTTTTCTCAATCCCAGTAATTCTTTAACCATTAATGCTGGTGATGGACAAGACACGATTACTGTTAAGTCTCTTGATCCTAACTTTACGGGTAGTTTGACGATTAATGGTCAAGGTAATGGCATCAGTGCTGGTGACGATGGCTTTCTGGACACTGGCTTATTTATCGCTGACACAGTTACATTTGCTGAAGGTTTTAGTGTCAACCTACTCGGTAAAGCCTTAACCGTAGATGCCGAGAAGATTACAGTGGAAAAGAACGTAGTTATTTCCACCACAAATCCCACAGGTAATGCTGGCGCTGTTAAGTTCACGGGCGAAAACATTGAACTGAAAACTGGGGTGCAAATCCTGGCAGATGCAGCCACTGGTTTTGCCGCAGGCGACATTACTATTACTGCCGATGAAACGCAAAAACGTCTGGGTTCTGAGCCTTATGGCGTTAACATCAAAAATATCTCCGTCATCATCGGCGATGGGACAATCATCAAGGGTGGGAAAATTGCGATTACTTCCACGGCTGCTGATATCAGCCTGATCGATTTAGCACCCGCTTACTTAAAAGATGTAGTCATTAAACCCTTTGCTCAACTACTGCCGCAAATAGTTAACTTCGTCTTACCTGCTTCCTTCCAGTATCGCACGGCCAGTGCCACTGTCACCATCGCCGGCGCTAAGATTACAGGCAGCACAGATGTCACTATCACCGCCACAACTAAAGTAGACAGCAGTGTCCAAGCAATCAGCAGCGTTAACCCCATCAATCCGCTTTCTCGTTTTGCCGTCGCCTATGGACAAGCAGAGACTACCGCAAAAGTGGATATTCAAGGGGTAGTCAATGCCACTACTGGGGTGACTAATAAAACAGAAATTATTGGTAAAGGCGGAGTGACTATTACCTCCGATGCCACAACTAAAGACGAGGTATCAGCTAGAGTATTTGGTAATGAAGGCATATTAGGGATTGTGCCTGTTGATGGTAAAGATTTCGGATTCGCCATCGCCGTTGCTAACTCCAATACGACTTCCAAAGCCACAATTGGTCAAGATGTCACTATTACCTCTGATGCAGGCAACATCAAGGTGAAAGCGAAAGGAAAAATTAGTAACGTTGCCAAAGCCACTACTAATATATTTGTCAATGGTAATGCTGGTATTGGCATTGGCTTGAACTTTGACCGCAGTGATATAGTTGCCCAAGTCAACGGTACACTGACTGCCGCCGGCAAGAAAGAGGTCAATCAGGAAATTGATCTAACTAAAGTTAATAATACTGACGATACGATCGCTATTCTTGATCATGGTCTAAAAACAGATCAGCAGATTCAATATTTTACTAATGGTGGCATTGCCATTGGTGGTTTGACTGACCAAGAAAAATACTATGTCTTAGTTAAAGATAAAGATACGATTCAGCTGGCCAAAGCTTTAGGTTTAGAACTAGATAATTCCGGCGTAGGTGCTACTTCGCAGCAGGGTTTTAGCAAGCGCGATAGTAAGGAATTTAACATCAAAACAGATGTTGACTTCGATACCAATCAGATTAAGATAGTCAACCACGGCTTTGTCACAGGACAGAAAGTTAATTACAGTAGCCTGCTGGCCGATCCTCTGGATATCAAAGAAGGCGATACACCCAACACCTTAACCAACAATAACGTCAACTACTACATCATCAAGGATAGTAGCGATCGCTTCCGTTTAGCCGCATCTACAGCCGATGCTACAGCCGCCACACCGATAGCGATTGATTTGGTTAAGCCTGATGGCACTAGCACCAACACCAACTCCTTAAGTTCCATCCTCTTTACCCAAGCACCAAAACTATTTAATCCCACCGGCGATGCCGTTAAGGATAATATCATCACCCTAAATAATCATGGTTTCCAGACAGGTGATGCAGTAGTTTACAACGTGGATGGGACAATTGCTACCACCACAAACTTATCAGTCAACAATACCTTTGATCCGGCTACGGCAGTCAATGCCACTAACAACACCATCACCATTGAGTCTCATGGCTTGAAGACAGGTGATAAAGTCATCTATCTCACCGACTATCTAGGACAGCCAGGAACAGGAATCAATACATTAACCAATGGGGTAGCAGGCAGCTTAACCAATGGTGTGAGCTACTACATCATCAAGGTAGACGACAATACAGTTAAGCTAGCAACCTCCCCAGTCAATGCTAGTGTCGGTACAGCCATTGATTTAACTGGCGGTGGTACAGGTGCATTCCATAACCTGAGAATTAATCGCCAAGTAACGGCAGGTGATACAGCAATTGGGGGCTTACAAGATGGCGATACTTATTATATTTCGGTGATTGATGCTAATCATTTCCGTTTAGCAGATAGTGAAGTGCAAGCCAGGGATGCAACACCGATTGATATTAACTCGACAGGGGCAACTGCTGGTACGACTAAGCAAGCCTTGGCTAAACCGGAAAACCTGGGTCAAGGTATTGAAATTTTAGCCGACTTAGTGGCTAATGATCGAGTTGGTGTCACAGCCAAAACAGGCAGTAATCCGAAGATTAAAGACATTATTGCCAATGGTGATGTAGCCGCCGGTGCTTTCAAACTGTTTGATTTTGCTGACTTCAAAAATAATCTCAAAGCCATACCAGGTAGTGATAGCGCCAACAATTTCTCCATTGGTGCGGGATTAGGCTTGAACTGGGTACAACGTGGGGCGGATGTTGATGGTCAAGCTAGTGGGACAACGGCTAAAGTCGGTAGTACTGCCCGGTTATTCTCTAATAAAGATGTGACAATCACATCTCAGGTGAAGCAAGAAACGCAGATGATTGTGGATACTTCCACAGGTAAAGATGAAGCTGGGGTTTCGGTTTCTGTGTCGGTGGGGGTATCTATTTACAAGAATCTTGTCAATGCCGTAGTTGATAGTAATGCGGAAATTGATGCCAGAGGGGCAGTCAAAGTCGTTTCTACGCTGACTTATCCGTTCTTGTTCATTCCGGCTGAGAAATTTAACTTCTCTTCAGATGATCCCAAAGTCCGAGATCAAGCTGGGGCGAATGTTGTCACCCTAGCCAGAGATGTCTTCTTAGACGGTAAACTAGGTATTCCCGATCGCATTATGAATACCTTTGTCACCAGCCGCAACAAGGGTAAAGTTGATGCGACTAAAGGTGGCATTCAACCGACAATCGGCATTGCCGGCTCCTTTGGCATCAATACTTACAACAACGTTTCCCACGCCACCATCAAATCTGGTGCGAAAATCAATCAAAATCCTCTCTATCAAACCAGTACTCAGAGTGTATTCGTCAATGCCAGCACTAGCATGACTTTGCTGAATGCCACAGGGATTATTAGCTTTGATTTAAATATAGACGGGATTGTCAAGGCAGTTAAAAAAGCTGATCCTAGCGAAGCCTTCACATTTAGTGGGAATAAAGCCCAGAAAGGCTTTGGTGGTTCGGCTATCATTTCTGTGATGGATAACTCCACGGTTGCCAAAATTGAAGATGCAGCTAAAATCCACACAGGAGCCTTGGGTGATGGTTTAGATGTCCGTGCCAAGACAGATATTTTCACCCTGATGCTAGCCCAAGCCGGGGGTGATGCGGAAAAATTGGGAGTTAGTGGCAGTTTCTCGGTATTGAATCAAAAAGACCGGACGATCGCCCAAATTGAAAGTGGTGCGGAAGTTATCGGTGGGAAAGTCAATGTCTCTGCTGATGATAACACCATTCAAATCACCCTCGTTGGTGCAGTGCAATTTGCCTCAGGGACAGGTGTGGGGATTTCTACTGGCGTATTTAACGTCAGTCGAGATACTCAAGCCATTATTGGTAAAGAAATTACTGATACAGATAGTACAGCCGGGACTAAATCTGCTAAAGTCACCGCCGCCGGAGATGTCACAGTCAAGGCCTTGAATCAAGGTGGTGTGGGTACATTAACTGTAGCTGGGGCGATCGTCAATGATTCTTTAGCTGATCAGGTTCTGGGTAAGAAAGCAGAAGCAGAAGCAGCGCTCAAGGATGCCAGAGATTTGTTCTGGGACGAAAATGATGCCGGTAAGGACACTAAAAATGCTCAAGCTGATCTGAAGAAGAAAAAAGACGCAGCAGATAAGTACAAATCATTAGGGCAAGCGGCGACAGACAGTAAGCAAGGTGCGGGACTAGGGATAGCTGGGAATATCGCTATCAATATCGTCAACACGAAAACTCAGGCTTATATTAATGACAATGCCATAGTCACGCTGACCAATAATGGCGATTTGATTGTGGATAGTACAGATCAAACCGTCATTGCTGGTGCAAGTGGAGCCTTATCTATTGTCAATAAACCAGAAGGTACTGCTGTCGGTATATCTGGGGCTTTTTCACTGAATCTGGTGACTAATAACACTAAAGCTTTTGTCACTGGTGGAGCAAAAGTTACTGCCGATCAAGTGACAATTAGTGCCGTGCAGAAAGGCTTTATTGTCACCCTGACAGGGGCTGGTTCGAGTGCCACAAGTGGTACTGGTGGTGGCGTTGGTGTCGCTGGTAACATCTCTGTCAATATTATCCAGAGTAAGACAGAGGCTTATACCAGTGGTAATTCGGAATTCATTTTGGTGAACGGTGCAACCATTACTGCCAAAGACCAAGGACAAATTTGGTCGATCGCTGGGGCAGTTGGCTTTGGTGGTAAAGGCGGCGTGGGTTTAGCGGTGGCTGTGAATATCCTGGGTACAAATGATAACCCGGCAACAGCTAAAGCATACATCGAAAACTCCAAATTCACCACTAAAAAAGGAGCGATCGCTCTATCTGCCACCAATGATGCTTTCTTCACAGACTCGCCCCGAATTATTGCCATTACTGGCTCTGGTGGGATAGCTGGTGGTAGTGAAGGTATCGGTTTAGCCGGCATGGTGTCCGTCAACTTGATTGATGGCGAAACTAATACCTATGTGAAAAACTCGACAATTACTGATGATAATGCTGACCCCAACCCTGCTAGCGTGAGTTTGTTTGCTCAGGATAGTTCTTGGATTGTTTCCCTTGGTGGGGCTTTGGGTGTCGGTAGTAATGCCGGGGTAGGTGCAGCCGTTGGTTACAACCAAACTGCAAGTAACGTCCGCAGTTATGTGGAAGGCAGCACCCTGAATTTAGCCGGGACTTTGACAGTCAATGCCAACTCTAAAGCCCAAATCCAAGGCGTTACTGTGGGGATTGGGGTGGGTACAGGTGCGAGTGGCTTGGGTGGAGCAGGTTCGGCATCGATCAATATCATTCAAAATACCATTGATAGCCACATTTCCAGTAATTCTCGCGTGACGACGGGTGGGGCAATTACCGTCAAAGCCTTGGATAGCTCCTTGATTGTCTCCATCAGTGGTGGTGTGGCTGTCAGTAAAAATGCTGCCGTCGGTGCATCAATTAGTTACAACCTGATTCAAAATAGTCTTCTGAGCTATGTAGATAATTCCATCATTCGCGGCACAACCTCCACAGAAATCACCGCTACTGATAGTGCATTACTGGTAGCAGTTTCTGTTGGTGGGGCAGGAGCGCAAGGATTTGCCCTGGGTGGCTCTTTGACGGTGAACTCCATCGCCAATAATATTGATGCCCATATTTCTGGTAGCTCCGATGTCGTCGTCGGTGGAGACTTGACAATCACAGCCACAGAAACCTCCGCTTTGTATGCCATTTCCGGCGGAGTCGCTTTATCTTTAGGTGGGGCAGCAGTGGGAGCAGCGATCGCCTATAACTTTATTGGCGGCAGTTTCGATTATGCTAATCCCAATGCCATTAATCGCAACTCCACAACGAAGAATAAAATCAACGCCTACATCGATAACTCGAAAGTCAGCGTCGGCAATAACCTCTCCATCGTGGCTGGTTTCCAAGCCCCCAGCAATTCTTTAGCCGACAAGCCCACCCTGAGTACATCGGAAAAAACCTTCAATCCAGCGACAAACGTTAACCTTAGCACCGATGTCATTGACTTTGGCAGCGCTCATGGCTTCTCTAACGGCCAGGCGATCGTCTATCGTAATAAAGGTGGCACAAGTATTGATGGCTTAGGCGAAGGGAATACTTACTACGTGGTGAAAGTTGACGATAACAAGATTAAACTTGCCACCACTTCCGACTATGCCATTAAAGCCGCCAATGGTGAATCTGTACCTAATGGTGCGATCGTTGATTTGAAATCTGTCGGTACTGGCAACGCTCATAAATTTATTGCCCAGCAAATCGATATTGGCATCACCTCAATTGCCTTACCTGTCGATTTTAGTTCCCAAATTACCACCGTCACAGTCGGTGGTGCGGGTGGTGATGCCTTTGCCTTGGGTGGGGCGCTATCAATCAACTTCCTCCGCAATAGTGTCGATGCGAGAATCACCAACATTGCCGCAACCCAATCGGTGACAGCCGGCGGTAAATTAAGTATCCTCAGCAACGACACTTCCCAATCTAATTCTGGTACGGGCGGAATTGGCATTTCTCCCAGTGGGGGAGCGATTGGCGCATCGATATCTTACAACGAAATTAGTAATAAACTGATTTCCCGCATTGGTAGTCTGGACACCACCTCCACCACCGAAGGGAATGCAGGGATCATCTCTGCGTCCCAAATTGCTGTCAACACAACATCCAGTGCCAAGATATATAACTTCACCGTGGCTGGGGCTGGTGCGGGGACTTTTGCCTTGGGTGGTTCCTTATCACTCAATCGCATTAATAATACTGTAGATGCCCACATTGCCGGTAGCAGTAACATCAGCACTACCCAAGGCATTAATATTCAAGCCCAGGACACCTCCTCTAATCAATCCTTCTCAGGACAAATAGCGATCGGTGTAGGCACAGCCGGAGTGGGTGTAGCCTTAGCCTATAACGAAATTAATAACACAATTAACGCTTACGTTGACAGATCCACCATCAACACCACCAATAGCGGCAACTTGGGCATCACAGCCACATCCAACGCCACTATTGGCACACTGGCAGTAGGGATTGCCGGTGGTGGAACGGCGGGTGTAGCGGGTTCCATCGCCGTCAACTTGATGGGGAATAATGTCTCTGCATTCATCAATAACTCCACAGTCAACGTCGATGGTAACGTTTCCCTCCTGGCTGATTCTACCAACACCATTGGAGCGATCGCCGGTACATTAGCCGTTGGTGGAGTGGCTGGCATTGGCGGCTCTGTGGTAGTCAACACTACCAATAACAAAACCAAGGCTTACATTGCTGGTAAGTCTAGTGTGAGTGCTAGGGGTAACGGTACTGCCATCTCCATCAAGAAATGGAATACTGATGAGAACGGTACGGAAACCACTGAAAATATCAACGGACTCTCAGTCATTGCCACAACAAACGAGATAGTCAATACTTATGCAGCCACAGCCGGAGTTGCCCCCCCAACGGGCGGAGGTAGTGTGGGTATCGGGGCCAATATCGTCGTGGAAGTGATTAACGATATTACCGAAGCATATATCGACGACTCGAATATTAATAGTACTGCCAACCAAGGCAAATCTGTGAAAGTGAGAGCGCACAATGATACCACCATTGGCAACTTCGGCGGCAGTTTGGGTGTCGGTGATGTGGGCATCGGTGCAGACATTCCTGTATCTGTGATTACTAGCCAAACCAGAGCTTATATTAGCGATAGCGACACGACAAACTATGCGGCAATCTTTGGCGCAACAGACGTGGAAGTTAACGCCATCAGTCGAGAAAAACTGCAAACTGTCGCAGTTGGCTTGGGCATTGGTAGTTATGTCGGTGCAGCCGGGGTGGGTGCAGGGACGAAGAGTGCCACCACGACGGAAGCCTATATCAAAGATGCAAATATCAACAGCAATGGCGCGCTCAAGGTACTGGCTAATAGTGGAGTCAAGTTAGAAATCTATGGCGGTGCTTTGGGCGGTAGTTTAGTCGTTGGTGGTGGTGGTAGCTTTGCGGTGTCTTTAATCAACAATACTACCAGCGCATATCTGCAAGGTGCTGTCACCAATACGGGTTCTGTACAAGTGCAAGCCGATGCTCTAGCTAAAATGTCTAATGCGATCGCCACAGCCGGTGGTGGTGGTGTGGTGGGCATTGCCGGTGGCGTTTCGGTGGTGGAAACCAATAGCAATACTAGCGCCTATATTAACAGCAGCAGTAAACGCAATTCTAATATCACAGCCACCACTGGCGATGTGAAAGTCATTACCAATGATACCGTCGATGTCAACAATGGTGTGGGTTCCGCAGCCATTGGCGGCAAAGTCGGTGTGAGTGCTTCTGTAGACGTGATCACGGTTAAAAATACTGTAGCTGCTTACATCGGTGACAACAGCACAGTGACGGCTCAAACCAATGTCAATGTCGAAGCAACAGGTAAGAAAAATATTGACTCGACTGTAGTTGCCTTTGGCTTGGCAGGCGGTGCGGCTATTACTGGGGCAGTTTCCGTAATTAACATCGGCACTGGCTCTAATAGTGATGCCTCTTCCTCTACCAGCCCCGTGCAAGCAATTATTGACGGTATCACTAGCCCGACAAACGGCATCAGTGGTTTAAGTAATAACACCAACGATACAACTGCCGCCAAAGCTAAAAATCAAGCGAATAGCTCTGCCTTTACCGTTAGTCTGGCTGCTAATTCAACCATCACTGGCACAACTGCATACATCGGCAAAAATGCCAACATCAAAGCCAATACTGGCAATATTACCGTCATTGCCACTGAAACTGTCGATTTAGATGGTAGCCATCCAGCGACTTACGGGCAATTAGTCGGTGGTGTGTCTCTCGGTTTATATGGCAGTGCTGGCGGTTCCGTGGGTATTATTAACATCGGTCAAGCAGCCACCGCTTACGTAGATTCTAGAACCATCCTCACCGCCGGGGCAGATATTATCGTCAATGCCAAATTCACCAATTATGCTTCCAGTCGCGCCTATGGTGGTACAGGAGCATTAGGGGTAGGACTAGGGGCGCAAGTTGCCATCATTACCGACAACAGCACCCAACTAGCCTACACTGCCAACGAAGGCATCACAGTTAATCAAGCCAATAATTTCATAGTCAAAGCCGAAAGCGATCGCACCATTAGTACAGAAGCCAAAGGGGCGACAGTCGGGGCAGTAGCGGCAGGTGCAGCCGTCGCTAAGTCGATTGTTGGTGGTTCCACTGTCGCCTATATTGGTGATAATGCAGCGATCGGTCAAGCAGTTGGTCAGAATGTCAACAATGTCTCAGTCATCGCCAATAACACCACCACAGCTAAATCCGAGACTCTAGCCGTCACCGCCGGCATTGTGGGTGTAAATGTGGACGTGAATCAAACCACAATTAATCCCACAATTACCGCTACCGTTGGCAGTGGCGCAAATCTCAAGATTACTGGCAACTTAAACATCTCTGCTAACTCCCAAGCCGATGCTGATGTTAACTCTTTGGGAGTCAGTGCGGGAGGGGTAACAGTTGGTATCGTCCAGCCAGAAGCTAATATTACATCCACAACTAATGCCGCGATCAGTTCTGGTGTCGTCTTGATTGCCGGTGGTGCTGTCATTGTGGAGGCACTGCACAACATCAAATCTGATGGCACGTTAATTGCTAAGAGTAGCAAGTCAAAAGGTAATGCCAGTGCTGGTGCTTTACTGGCAGGTACAGGTGCATTAGCCAAAGCTAACTCTACTGCTACTGTTGGTGTCGGGGTAGGTAATAGCAGCAATCTCCAAGCCATCGGCAACATTGTCTTGAGATCCAGAGTCAATAACGAAGCCAGCGCTAATGGCATCAGTGATTCCGGTGGTGTACTGGGTACAGGCATTATCAAAGCTCGCACTGATATTACCACCACCAACAATGCCGTGATTGGCAATGATGTCGTCATTGAGAGCGCTGGCGATTTCCAACTCCTAGCCGACTCGATTAATAAAGGCGAAGTCATCGCCAATCGAGAAGGCGGCGCTGTCATTGATGTCTCTAGAGCAGATGTTGACCTCACCTATAACGATCAAACTGCCACCAATGTCGGGAACAGCGCCAGCATCAAGGCTAAAAATAACTTGACTGTCCAGGCACAGACCCAGACTACTAATGGCACAAATAAAGCTACTGTCTCTAACGGTGGTCTGGGTGTAGATACTCGTGCCAATAATAATACCAACCTGACAGCCAACACGACCACATCTGTTAACGGGACGCTCAACGCCAGCAACGTCGTCGTCAGAGCAGATGTACAAAAGATTATCACCAAGGCAGAACTCTCTGCTAAAGCTTATGGCTTAGGTACTGGTGTCTACACAACCGCCACGAATAACACCACCAGTAATGTCACGGTGAATATCCTAGAGCAAGCCAATATTCGTGGTCTAGATAAAGTCACCATCGGGGCTAAACAAGATAACCTCGATACCCAAAGTTACGCCCGTGGTGAAGGTAATAGTTTAGGCGGCAACACAGATGTAACTACCAATACCAATCTCAACACCAGTACTACTGTCAACGCCAAAGCTGGTTCAGTTATTAGCACCTTTGAATTGTTTGTGGAAGCAAACGCTCCAGCAACGCCGATCTTCACAGCAGATTCTAGCCGTGATGGTGCAGAAATTGACACTGGTAGTGCAAAAGCAAATCCAGTTTTAACCTTGCTGCGTACCATCGACTTTAACTCAACTGTCACTGTATTTAGTGCTAAGGCTCCAGTGTTAGAGATTGATGCCAATGGTAATGTGGTGCAGCAAAAGAATGTCACCTTCACTCAAACCGCCACAGATATCACTGTCGATAACATCCAAAATTCCGGTAGTCTATCTGGTTCAGTCAAATTCTCCATCATCAGTTCTACCTACGATGACGGCAACACCAGAAAAGGCGAACTCAAAGGCAGTCCCAAGTTTGACTTTGTGACCACCTTTGATCGTGTAGATATTATTAATCGTTCCAGCAAGAATTTAACGATCAATAACATCGACGTTCTCAATAACTCCAGTCAATTAACTTCTAATATCACGATCGCTGTTCCAGTTAAATCTGGTTTCACCCCCACTACTACCAGTAGCACAGGAGCAACCATTATTGCGATCGCCAATACTAACACCTCTGCCACATCTAAAGTCAACCTGTCAGGGGACATCAAAAATAAATTTGGCACGACATCAATAATTAACAATGGCGGTGACATTCTCGCACCCAACACGGGCAAATCGATTGAGTCCACCGCCGTCACACTCCAGTCTGATAACGGTGTCATTGGCACAACGACAAGGAAGATTACCGTTAAGCCGACAACTCTGCTGGCTACGGCGAAAAATAGCATCTTCGTCGATGCTTTAACCGGTGGTGACTTAACCATCAAACAAGTGATCTCCACCACAGGTGATGTCGCACTCAATGCCGTCGGTTCTATCCTCGATGGCAACACCACAGGCGTTGATATTAGCGGCAAAAAAGTTACCCTCACCTCCCAAACTGGCAGCATCGGCTCAGATACTGATGCCCTAGAAATTACCGTCACTGACACCAGTACAGGCTTAAGTGCGATCGCTCAAACTAATATTAATCTCAGTAACGTCGGCACTGGTGGATTCAGTATTGCTCAAGTCAACTCTACGACTGGCAATATCACCCTCACCATTCCTGACGCTGTTAATGGTGGACAAAACCTAACACTGCTCAATGGGGCAATTATCAGTGCTGATGCTGGCACTGTTACCCTGAATGTCGGTGATGACGTGACTGTGGCAGCGAATAGTCAAATCAGAGGTAAGACTCAAGTAACGATTAACGCTGACTCTGGAACCGTAGATGCCGGACAGGGAGCGAACTTAACCCTCAATGGTCAACTGATTGCTACCTCAGTCCAGATTAATACAGGAGACGATGTAGATGCGATCGCTCTCACTAAGAGTAGCAGCAACAGCACCATCACCATTAACGCTGGCGGCGGTGATAACAAAATCTTCCTGGGTAGCAAAGCCACATTAACCGGCAATAGCACCGGACTCTTAGATGATTTCCTGGGACAAGTCATCATTCAAGGCGGCACAGGTAACGACTTGTTAGAACTGGATGACTCTGGAGATCCCAAAGTCAATACAGGCAATCTCACCAATACTCAAGTCACTGGCTTAGGCATGACTGCTGGGGTGCAGTACACAGGAATTGAAACCTTGAGAGTACTGCTAGGCACTGGTGCAGATACATTTAACGTTCAAAGCACCCAAGACGGCACAGAAGCAGTAATTAACACTGGTGGTGGTGATGACACTATCAACGTCGGCAATAACAATCAACTCAATGCCATCAATGGACTGCTCACCATCCAGGGCGATGCAGGGAACGATATTCTCAACATCAATGACACTGGCGATACTGTAGCCAATAAAGGTGTCCTGGATAATGGGCGACTGACTGGCTTAGGCATGGGTAGCACCGACCAAACTGTAGTTAATGCTGGTCGAGGGATTAGTTTTGGTGGACTGGAAAAAGTTAACCTCAATCTAAGTAATGCTGCTGATGAACTGACAGTGGCAGGAGCAAATACCGAAACCATTGTCAATGGTGGTCAAGGTGCAAATATTATTACAGTTGGGGACAACCTCAGCCGGATTTCGGCTCGCGTATTGTTACAAGGTGGCACAGGTAGTAATAAGACCCTGAATATTAACTCAACTGCTCAAAGCGATCTCACCATCGATACTTTAGGCAACAACCGCGATGTCCTGACAAGCGCCAACGCCACAGGCAGGGTGGAATACGAAGCCTTTAACAACGTCAACCTCAGCCAGAGTGCAGGCAACGATAAATTAACCATCAAAAATGCGACGCAAAACCTCACCGTCAATAGCAATGGTGGTGATGATGCCGTCAACATTATCAACTCTCAGAGTGCGATCACTATCAATACTGCTGGTGGTAACGACACAGTTACCGTCAATAATCTGGGTGGTGCGTTGAGTGTCAACGGTGATGCTACCGGAACCAACAAACTAATTATCGATCTTGCCAACACCACTAGAACCATTACCAATGGATTAATTAAAGATGGCACAGTTGCCAATCAAGGTGTGGCGCAAAACTTCACCACTGGTGACATTACCTTTACCAACTTGAAATCAGTAGAAACTAAGCTGGGCAGTGGTAACGACCAAGTCACCATCAATGACACCCTAGCCAACACAGCAATTACCGTCAATGGTGGTGGTGGTGATGATGCCATTAAGATTACCAGCATCGGTACGGATACCAATATTACTGGTGGCAGTGAGCAAGATACGGTGACAGTAGAAATTAGAGGTGTACCAGTAGCCAACTCCTTTACCAAACTCAACCTAGACGTAGACAACCTAGTCGTTGATAATACCCAAAACACCACCAACGCGATCAACTGGACAATTACCGATGGGGCCACAGTAGCCGCAGCGATCGCACCTTCTAATGTCAGCTTTAATGTGATTAATACTCAAGGGGCTGCTTTAACTCGCATCCTGGGCGGCACACAAAGCGACACTCTCAACCTCGTCACCACGACAACTGGTAATGTTAACGGCGTAATTAATGGCAACCGAGTCGATTTAACCTCTGGGCAAGTAGTGTTAGTACCGAAGAGTTCGGGTATCTTTGCTAACTATGATGCCGTGATTAATTTCGACTCATTGGTGAACAACAGTGCGAGAACCTTTAGCCAAGCGGGCTTTACCCTCACCAGTACTGGTAATCTCCTCCGAGATGATACCATTAGCTCGGCAGCTAAGGTGACAGCTAGCGGTGATACTTTCACCTTAACCTCCAATACTGGCGCAGGCTTTGGTGTTTATTCACTCCAGCTAGCTAACCCCACAGCCACAGCCCAAGCTATTACCTTTACAGGCACAACTTTAAACGGCGGCACAGCTACCTACAATTACACCGTTGCTGCCAACAGTAGCTTGACAACTGTGACTCTACCCACCAATTTTTCTGGCATTACATCTCTGAGATGGAATCCTGGTGTGGCTTTAGTCGATAACATCGTCGCTCGTGATTTGTTTGGTAATCCCACTCCTGGTACAGAACCTAGTGCCACCATCCCTGTCCTAAATCTCACTGGTAATGTTAGGTTCGATACAAGTAATTCCATTATCTTTGTTGATACCAATAAAAATGGCATTTACGAAACTCGCTATACCAATGGCATAAGACAGACCTATTTTGACAGTTCCGCTTTCAGCAACGTCTTATTAACAACTTCTGCCTTTAACCTCTTTACTTCCAGTGCCAACGGCATCACCCAATTCAGATTTGCCGGTGACATCAGCTTTGCTAATAGTGCAGCAGTCTCAGGTGTTGGCTCCAATGGACTCTCTATTTTTGCTGGCAATGATGTCACCGTGGGCAATGGAGTAGTGTTTGACTTCTCAGCCGTGAATACGACAGCAGGCGTTGGTGGTGGTAGTGCTGGTACTGGCGGTACTGGTGGTACTGGTTCTGATGGTGGTACTGGCGGTACTGGCGGTACTGGCGGCAATGGTGGTGATGGGCCTGGTGGTGGTGTCTCAATCACAATTCGCAGTGGCTCTAGTGGCACAACAGGTACAAATGGTACTAGTGGTTCAGGTACTTCCAGTGGTGGAGTGGGGAATGCTGGCTCCAGTGGCGGTAATGGCATCAATAGTAGTACTCCTAGCGGTGGTGCTGGTGGCTCAGGAGTTGCTGGTATTGGTGGAGTTACGGGTGGTACACGAGGTACAGGTGGTACACGCGGCACTGGTGGTGGTGGTGGAGATTTCACCTCCGGTGGGAATGGTAATCCTGGTTCACAAGGGACTAGTACGTCAACGAGTGGCTCTGGACTGAGTGGTAGCCCAGGCAATCGAGGCACTGATGGGAATAACGGTTTATTAGGCTCAAATACTGGTACTGGACTCACTATCTCCGGCGGTGGCGGTGGTGGTGGTGCTTCTGGTGGTGGCGGCGGTTCTGGTGGCGCTGGTGGCGGCGGCGGTGGCGGTGGTGGCGGCGGCGGCGGTGGCGGCAACGGCTCTTATGTGGCTTTTATCGTGCCTGTCATCCTCGAAGGTGGTGATGGCGGCCGTGGTGGTGACGGTGGTAGAGGTGGCAATGGCGGCAAGGGCGGTACAGGCAGTTCCGGTACTGCTGGTGGTGCTGGCGGTGGTGCGTTAGAAATTCTGGCACAAGGTCGCATCTTACTTGACGGTAACATCAACTTCAAAGCCGACGGAGGTAATGCTCAAGATCCAATACCTTCTACTACCACAAGTGGAAACCCTGCCGATAATAGCTCCAGAAATAACAACCGGAATAATAGCCAAAATACTGGTAGAACCGATGGCGCAAATAGCGGCATTATCAAAGGTGGTAATGGTGGTAGTGGTGGCGAAGGTGGATATGGTGGTAGTGGTGGCAATGGTGGCAATGGTGGCAACGGTGGTCGTGGTGCTGGCGGCGCTGGCGGCACAATCAAGTTATTCGGCACAAACATCCAATTAAGGGATGCAATTGTTAGTACCAGGGGTGGTAACGGCTCTCAGATTGGTGGTAATGGACGCTTTATTTATGGCAGTAATGTGAATAGTGGATCACTACCTGGTGGCTTCACTCAATCAGGTACTAATCTGTTCAATAACCAAGGTGGACAGAATAAAGCTAACCCCTTTGTCAATAATGTTTTGACTCCACTAATTGCCGGACTCCAAGGTGGTGCAGATATCTACGGGTTATTGAATGGTATCAATGCTAGTGACTTAGACTACAACTTGAATACAACAGCCAAAGATGCCCCAGATGCTGATGCTTTAGCCGCAGTCTATCGCTTAAATCTCGGCCCCATCAAACTTAATTCTGCTGACTACTCGGCTGACTACACCAATTACGATATGGTCTTGTTCATTAACTTGACTAATAACGTTTTGGATGCACCAACACTAGGTATCAACAGGTCTGCAACTAGTTTGCTCACAGGTGGATTCTTAACTGATACGCGATTTGGTGGCACAGGTGTAGGCACAGGTGTAGCTTCAACTTTGAGCAGAATCAATCCCGGCAAAATCTGGGCAACCTTAGTACCGTCGAATACAGGTAACATCACAGTCAATGCTGCTATTAGCAGTGCAGTTGCTAACACAACTACGGCGATTACTAACCAAACCTTAATTAGTAACCAAGTAGCTTACATCCGCGCCACTCGTCCCAACCTGACGACGACACCGAATTTAAGCGGCTTGCAATCTATTACTGTCAGCAACGACGGCAAACAAATCTATGGTGTCAGTGCTGTTGATAATGCGCTAGTGGCAATTAATGCTAACGATTTATCTCAACGTCAGTTGTTTAAAGACAACTTAGATAATGTGAACAGTTTAGCTAGTGCTAGCGATATTGCGATCGCCAAAGATGGCAATCATGTTTATGTTACTAGCCCGGTTGACAATCGGTTGTCTATCTTCACCAGAAACACAACTACGGGAAATCTCACCTTCTCCACAGCAGTCGGGTCAATTGCTTTCAATTCAGTCACAATCAGCAATGATGGTACAAGGGTATATGGCAGCAGTGCTAACAGCATCGTCACCTACACTCGCAATGCCAGCACTGGAGGCTTAACACAAGCTGCCTCTACTGTCAATCTGAATAACATCAATACATTAAGTAACCTAACTGTCAGTCAAGATGGTTCTGTGTTATACGCAGCTAGCCGTTTACAAGACACTCTCTTAGTCATCAGAGCCAGCGATTTATCTGTAGTCCAGACCCTATCTGGTGCAGGACTGGGACTAGATGGAGCCAGTGGCATTACCTCCAGTACTGACAACACATTTGTCTACGTCACAGGTCAAGATGGCAATAGCCTGGCGGTATTTAAACGAGATTTGGTGACCAACCAACTGACTTTTGTGGAAAAACAAGAAAACGGTGTCGCTGGGGTCAGAGGGCTAGTGGGTGCAAATGATGTCACTATTACCAGTGATGGCAAGTATGTTTTAGCAACTGCTGCTACCAGTGATGCCATATCTGTCTTCCTTCGCAACGCCACCACAGGCAAACTGCAATTTGTCCAAGTCCTGCGTAACAATATTGGCGGTACGACAGGCTTAAAAGCTCCCAGCAGTATCTTTACCCTCAACAATAAAACCTACGCCAGCAGCCTGGGACAAACTGGATTCAGTGGCGGTGTAGTCGCGTTTGATAACAACACCACTTTACCTGCACCCAGCAACCTGATCTCGACATTTAACGGTATTGAAGCCTTGAGTGTGACTACTGCTAGCGGTGACGATACAATCAAGCTGCAAAATGCGCCTACTTCCCCAGTCGCCACCACCACGATTAATACCAATGGCGGTAACGACACTGTGGTATTAGATGACGCAAGTACTACGACTGTAGTCAACCTTGGTACTGGAGATGACCAAGCCTTATTGCGTTCTACAAGAGCCGGCACTAATATCACAGTGAATGGTGATGCCAACAATGATGCGATCGCCATCGAACAAACAGGAGAGAATAGTAGAATCGAAGTCTTAGGTGGTGAAGGCGCAGATACCATCAGAGTTGCTGGTGGCAACCTGCCGACTTCCGCAACCACAATTGTCCGGGGCAACAATCCCACCACCAATCCTGGAGATACTCTAGTCTTTGACCCACAAAATCGTCTCTTTACGCAAGGCAGTGCCAGCACAATTAACGTGATTGGTAGAGGCACAGTCACATACGACACCATCGAAAATACTGTAATTATCGCTCCGCCAGTGATTACCTTTACGGGTACGCCTTATCAAATTAATGAGGGACAATCAGCCACCTTGACGGCGAATGTGATTAATCCTTTGGGCGGGGCGATCGCTCAACAAAATATCCTGTGGGATATTGATGGAGACGGACGATTTGGTGATGTCACAGGCAGTACGGTGAACCTGAGTTGGAGTCAATTGCAAGATTTCAACCTCAATAACAATGGCACATATAGAATTGCCGTCCAAGCCAGCAACACCAACGGATTTAGCACAGCGTCCACCACATTAATTATTGCCAACACTAACCCGACGCTCACCCTGACAGGCAACAACAGCGTCAATGTAGGCGCACCATACACCCTGAGCTTCAGTGGAAGTGATCCAGCAGCGAGCGATCGCATTTTAGAATGGCAAATTAACTGGGGCGATGGCACACCAGTAGAAAAATATGGTAGTGGTGTAACTTCGGCAACTCATATCTTCACCACCCCCGGTAATCCCCAAATCACTGTGGCTGCCGTCGATAACGACTCTACACCCAATGTAGCCTCAACCACCACTAAAACCATAGCTGTATCAATTACAGCCACTCAAATCAGTGCCGGTACAACCTATCGCATCAACGAAGGCGCATCCCTACAACTAAATGCCACGGCTGATGGCAATCCCACAGATTATCAGTGGGATATCAACGGTGATGGTGTCTATGGTGATGCAGTTGGTAAAGCACCGATTGTCACTTGGGCAACTCTCCAAAATCTCCCCACCAACCTGATTAGAGATAACGGTACTTTCAATAACGTCCGTGTCCGCGTTGCCTACGGTTCAACCCAGGTGATATCTAACCCAGTGACTCTAATTGTCGGTAACACTGCCCCGACAGCAACATTCACTAACAGTGGTGCTGTCAATGAAGGTGGTAATGCTACCGTCTCCTTTAGCAACCAGCTAGATCCATCCTTGGCTGATACAACAGCAGGATTCACATACAGCTATGACTTTAATAACGATGGCACATTTGAAACCACTGATAGCACTCAATCCTCCGTATCAGTTCCCACAGGGTTCTTAAAAGACAGTGGTATTAGAAGAGTGCGGGCTGTGATTAAAGATAAGGATGGTGGCACTAGTGAATTATTCACCGACATCACCGTCAATGAAGTTGCACCCACCTTAATTGTCACTGGTAATAATACGGCAGTTGAAGGTGCTAACTATACCCTGAATTTGAGTGCGACTGACCCCGGCAACGACACTGTATCCCAATGGCAGGTTGACTGGAACGATGGCACAATCGAAACCTTTAACGGTGCTACCCAAAGCCTGACTCATGGCTTTAGCGACAACGGCAACAAGGTGATATCGATTAAAGCGATCGATAATAATGGCACTTATAGCACCACGAAGACGGTCACAGTCAGCAACGTCGCACCCACCATACAATCCTTGGCGACGACAACAGTTAGTGAAGGCAGTATCACTCGCTTCACTGGCAACATCATCGACCCTGGTACAGCAGATAGCTTTAGTTTATTAGTCAATTGGGGTGATGGTTCGACGGCTGAATCCTTTAATTTTGCCGCAGGTACTACTAACTTCGACCTGGCACACCAATATCTCGATAATCCTTCAACTGGCAATTACACCATCAGTGCAGCCATCACCGACAAAGACGGCGGTAGCAGTTCTGGCAATGTCTCCGTCACCGTCACTAACGCCGCACCAACAATTACAGGCTTAGGATTAACCAGTGCCAATATCGATGAAAATAGTCTAGCCACCGTAGTTGGCATCATTTCTGACCCAGGTATTTTCGATACTCATACAGTGGCGATCGCTTGGGGAGATGGCAGTACAACTACTAATATCAGTGTCAACTCCACTACCCACACCTTCACCGCAACTCATACCTATCTGGACAACCTGCCCACAGGCAAATACGCCATTACAGCCACAGCCACCGACAAAGATGGCGGCGTGAGTGCGATCGCTACCACATCTGTGCAAGTCAATAATGTTGCCCCCCTCATCACCAGCCTGAATCTCAGCGCGCCAGTGATTAATGAAAATGGCTCAGTCACCCTGAACGGCACATTTACTGATGTTGGTTCACGAGATACCCAAACCGCAACGATCAATTGGGGCGATGGTAGTACCAGTAATGCTACAGTCAATCTCTCCACAGGCACATTTACAGCCACCCATCAATATTTAGATGATGTTGCTGGTACAAGTCCAGATAAATACACCATTACAGCAACAGTCACTGATAACGATGGTGGTAAGGGGATTAACAGCACAACCATCACAGTCAACAACGTTGCCCCGACAGTAGATGCTGGCATTAATCGCACTATCAAAGAAGGCGACATTCTCACCTTTGCTGGCAGCTTTAGCGATGTTGGCACTTTAGACACGCAAACTATTGCTTGGGATTTTGGCAACGGTGTGAAGGCGATCGGCACTCTCAAACCCATCTACACCTATACTCAAAGTGGCACTTACACCGTCACCCTGACAATTACTGACGATGATGGTGGTGTAGCTAGTGATACTTTAACTGTCACAGTTAACTCCGCCAATCAGCCGCCTGTTGTCACTCCTCCCGCACCACCAGTTACCGTCAATTCCTCACCAGCCGGAACCTTTATTGTGAATTCCTCTGGGCAAGTAACTGTAGACTTTTTAGCTGACGGTGGCGGTAATAAAGGCGAACTGGCTATTTTCAGCCTAGAAGGCATGGAAACCTTAGTTGTTGGTTCCACGAACTTTATTAAAGAAGCTGCCCGTCGAGCCTTAACTGCCTCACAATTAGGCTATGTTGTCATCTCTGATGCCACTCAAGGAGCAAAATTCTCTGGTCAACTAGGAGAAGTTGACAGAAATGATGGTACTTATGCAGGGCCGAAAACAGTTTCACTCAAGCCAGGAGCAAGATTTGCCTTAATCTTTATTCCTAACGGCAGAGTGCAAGAAGTGTTCAATAATCCCGCAATTACTGGCGATAAGCGTCCTTTATTCTCGATCTCGGCCGCTAACCCCAACGGTTTAACTCAAATGGGGCAGCTAGATTCAGGTAACTTCAATGGTGGTGTCTTCGGCTTTGAAGATGCCCGCTTAGATGGTTCCTCTGACAGAGATTACAACGACTTTATTTTCCAAATTCAAGGTGCTGCCGTTAAAGGAGTGGCTCTGTCTAGCTTAATTGCCCCAGGCAAAAATTGGCAAACTACAACCTTGGGTCAGCAATTATCAACCTATGCTCAAAATACTGGTGTATTTGGTAGTGCCGTTCCTCAATTGCAAGCAGCTTTAGTTAATGACACAGGTATCAGTCAACAGGATGGCATCACTACTGATGTGGGAGTGACTGGTAGGCTCTCATCTTTAACACCAATTGTCCAACTGCAAGCTAGTCTGTTAGCCAACAATAATTTTGTGGATATCTTGTCTCAGCTCAAACCCGATGGCAGTTTTGTCCTAAATCGTCAGGCATTAGCTCAGATTAATGGCGAAGATTTGCACGATGGTAGCTACACCTTACAAATCAAAGCAGTAAATGTTTGGCAAGAAGTTGCCAACGTTGCTGTTAACTTTACCCTCGATACTCAAGCACCCTCGGCTCCCACAAATCTTGGTGTAGATAAACTCAATGTCAATACCCCGTTTGTGAAGGGAGAAGCAGAAGTCACCACTTTGATTGAAGTCTCTAATCAAAATGGCATTCTGGGACAAATACCCTCTCAAGGAACTTGGCAGATAAAAACAACCACTCTCACTGATGGCGTGCAACAAGTGACAGTCAAAGCTACTGATGCTGCGGGCAATGTCAGTTTGCCATCTACATTTACATGGCAAGTTGATACTAGTTTACCTGTACTGAACGTTACTAGTCCTGTTGACGATTCTCAGTTACAGCGTGGAGCTAGATTACAAGGAACACTCCAAGATACTGGCTTAGGTATTGCGAGTTTCACTTATCAAGTGGGTGGAGGTAATCAAATACCTGTGAGTGTTAATCAAGCTGGCGAATTCAATCAAGAACTGAATTTATCAGGGTTAGCGAATGATACTTATTTTCTGACTCTGACTGCTACCGATCTGGCTGGTAATGTGACAACTAGAACATTGCAGTTTCAGTTGAATTGACCGATTCTCAAAACTCAAAAGTCTGGCCTCTGGACTCTTTGAGGGGAAATTAGCGCGGGCAATGTTGGCAAATTCCGCAAAAGCTCAAAGATACTAAAGAAAAAAGGTTTGGCTCACCACCAAACCTTTTTATAAATCCAGTGCATAACAACATCCCGCAATAATCTACCTGTTATGTTTAGGCGATCGCATCTTCCTATAGGATGTATCCAAACCCAAAAAAAGCGCATATTTCTGGTTTTCGGTATGAAAAATTACATCAGAAAAGGTCTATATCTATTTTTTTGTAATTCTTATCTTTTCTTTCTAACTAATATGTATTAATCTGCTTTGATCCTTAAATCTATATTCGGCAGATGTAATTCAAACTAGATTTTGACAATTGACTATTGATTATTGATCACCCTCACAAGTGTTTATTGGTTGGGTGAGTACGTCCTATATCTCTAAATTTATCTTGATTTAATCAAATAATTTGTTTCCAGTCATCAGTGTAGTATTGACGACAACTCTCTTAGCCGTTTTGAATTTTCAGCTGTGAATTGGTTGTACACTCAGGCGATAGCCGAGATGATGCAGAATCAAGCTGATGGTTCGTAGTTCTGGGTTGCCTTCTGGCGACAAGACGCGGTAAAGATTCTGGCGGTTCAAACCCGTTTTTTCTGCAAGGTGCGTCATCCCTTCCCGTGCTTCCACCACGTTCCGCAGCGCTTCCAGAAAAAACGCCAGATCCCCATCCTGTTCGTACTCTTCAAGGGCAACGTCCAGGTAAGCCTTTGCCATTTCCGGGTTCAGCATCTGCTCAAACACAATCTCGTCATGGTTTCTCAGTTTCTTGCTCATGAAATGTAGGTTATGAGTAAAAAAAAACGGGTTTGAACCCGTTGTTAATATAGCTTGAAAGTGGTAACACACCTTGGACTCTGGAAAATAGAAATAATAAAATTTAATTTTTTGCCAAGAACATAGATGATGTTAACAAAAATCACAGTAATTTACACTGTACTGAGTGTTTCACCTAGAGCATTCTTGGCGATCGCTTCAAACTTATCACACACAATTTGGCATCATCTGCCAAAATGCCAAAATCTCGACCATAAAAAAGGCAGGTTTCCACCCGCCCCAGGCTAACTATGAAAAACATCTTGGTAATTGTGGAAATATAACAAAGTGATTGCAGCATAAGTTGCCAAATTGGCTAAATGTATCTAATGAAGTAGACTAATTTACTGTAATAATTAATCACTGCTTGCAAAAGTAGCAGTATTATTTAATACCTATCTCAATCAGCAATAATTTTAGAAAAAACATCATATGATCATTTGTCATAAATTTTGTCAAGGTCAAATTTTAGCTTGGTCGTTGCTGAATATCCTGTTACTATCCGCTTGTACTGCTCCTAAAACCGAATCACCCACCACTTCTACACCAGCAGGTGCAACAGAGACTTTGCGACTGCTGTATTGGCAAGCACCCACCATTCTAAATCCTCATCTAGCGAGAGGAAACAAAGACTTTGAAGCTAGTCGCATCGTTTACGAACCCCTAGCCAGCTATGACAAAGACGGTAAATTCATCCTGATTCTGGCCGCAGAAATCCCGACTCAAGCAAATGGTGGTATAGCCAAAGATGGTAAATCAGTTACTTGGAAACTCAAGCCAGGGGTGAAATGGTCTGATGGTCAGCCTTTCACCGCTAAAGATGTAGTATTTACTTATCAATTTGTCGCCAATTCTCGTGTCGGTGCTACCACATTGGCTAATTATCAATCTATCAAAAATGTGGAAGCGATCGATGACTATACTGTTAAGATTAATTTCTTAAATCCTAACCCGGCTTGGTCACTACCTTTCGTCGGTTTAAATGGGGCAATTTTACCGCGTCATATCTTTGAGAAATATAACGGTAGCAACGCTAGGGAGGCTCCAGGGAATCTTGTCCCTGTGGGTACGGGTGCTTATCAAGTAGTAGAATTTAAACCTGGGGATACTGTCATTTATGCAGCTAATCCTTTGTTCCGCGAACCCAATAAACCATTCTTTAAGCGCATAGAACTTAAAGGTGGTGGCGATGCTACATCAGCCGCCAGGGCTGTGCTGCAAACTGGAGATGTAGATTTTGCTTGGAACCTGCAAGTAGAAGCGCCAATTCTTAAACAATTGGAAGGGGCAGGTAAAGGTAAATTAGATATTAGTTTTGGTTCTTTTGTGGAAAGGATTGATATTAATCATACTGATCCTAACAAACAAACAAAAGAAGGTGAGCGCTCTAGTATTGAGTTTCCCCATCCTTTTTTTCAAGATTTGTCAGTACGTCAGGCTTTTAACTATGCCATCGACAGAGATACAATTAATCAACAGTTATATGGCTCTACTGGTCGTCCTGTTGCCAATATCTTGGTAGCACCAGATATCTATAATTCACCCAACACTAAATACGAATTTAACCTCAAAAAAGCTACCGATTTATTAGAGCAAGCCGGATGGAGAGATACTAATGGTAACAGTATCCGGGATAAAAATGGGGTGGAAATGAATGTTATCTTACAGACTTCTGTCAACCCAGTACGACAAAAAACTCAGGAAATTATTAAGCAAGGACTAACATCTATTGGTGTGGGAGTAGAACTGAAAAGCATTGATGGGAGTATTTTCTTCTCTGGTGATCCCGCTAACCCTGATACCATTAGCCGCTTTCAAGCTGATTTAGAAATGTTTAGTACAGGCAGCTTTCACCCAGACCCCGGTGCTTATCTCAAAGGGTTCACCTGTGGTGAGATTGCCCAGAAAAAAAATAACTGGTCAAAATCTAATTATTCCCGGTATTGCAATCCTGAATATGATAAACTCTGGCAACAGTCCAATACAGAATTAAATCCAGAAAAACGTCGGCAGCTATTTATCCAGATGAATGATTTATTATTTAAAGATGTAGCTATTATTCCTCTAGTTGCTCGTGCTGATGTGAATGGGATTAGTAATAGGTTGATTGGTGTAAATTCAACTCCCTGGGATACAGATACTTGGAATATTCAAGATTGGCAACGTCAATAATTCAAAATTAACTACTGGGATTATTTCTTTAGGGTAATGCTAGAACACTATTGAGTAAGTAAAAATACGATTTGGTTGCTGTTAGTTGCAGTGATTTGTAGCAACTCAGGACTCAAGTTCTGACTACAAGCGATGCACTTCAATAAATTATGGATTTTGTTCCCATTGAAACTACGACTCCCCTGACTTCAGAAGTTATCCAAGTTACTCAGCCACAAACAACACTTATACCCACGACTAAATCTAGTATCCGCATTCCCAAGGATGTGATTCGTACTAGTTTGAGGGCCTCAACTGTAGATGCTGTGTTAGCAGCAGTTTTCTCTCTGGGGACTAGTGGGATTTTACTCAGTAATTTCCTGGTGGAGTTAGATGCTAGCCCCATATTGTTTGGGATGCTGTCTTCTATCCCCATGCTGGTAAATCTGATTCAGCCTTTGGGAGCTTACTTATCTGAGCGTACCACTAGCCGTTATCACTATTCCTTATCTACTTTTGGGATTGCTCGGCTATTGTGGTTAATTTTATTCATCGCTATTATTTTATTTAACTGGGGAAAAGTGAATTCCCAACAGTTAGAAATATTGACATTATTGATTATTTTATTCACCCATTTGTTAGGAGGAATGGGAAGTGCATCTTGGTTAAGCTGGCTAGCAATGATTGTTCCCCGACGCTTACGAGGTAGGTATTTTGGGTTACGCAATAGTGCAGCTAGTCTCACTAATTTAATTTGTGTACCTTTGGCAGGGTTACTTGTTTCTCAATGGTATGGTGGGACTATCCAAGGTTACGGTGTAGTACTTTTAATTAGTATTTTTTCGGGAATTTTGAGTTTAGGATGTCAGTATTTCAAAATAGATGTTAACCCACAATTGCAAAATGCTGTCGTCCAAAATTTGCCAACAGCAGAAACCGAAGCGAAAATTGCAGCTATACCTGTGCCAGATAATTCTGTTAGCAGTATTTGGAAAAATGCTAACTTTTTGATATTTTTAGCATATTTGGCTGTGTGGACACTGGCTGTAAACATTAGCGCACCTTTTTTTAACTTATATATGCTAGATACGCTCAATCTAGATGTCAGTTGGGTGACGCTTTATGGTAGTTTCCAAGCGGGTGCAAATTTACTGATGCTGATTGTGTGGGGCAAGTTAGCAGATAAGATTGGTAATCGATTTATTCTCATCGCTATCGGAATGTTGGTAGCTGCGACACCATTGCTGTGGTTAGGGATTGGTGTCAATCAGTTAGATATTTGGTTATGGTTGCCATTATTACATATCTTAACTGGTGGTACTTGGGCAGCTATTGATTTATGTAATAACAATATACAGATAGGCATTGCCCCAATAAAAAACCAGTCAATCTATTTTGCGATCGCCTCTGCTGTCGCCGGTTTCAGTGGTGCTTTAGGCACAACCATCGCCAGTATTATTGCCCAATTCTCTGAAGATGGCAGTTTGCTAGGATTATTCATTCTCTCTAGCATTTTACGCCTGTTAGCCCTGATTCCCTTGGTGTTTGTCCAAGAACCGGGGAAGTAAGGTATGGGAAGGGGACACGGGGACAAGGAGAAAATTCTTTATTATTCTTTCCCCCCATCTCCCCATCTCCCCATCTCCCCATCCCCACTTACTACTCAACAGCTGTGGAACTAAGACTCATCGTCTCCCACAGCACCATAGGGGGGGTGGTAGGGACTGGCTGATGGAGGGCAATGAGTTGGGATAGAGTATTCTTTAATTGGGTGCGGGGTACGATGTCATCGACAAAGCCGTGCTTAAGTAAGTCTTCAGCTGTTTGAAAATCGTCTGGTAGTTTTTCTCTGAGGGTTTGCTCAATCACTCGCCGACCAGCAAAACCAATAGTTGCTTTTGGCTCTGCCAAAATGATATCACCTAACATAGCGAAACTTGCCGTTACACCGCCTGTGGTGGGATTAGCCAAGATAGGAATGTAAAGTAATCTGGCATCGCGGTGACGTTCTAAAGCCGCAGAGATTTTGGCCATTTGCATCAGGGAAAGCATCCCTTCTTGCATTCTCGCGCCTCCAGAGGTGCAGACAATGACGACTGGGTAACGTCGCTGGGTTGCTTGTTCAATTAAGCGGGTGAGTTTTTCGCCCACGACTGAACCCATACTACCGCCCATGAAGCGGAAATCCATCACACCCAGGGCAATAGGTAAGCCGTTGATTTGCCCCAAACCTGTTTTTACTGCATCTAACAAGCCTAGTTTACTTTCCATTTCCCGCAAGCGATCGCTATATGGTTTGCGATCGCGAAATTGCAACGGATCTGTGGGGCGCAAATTCTCATCTAAGGCTTTCCAGGTGTTTTGATCTATCAATTGACGGATGCGCTCATCAGTATCTACTCGATTATGATGTCCACACTCAACACATACCATTTGATTAGCTGTTAGGTCTTTTGTATAGGTCAATACACCACACTTAGGACATTTGTGCCATAATCCATCAGCAATTTCCCGTTCTTGGCGTTCAGGATTGGAGACTCCCGCTTTACGCCGATTTGCAAACCAATCAAATAGAGACTTTAAACCGCGTGATTCTTCGTTGTTCGCCATTTTTATCTTATGGAAGTGGGTACGAGGTCGAAAACAGGTCAAGCCATAATGGGAAGTTAATTATCGCCAGTTATTGACTATTGATTTTAACCCTTGACTCTTGACTACATCGTCAAAATACGCTTATAAGCAATTCAGACATTATTTTGCATCTTTGGTTGCCAGCTTAACGAAAATACGGATACAAATACAAGTCTTTAGTACTCTGTCAATCCAAAAATGCCGGATGAAGATGGGGAGTAGGGAGTAGAGAGTGGACAGATTGTCAACAAGTACTTCTTTTTGAGAAGGTGATACCATTCATCAGTCGATATTACCAAAATGCCAAAAGTCAATGGGGTAATGAGCGCTACAGTCATAGAAAATCTGATTTGTTGTCAGTTGTCATTACTCAGATTTCTCACTTCTACTCACAGTACAGATCAATTTGTCATAAGTTATGCAAAGGTACACTAGACACTGAACTCACAAAAGCCATAATTAAAATTTGCTATGTCTGTTTGTGATTTGTGGGAATTATTTATAGATAAAAATTATGAGTGAAACCTATCCAGTCCTCATTCATCTTGGGGAAAAGCTAAACCAAATTATCGTCGGACAATCCCAACTCATACAACAGTTATTGGTCGCCTTACTGGCAGGCGGACATATAATTTTGGAAGGAGTACCGGGAACTGGTAAGACGCTGCTGGTAAAAGTCTTAGCACAGTTGATTCAAGCAGATTTTAGTCGAGTGCAACTGACACCAGATGTTTTACCCTCGGATATTACAGGAACAAATATTTTTGATTTAAATAGTCGCAGTTTCACGCTGAAAAAAGGCCCTGTCTTTACTGAAGTGTTACTCGCAGACGAAATTAACCGCACTCCACCAAAGACGCAAGCAGCGTTGCTAGAAGCAATGGAAGAGATGCAGGTAACGCTGGATGGGGAAAGTTTACCTTTACCAGATTTATTTTGGGTGATTGCCACGCAAAACCCACTAGAATTTGAGGGGACTTATCCTTTACCAGAAGCTCAGTTAGATCGGTTTTTATTCAAACTGGTAGTAGATTATCCCGATCAAGCTGCGGAAAAGCAGATGTTACTCAATCGTCAGGCGGGTTTTGCGGCTAGACGTTTGGACATTAGTCGTCTGCAACCAATAGCAACGGTAGCTGATATTTTACAAGCACGGCAAGCAGTCAAATCAGTCAAGGTTTCTGAAGCAATCATTGATTATTTACTAGCACTGGTGAGAACATCACGTCAGTATCCTGATTTGGCTTTGGGTGCGTCGCCACGGTCGGCGGGTGCTTGGTTGCAGACATCTCAAGCAGCAGCGTGGTTAACAGGACGAGATTTTGTCACTCCTGATGATGTCAAAGCTGTCGCATCACCTTTGTTACGTCATCGCTTAATTCTCAAACCAGAAGCGATGTTAGATGGTTTGCAAATGGATGCGGTGATTGCATCGGTGATGAATCAGGTTCCTGTACCAAGGTAGTTATTGGTCAATAGTCAATAGTCAATAGTCAATAGTCAATAGTCATTGGTCAATAGTCATTGGTCAATAGTAGTTATTTCAATACTCCCCCCATCTCCTTGTCCCCCCATCCCCCTTTCCCTTTATGGTTCCTGCGAAAAAGGTCTATTTATTGTTACTTTTGGGATTGGCGATCGCTCCCATCCTCTCATTGCTCATTGGTGTTACTTTTAGTATTGCTATCACTCTATTATTTGATATCGCCGTCTTGGGATTGATGGTGGTTGATGGTTGGCGAGTTCGTACTTTACGGGTGCAAGTTAGTCGTCAATTACCTTCACGATTATCGATTGGGCGGGATAATCCGGTGGTGTTGAATGTCACATCTGAGAAGACGAATGCTGTGATCCAAATTCGTGATGATTACCCAGTCGGGTTTGGTGTGTCTGTAACTGCACTTAATGCTACGATTGCGGCAAATACTACACAAGAATTAACTTATAGCGTCCAGCCAACACAGCGAGGGGAATTTGCTTGGGGGAATATCCAGGTAAGACAGTTAGGGCGTTGGGGTTTAGCTTGGAGTGATTGGCAGATACCTCAAAGTGTACAAGTGAAAGTTTATCCTGATTTATTGGGGTTGCGATCGCTCTCGATTCGGTTGACACTACAATCATCGGGTTCTATGCGACAATCACGACAATTGGGGATTGGTACAGAGTTTGCCGAACTGCGAAACTATCGCACTGGTGATGATTTACGGCTGATTGATTGGAAAGCGACGGCGCGGCGGGTGGGGATACCTTTAGTCAGGGTATTGGAACCAGAACAAGAACAAACTCTAATTATTTTATTAGATCGTGGTCGCTTAATGACTGCCAAAGTCAAAGGTTTGCAGAGATTTGATTGGGGTTTAAATGCTACTTTATCATTAGCATTGGCCGGATTGCATCGAGGCGATCGCGTGGGGGTCGGTGTATTTGATCGGTTAATGCAGACATGGATACCACCAGAACGAGGACAACATCATTTAAGTCAACTCATAGATCGTTTGACTCCCATTCAACCAGTATTACTAGAATCTGATTATTTAGGTGCAGTCACAAATGTCGTTCAACAGCAAACTCGTCGGGCGCTGGTGGTTGTCATTACCGACTTAGTTGATGTCACCGCTTCTACTGAACTCCTCGCCGCACTCACCAGATTAGCACCCCGCTATCTCCCGTTTTGTGTCACCTTAAGAGATCCCCAAGTAGACCAATTAGCACACACTTTTAGTCCAGACATAACTCAAACTTATCGCCGTGCAGTTGCTTTAGATTTACTAGCTCAAAGGCAAGTGGCTTTCGCTCAATTAAAACAAAAAGGTGTCTTGGTACTCGATGCACCAGCTAATCAAATTACAGATCAATTAGTAGAACGTTATTTACAGTTAAAAGCCCGTAATCAACTTTAAAAATACATAACTTCAGTTATACAACTCATTGTGGTAATTAATGCTACAAACTCTCCAATTCTTATTCTGTCAAATCGTCAAGTTTAGCCAATATTCTTAAACCTTCTTCTGGGTTTCCTGTAGCAGCCATTGCTTTAAATCTGGTGTTGGCATCAAATTCCGCTAAAGCGATGGTAGACAGTTCTTCAATTAGTTTATTAACACTGATGCCTCTAGTTTGAGCAAGTTCTTTTAATCTAGTATGCTTGTCGTCTGGTAAACGAATAGTTAAAGTACCCATTTAATTAACTCCTAATAATTTGTTCAGGTTTTAAGATTGATAAATTCGGAAACAGCAATTCCGCATTTTGGAAATCTTTGATGTTATTAGTGGCAATAATTTGAGCATTACCAGCAATAGCTAATTCAATTAAGTGATTGTCAGCTTCATCTTTCAAATTAGGTCGCCATAGGTAGTAAATATAAATCCATTGACTAACGCTCATAAATGAAGCAAGCAAACCAGAAATTTCTGTGGAAGTTAAAGGACATTTGGCAATAATTTCTGATCGCTGCATGACTGATTCATATTCAGAAAATAATGCGTTTCCCATCAAAGGCTGATATTCGCTCTTTAAACAGCGTCGAATTAGTTCCCTACTAGGTCCCTTCGAGCCGATAAGAGCGCTAATAAAAACGCTGGTATCGACTACAATTTTTATCGTCATTTGATAATGGTAGCATATACGCTGTCATAAACGCGATTCCTGCGGACAGCTTTCCTTCTCTACGAGAGGCTGCGCCAACGGAACGCTGCGCGAACGCTAACGCACTCTCAGAGGACGTTTGAAAAGTCTGTTTCTTTGTCATGTTGAATGCAGCGTAGCGGAATGAAACATCTCGGTATGTACCACAAAACCTAGATTCTTCCTGACGCTCCGCTACAGTCAGAATGACATTTTTATACCTACTGAAACTGTTCCAACACCCTCTCAAGCACTACCCAAAGAAGCGATCGCCTACTCAGTTTACAATCCCATGTATATCTTGGTGTTGGGTGACGCTACCGCTATGCCCAATCTACGCTAGTTTGAGTTTTTAGCCTTAACTGCACCGTATTGCTTTATATTTTGTTAATTTATATTTTTCCATAAATTGAATTTATCAATTTCAATAAAAATTTGAATTGCTTTTATCAATGGACTTGCTTTAAAGTAAAGCCATCGAACAATTTAGTCACGATTCTCAGCAGTAAATCCGTTAAATCACCATGAATAAATCAATTGCAAAAACATTAACTAACTGGCTTTTAACTACAGTATTTGTAGTACTTGTAGCGGTGTTTTCTCTAGTTGATCAACCAAGTGCTAGCGCTCAAATAGAGACACCATCCGTAACTACAGAAGTCACAACAGAACCTGTACCAACTCAAGTTACAACTACACCTGTCACCACACTACCCGCACCTGCACCAGTCATATCCGTAGCAGAGAACGTAAGACATTTATTAGCAACTAATGAATGTGTAGGATGTAATTTAATGGGTGCAACTCTCAAAGATATCAATCTGGCTGCTGCTAACCTAGAGAATGCAAACTTACAAAAAGTTGATTTAGAGAGAGCAAACTTACAAGGAACTAATCTGCAAGGCGCAAACTTACAAGGTGCAGATTTAGGTAAAGCTAACATTACAGGTGCAAATCTATCAGGTGCAAATCTCTTTGATGCTGATTTAGAAAAAGCAAATCTCACAGGTGCAAATATATTAGGTGCAAACTTACAAGGTGCAGATTTAGAAGGTGCAATTAGCCCACAAGGATTTAAGCTCCAATAATAGTTATGAAGGCTTTTTATGCCTACTTATTGTAGATTTTGTGTCATTAAAATATATCCCTGACTTCTTGGAAGACGGGGATTTTATTTTTCTGAATTTATTCAGCAACATATCTCTTGATTAAGATGCGATGAATCGCTTCTCTACAAATCGTTTGTCCTATTTTTTTTAAATAGGTATTATACCCAAGGGAAAACTTAAACAGATGCAAAATCAGTAAACTGTCGAACATAAGGTGATCTAAAACCCAAAACAATATCTGTTTTTGGTACACCTAACTCTACTAACTGATTAGCTATTCCTTCTTCTGTAAAATCTCGCTGAATCCAGATTTTACCATCCTTAATACTAATATGAATTGGACATCCATACACTCTTTCTTCATCATGCCATCCTGCATATAATAATAAATAGTGATGGCGTTCTGTATCAAAAACAATCTCAGTATTTTCTAAATCTGACTGGGGTTGCTCATGAACATATTTATAGATAATGCTTTTTACTAATTCTCGATAATCTAATGTTTCCATAAACAAAGCGTAACACACCGCATTACATTCATGCGAATATCAAATTATACTACAAGTGCAGGCGATCGCACTACCACCAATTACCATTAACTCATGCCTTGCTGCTTGTAGTATTTATGTGCTGCCATTGCCATTGCTAAAAATCCCCAGAGAATCATACCCATGACACTCAGCATTCCACTACTAATAATTAACTGAGCGCAAGCACTTAAACCAATAGCACGAGCAGCACTAACAAAACTATCAAAACGGGCTTCTGTATAACTACAAACACTGTAAATTAATAACAGTAATCCGCCTAAATATGGGATAGCACCAAGCCAACCCAAGGTGAAAAACATATCTAAAATGCCACTATCAACTACAAATACTTCGATTTTTCCAGTTTTTTCATCGACTTTCCAGATATTGCCCAAGCCGTTACCTAAAACATTGGTGAGAGCTAAACCTAAATTTCTGTCATAATTACCTGATCTATCTCGAAAACTAGTGTCTTCTTGCAGATTGGTAAAACTTTCCATCCTTTCTGCCACAATCCCAGAAATTGGTTCGATAGTTGTTAAAGGAACGACACATATTGCTATCATTAAAATAATAGCAATTAAGCGCATTTGGATCTTTGTTTTCACAGAAAAGAAAATCATTACAATCCCCATTAACCAGCCTCCCCAATTACTCCGGGCTTGGGTAAGTAGGAATGATAAATAACCAACAGCTGAAGCAGGGAAAGTTAAAAATCCTTGGCTCTTGGTGAACATTAATAACAAACCCGCTTGCAACACCGTTGCATAGGGGCCGACGGAGTGCATGGTACTCCAAACTCTCATGCCAAATGGTTCAGGACTACCAGAACTAGTGAATAAACCTGATTCAGTTAGCCAATAACGATCCCATTCTGGCGCTACGACAAATTGATAGACACCATAAGCACCTGTGAGTAAGACACACCAGAAAAATACACGCTGTATATTCTGGCGATAGCTGGGGTAATCTCGCCAATTAATAAATAAGTGAAAAGCAAAAATAATCGGACTTACCCAATCTAATAAACCCCGTGCGACAGGAACAGGTGTGTTGTAAATTAGCCCTACCAGGAAGGCATAGAACACACCTATTGCTGGCAAAATAAAAGATAAACCGCCCTGACGAGCTGCACTAGGGAAGTATTTAATAAAAGTAATAATACTGACAAAAGATACTAAATAAGGTGCGATTAGCATCTGTCGAGTGGGGTCCCAACCGACACGATAATCAACTAAGCGAGTTACAAAGGCTGATATAAACCAAATCCACCAGTTAAAGCCGATATACAGAATAGGATGACGGAAGTATAAAAAGATAGCGACTATTAAAGCGGCAGATGGATAAATTAGTCGGAGAAGACTAGCAGCACCGATAAAATAGCAGGCTACGGTGAGGAAGATAAAGCTGAGAATGACAATCCAACTTTGGAGCGATCGCTCTTTTGGCGAAAAGTTTTCTTTTAAAATGGTATTAAAAAGTATTGGATGAGAAAACATAATAATTCGTAATTCGTAATTAAGGAAGTTTAATTAAACATCTGTGAAAATGAATGTAGAGACGTTGCACTGCAACGTCTGTACAAGGATTTCGAGGAACACAGAATTAATTTTTACCAGATGTCTATTAGGTTGTCGCATCATTGTTAGGATATTCAAAATTTCCCAATTGCTCTTGAATTTTGAATTGTTTATATCCTTGCCAACGACCTTGTAAGGAAGCTAACAATTTGCGTGTTGCTAGTTGACCTTGGCTGGGGAGGAATCTTAGCCATTGGATCAAGCCGAAACAATCTCTTGTACCGATAAAGATTGCCCAAAAGCCAAATATCATCCGCCGGATTGTTGGCAGATGTTCTAATAAAATTAGAGTTTCGTTATGAACTAAATTTGTTAAGGCAATTTGATTAAAGTTGTGGCGCTGGTCTTCATCGAAACGTTGGGCTGGGTAATGATCTACTGCTATTTTGGGGTCATAAATTAGCTGCCAACCGGCTCGTTTTAAAGCTAAAGTGAATGCCATTTCAAAGTGTACTTGTGCCCCTGTGCCACGCATCCGTTCATCGAAGCGTAAGCCAGCGATCGCCTGAGTGCGAAAACTCATGTTCACACCTTTGAGAACATCGACTTGACGGGCTTCGCCTACACCTAAATGATGGTTGCCAATTACGCGCCCAAACCACTGTAATTTACCAACTACCAAACGGGATTCATCAAGTATTTTATTGCCTTGGTGAACCCAATCACGACCACCCACACCAGCAACTAGACTATCTATAAAATGTGCGTTAATCCGGGCTAACCAATCAGGGTGAGGGGCTGCGTCATCATCGGTAATCGAGACAATATCCCCTGTGACGGCTACCAGACCGGCGTTGAGGGCTGCGACTACTCCCGGTTGTGTCACCGTCACTGTTTGTAATGGCAGGTTGTTCGGCGCGAACTCTGCTAGAAAGTTCCAGGTTGCTGTATCCGTATCACGAACAACCACTATCACTTGATCAACTGGTTTAGTTTGCGTTTGTAGCGCCGAAAGGCAACGTGATAGATCGAGAGGACGGCGATAAGTCGGGATGAGAACTGTGTTTCTCATGGGGAATTAACTCCTCAAATAGATCCATATAGGTTTGTGCCATAGTTTGCCAGCTATGCTGTTCGGCTAAGGTACGGGCGGCTTTTCCCATTTGCTGCATGAGAAAGCGATCGCTAATTAACGATAACAACGCTGTGGCTAAAGCATCAGCATCATCTGAGTCGGGTAAAACAATGCCACATTCCGGTGTCACTAACTCTGCACCCCCGGTGGCAGTGGCAGTAATCACGGGTAGCCCTGATGAGAGTGCTTCTAACAATACCAAGGTACAAGCCTCGTATCGGGAAGGAAAGACAAATAAATTTACCGCCCGCATAATATCAGCGACATCACGGCGATAACCGAGAAAATGGACGCGGTTTGTCAACCCCAAGGAAGCGGCTAGTTGGGGGAACGGGCTACCCTCTGGTTTCCCTACCACCGCCAGATGTAAATCAGGAACTTTAACTAAGGCGTGTAATACCGTGTCTAAGTTCTTGCGGGGTGTGCGGATGTCGCCAGCAAACAACGCCAAGGGAACATTTTCTGGTAAACCCAATTTTTCGCGGTTAGCCACACCAGGAGCAAATTCTTGTAAATCCACACCGTTGACAATTACCCGAATTCGGGAACGGGGAACGCCTATATTCACTAATTCCTCAGCAACTTTCTCCGATACAGCCACGACAACTTTTGCTTGTTGAAAAGCTTGTTTTTCCCAACGTGCATTTAAAGCCGTGTACAACCACTGATAAAAACCATAAAAGTCTCGACGGATGCGGGAAACATGAACAGGCGATCGCAACCACGAACTATGGACAAAATGCACAGCATTCACATCAGCTGCAACATTTGTAATTGCCCCATTAATTTTTAATAAATCAAAATCACCGCGATTCTCTCGCAACCATTTAGCACTTTTTTCAGCAAAGATAAAGTTACGAAGAAATTCCGTAGGATAGTTGTCAACAGGAATTTTAATCCAATTGACCAAACTATTTTGCTCTAATTCAGGAGCAATTTCACTAGCTAATAATGTGAGGTGATAACCACGACGGATTGCTTCTTGAGCCACTTCATAATTGACTCGTCCTTGACCATCACCTTTTTTCAGTTTATGGGTAACAATACAGATTTTCATAAGATTTAATCATCAGGTAAATCAAAAGAGTAAAGATAATAATTAATAACCAATGACCAATGACTAATGACCAATGACTAATGACTCATTTCACTCCCAACAATGGATTCGCTAAAGTCCTGGGAATCAAACTGAGAGTTAATGCTACTAAAGTGCGGAGATTAAATTTTTGTTGCATCAACGCTTGCCAAAGATAAGGACGTGCTGCTACTGTTTGTTGATTACGTAGCAGACCGATTCCTAATGTTGTATGAGCTGCTAAATACTGTTTTTGAAAGTGAGAATGAAAGTCCTGTAAACGAATATCTTTGAGAAAAATTTGGTAGCAGAATATTTCGCTTTCAGCTTTGCGGATTTTGGCTTGAGCATCCTTACTGCCACTCATTTTAGTATCAGTTTGCTCGTGTTCACGATAGCGGGTTAACTTTTCGGGATAGTAGTAAGCACCGAAACCAGATATACAACAAAGATAAGTTAAATATAAATCCCACATTCCGCCTATTTGTGTGGGAATATTATCCCAATTAATCACATGATTGCGAATTACACAAGCTGCGGCGGTGGGGATGCTTTTGTCAATTAAACCAATTTTAATGAAATTTTCGTAAATGCCTTGTGTTAATTGATCTCGTTTGTAAGCTTTGGTATTTTCTGCTGTTTTTTCATCATTAATATTGCCTTGACCATCAATAATATATTGGTCACAAAAAGCTATAATTAAATTAGAGTCTGCTTCCAGATGTGGGATTAACTTTGCTAAAAAATCCTCATGCCACATATCATCATCGTGGAGACTAGCAACGTATTTACCCCGTGCCATTTTGAAGGCATGAATTTGATTAGGCAACATTCCCATATTTTCTGGTTGTCGCCAAAACTTGATTCGGGAGTCTTGGAAAGATGCAGCGATCGCCTGGGGATTTTCCGGGCTACAATTATCGGAAACAATGATTTCAATATTTTGATAAGTTTGTTGGACAGCAGAGGCGATCGCTTGCTTTAAATACTCTGGTCGATTATATGTGGGAATGATTACGCTTACCAGAGGTGTGTCTGATTTATGGTCATGATATATTTGCGACATAGGACTTATTTTTGAATTTATGACGACCTTTTTAGCTCCATTCAGGATTGAGTCTTATTTTAAAAAAGCTCTAAGATTAGCAGCAGTATGACTATATAATTGAGACAAAATATCCAATGTTGTACTAGTTACTAGAGATGGTTTAGAAATTTGATAATCAGGAATATCACTCATGTTTTGTGATTTAGCATATTGACGGCAAGATTCCCAGTCAAATTTCCAGATATCTTCTGTCCAAAAACGACTTACACCATATTTATTAAAGTAACGCAAAACTTCAAAATCGTAGTGATAATATTTTTGTTTGGTAATGGTTTGCATATCAATTCCTTGAGCTTCCCAATCACCAAACCACTCATGAACAGAAGTTTCTACTTTGCCAAGTTTCAAATAATCTTGTTTTGAGCTATAACGTGAACGTCTAGCAATAGGATTCCCAACTCCCAAGACATTTTCGATGACACTATACATCCGGATTTTGGAAGCGTGTGCATCTAAACGGGTGACAGCGTAGTGTAAAATCTTCACATCATGAATATGCAGCCTTGTAGCATATTCAGGTACAGGAATTCTCACACTATGAATAGATTGGGGTTTATGTTCTGCACCATCATCAACATAAGCTAAAGGTGTGAGAATACCCGTTCTAATACATTGATTGGTAGTGACAAATAAATCTGGTTTTTCAAAATATACTACTGTCCCTGGTTTGGCATTGAGCATTGTTTGCCAACTCTGGGTTTTAGTTGCATTAGCTGCTAATATTTCATCAGCATCTAAAGCTAAAAGAATTTTGTGTTCGGGGATTAAATCTCTAGCTGTGCGGATTAATAATAATTGTCGTTCTGCTTCGTTAAATTTCTCTGATTTATTTTCAATCAGGATAACTTTGGGATATTTTTTACAAATCTCTTGACTACCATCAGTAGAATTTTGATCAGCAATAATAATGTAATCCGCAAATTGACTAGTCACTGCTAAAAAGCGGTCTAAAATCCATGCTTCATTTTTGACAGGAGTAATAACGACAATTTTGGGTATGTTGTTTTCCATTGTTAATTTTGGTATATTAAGTTGCTTAGTAAATACTTAAACCTTTTCTATGTTTATTTGAGAGAGGTAAAACTCTCACTACAAACTATGAAAATTAGCAATCGTTAAGTCGTAAATTTTCTCTAGTTGTTTCACATGAGCATTCATGGTAAATTCTTCCTGGAACCAAGCATGACCTTGTTCACCCATCAATCTTGTTTGTTGATAGTTTCCTGCTAGTTCATTAATAGCTACAGCTAGTTTTTGAATATCATGGGGTGGGACTAAAATACCTGTTTCCCCATCTCGCAAATGTTCGGGAATACCACCAGTTGCACTAGCAATGACAGCACGATAACGTGCATATGCTTCCAGGGTGACAAGTCCCGCAGGTTCAGGCCAAAGACTCGGAAAAACTACTGCAAAACACTGTTGATAAAGCGCTTCGAGTTTTTCACCATTACACCAACCATGCCAAGTAATGCGATCGCTCAACCCCATTTTTTGCGCTAAAGTTTCCATACTAGGCTTACCCCAACCATCCCCAGCAATATCTAGATGGATAGATGAATCGATGTGAGCTAAAGCTTTAATTAACCATTCAATGCCTTTATAAGGTACAATCCGACCAGCAAACAAAATTCGCTGTTTTTGGTGGATTTCTTGGCTCAAGGGTGCAGTATGGCTCTTAGGTGGTTGTACAGCACAGCGCAGAGTGAATACTCTCTCAGGTGCTAAACCGCTATTAATAATTTCCTGGCGGACATAATCACTATTAGCAATGACGGGAATGCGGAGTTTTTTCAGCGTCTCTAAAGGATGGTAAGCATTCCACCAATCTTGGTAAACATTTTGTGGACGACGACTACCACAACCATCGACTAAATGACCCCAAGCACATATTAAAGGATTCATAGTGCGATCGCATACTCTACCTCTATCGGCTAAATATTTCGTACCACTAGGACAGTAGCTAGAGTGATTATGCAGTGTAAAGATGGCTGGACATTCTTCCCGCAGATAGATTAATATGTCTGGGTCATGGAGATGCAACAATTTAAATTGACTTTGATCCACATCTTTAAGGGATTTAATAGTGCGGCTACTCACACCAGGAATGTGTGATTGTACTAAAGAAGCCACATAAGTTTCAATACCACCACCACCTCTGATATCAGCCAGAGAACAGTGATAAATCATTTTTTGATCAATAACTGAACTATTCATAATTCGTAATACCGCTACGCGGAAGCAAGCTACGTAATTCGTAATACCCTACGGGATTTTGCTATGTAAGACCCTATTTATAAAGAATGTAGAAACCCAACACCTCAAAGTCTTGTAATTGTTGGGTTTCACTCCGTTCAACCCAACCTACGAATCTACTACAAGTTACCCAATACCTAATACCTAATACCCATTACCCATTACAAATATTTGATTTAAAGTTTCTTGATAGCGTTCTGAGGTTTGTTGTTCGGCTGTGATTCTAGCAGCTTTACCCATAGCAATTCTAGTTGTTTCATTGTCTGCTAGAAAGGTGAGTTTTTGGGCGATCGCTTCAGGATCTCTAGGCGGTACAATAAAACCATTCACCCCATTTTCCACAACATCGGCTGCACCACATTGAGAAGTGACAATTACAGGTAATCCACAAGCCATTGCTTCTAATGCGACTAAGCCAAAACCATCTTCCACAGAGGGTAAAACTAGTACTGAAGATTTCCCAAATACTTGTGTAGGATCAGCACTACTAAAATCCCAGAATTCCTGTTTAATGTTGGAGTGTTGGTTTAAAGTCTTTTCCATAAAAATCCGCAAGGCGCGGGTAGAAGTTCCCCCAACTACTAACAACTCTGAGTTAGAAATATTCGCTTGAGTAAAACCATTTACCAAATATGGTAAACCTTTACGCGGTTCAATTGTCCCTACATAAAGTACACGAAAAACATTATCAGTTTTAGCAGTAGGATAAAATCTATTTGTATCGATAAACGGCGATAGTACAGCTACCTTTTCTGAAGCAAATCCAGCCTTAATAAAGGTTTGTTTGGCAACTTCTGAAAGGACAACAATTAAATCCGCCTGCTGACACTCCCTAGAAAAACGTTGCAACATGATAGGACTCATCGTCGCCACTGTAGGGTCAGCCAGATATTTTAACTCTTGCTTAATTTGTTTCTGCATGAATGGCAAATAACTATTTAAGCAATACAACCAAGCCTTAGCACCTCTAGCTTTAGCTGTTTGAAAACCTAAATGAGTTTGCCCAGCCACACCCATAATTAAATCACAAGAATGGGATTTTAATTGTCTACTTACCTGGCGATCAAAATGTAAATCACTTAACAAAACAGCTAAATCATTCCGCCGACGTAATAGGGGAGTAGCTAGCAATCTTCTACTCAATTCCGAATAGCCTAAAGGATAAACTGGAAAATCAGCTTGTGGTTTTTTGACACCAGAGCAAAACACAGTTAAATCAGCTAATTTACTTAAACCAACGGCTGCATTTGCTAGACAAACTCCTTGTCCTCCTGTACCTAAACCTGTGTTACAAGTAAGAGTAATTTTCATCACCTTTATTTAGCATTAATTGTTCGAGAGCGAACCGTATCAAAGATTTTTAAATAATCTTGAACTAGGTTGATATAACTCAGTTCTGATTGGAGATGCTGACGATTAAATCTCAGAGGTGAACCAGCAAATTTTGCCGATGCTACGGTAGCAATTACTTTATTCATCGCTTCTATATCTGTTGGTTCTACTAACCAAACTCCAGGTTTATCTTGTAAATAATCCCAGTTTTCACCTTTAGGAACTGCTGCTAAAATTGGTCTATCCGTCATTAAATATTCATAGGTTTTACAAGAAATACGTCCTCCAGAAGTACCATCAGGACGATTCGGTAAGGTAATAAATAATAGGTCTGCTTGTCTAGCTAATTGGATAGCTTGAAAATGAGGTAAAGTACCTGAGACTGAAACTACATCTTGGAGATTTTGGTTTTCTAAAACTCTCTGCACTACAAATTCTGGGAAACTGTTACCATATACTTTTAGCTGAATTTTGGCGTTCCACTCCGGATATTTAGCTAAAACTTCTTGGATAGCATGACCAGCAAAAACCGGACTAGAACTGCGAGTGTCAATTGTTGTTCGATGGTAATACCCTAATTCCATCCAAGCTTTATAAAGTTTTTTCGCCAGAGTTTTTTCTTCCGGACGGTGATAAAATTCATACCAGCCATTCATACCGCCAGTATAAATAATCTCAAAATTTCTATCAGTAACTAGAGTGGAAATAGGGTGAGAAAAATCAGCAGGATCAGCACCACAACGAACTAAATGTAATTTTGATTGTTGTCTATAAGGCTGTCGGTTTTTAACTATATCTAAATTAAATTGAGAGACATAAACCACCGCATCCGCTTGACGGACATAAAAATCTTCTAGCCAATGTTCCAGATGATGATGCAACCAACTAGCAGAAGATGAGTGCATATCAGTACAACTCAGTGAGTCATCCAAACTCAAAACTAGAGGTAAACCAGTTAACCATTTGAGAACAATTCCCACCAAACCTGCTGAATATGGCATCATCATCACAAAAATAGCATCAGGGCGCTGTTTTTGAATAATTCGATAGCCTTTAATAATGGCAGGTAGTACCCAAAAAATATCTGGATCTGGCCAAATTAACAATGTTAATAACTTCTCTAATCTGAGCCGACCTATTAAGTCAATTAAGAATTTAGGATACAGATTTTTAGCGTAACTAATGCTAGCTTCTTCGCTCAAATCAGCATTTTTAGTGCCAGTCAAGACATTTAATTTCCAAGTTTTCTCAAACTCTCCTAATAGTTTCTTAGCTCTGTTAGCAATTGGTGTTTTTAATGGTGGTAAATCGTGAGTTATACAAAATAATGTTGGCTTAGATTGTGATTTAGATACAGTATTTGATTGATGATTAACTGTATGATGGTTCTGGAACAGTAAACTCTTGATAACGCTAGCCATGACGATTGTAATTATTACCTAGAACAAAAATATTGAGAATGTTGAGTGTTGTACAGACGCGATTAATCCTGTCTAATGACTAAGAGGGTGTTTGAAAAGTTTAAGTAGGTATAAAAATGTCATTCTGACTGGAGCGGAGCGTAAGGAAGAATCTAGGTTTTGTAGCACATACCGAGATGTTTCATTCCGCTACGCTGCATTCAACATGACAAAGAAACAGACTTTTCAAACGTCCTCTAATGACTAATGACTAATGACTATTGCCTTAATCTGCCTGTGTAGTTTCGTACTGCATTTGGTGATACTTCCAAAGCTTACCTTTTTGCTCTAAAAGTTCTTGATAGTTACCTTGTTCAACTATCCTTCCTTGTTCGAGAACTACAACTTTATCAGCCTTAGCAATAGTAGAAAGACGGTGAGCGATCGCAATTACAGTCCTACCCGCCGATAGCTTTTCTAATGACTCTTGAATTAAGCGCTCAGATACAGAATCTAAAGCACTAGTTGCTTCATCCAAAATCAAAATTTCTGGGTTACGTAACAAAGCACGAGCAATTGCTAAACGTTGTCTTTGTCCCCCTGATAACCTTACACCCCTATCACCTAGTTGGGTGTCAAATCCTTCCGACATTTCTAAAATAAATTCCAGCGCATTTGCTAGTTCAGCCGCTTCTTTGATTGCTGCTGGCGTTGCTTCTGGTGTACCGTAAGCAATGTTTTTCCAAACAGAAGTGTTAAAGATAAATGTGTCTTGACTCACAACAGCAATTTTGCGGCGGAGAGAATTAACATCAAACTTTTTCACATCAATTCCATCTAAATAAACATAGCCTTCATTCGCATCATGAAATCGGGGAATTAAATCAGCAAGTGTGGTTTTACCAGCACCAGAAGCTCCCACAAGCGCAGTCATTTTACCCTTATCAATAGTCAGAGTAATATTGTGCAGAATTAAATTATCAGCAGTGTAACCAAAATCTACAGATACTAAATCAATTGACCTTTTTAAACCTGTAAATTTAATGATGCCATTTTGGAAGTAAGGCTTATCATCTGTTTTCAGCAGATTTTTGATATTATCCGCCGAACCATGTAAGCTACTTAAAAATGCCCTAGTACCATTAATATCTTGAATAAATGGTACAAGCCGGAACAAAACAAAGAAAAATGTCAATAGAGATGCAACTTGCAACGTCCCATTGACCACAAAGTTAGTAAATGCCAGGATAATCATCCCGATCAAAACTGTCGTTGCTATCGCCTCAGCAATGGGTTTTACCATTGTCCAAGTCAATATAACCTTAGTAGAAGAACTAACTACTTGATTACTCGCTTTGTAATAGCGATCGCGCTCAAATTCCTGTGTCCCAAAAGCATGGACTGTGCGAATTCCATTAATAAATTCTACGGCTGTAGATGTAAAATTCCCATTAGCAACCGACATCCCAAAACTAGTTTCTCGCACCCTGGCATTGAGATTAGATAACCCCACACCCAAGAGTGTAAATAAAAGTGTAGAAATGATAGTCAATTGCCACGACATAACAAACATAGAGATAACATAAACAATGGCTGTCATCCCTCTAGTTAACAAAAAAGCTGACCCACTAAAACCCTGTCGAATTCTTTCAATTTCTGTGGTAATAGTATTAATCAGTTCACCAGAGCGCGTCTTAGCAAAATAACTAAGTTGAAATGATTGTAATTGCTCAAAGATGCGTTTCCGCAGGCGATCGCCTAAATGAAGTTGCGCTAATTCAGTGTAAACTTGAGCAAAATAATTAAAAGTAGCTCTTAACCAAGTACTCAGTAAAATCAGCCCCGATATCCGATATAAACGATGAACTGCTGATGACTTAGCACCCAAAACCCAAATATCAAACCACTCTATGCCTGTTTGTACAGGTTGAGCATCAGGACTAGTTAAACTTTGCAAAAAAGATAGTAAAAACCCAATACTCACACCTTCAAATGTCGCCGCCAGAAAGGAAAATACCAAAGCGAGAATTGTGATTTTCCGAAAATATTTTAACTCTCGTACTATCAAATAATTATTTTTCCAAAAGCTAGTAGCTCTAAATAAATTAGGAATAACTCTAGTTAATTGTAAATTCATGGATATTTCTAACAATAATTGGGAAGAGAGAGAGTGAGGGAGTGAGGGAGTGCTGTTAGCGGAAGCGGGGCGTTCAGCCCGTGCTGTTAGCGGAAGCGGGGCGATGCAGCCCGTGCTGAGTGATGAGTGGAAGTCGGAAGTCTGAGAGTACTGACTAACGACTAACGACTGATGACTAATGACTATTGACTAATGACTAATGACTATTGACTATTGACTCTTACCCATTACCTTCCAAACTAAATCTGACAACTTCTTCTAGAGTCCAAGAACGATATCTCATCAAACTCATGTCACCCTGTAGTACATTCCACAATTGAGGGAGATTATCTAGGCTAGATTTTCGTAGCCAACGCTCTAAAAGTGTGATGTTGTAATAACTGGTGGTGCGAAACTTGATTGCTGGAAATAATCTTCCTCGTTCTCCCACACGCCACTCATAGGTAAAAACAGGTGCGGGTGAGTCACTTCGCATCAACATAGCTAAAACCAAAATTGCTGGACTCATAAATAGCAAGAATACGAAAGCAATTACCCAGTCCATTAGTCGCCACAACCAATTCCAGGGTTGCTTGCTGACTTTAGATAGTTGAGAGCCAGGGGGTGTGTGGAGGAAGATTGGCTTACCAGCTTGTTTACAGGCTTCAGCCCAGAACTCTAACACAGATTCCCCCAATTTGGCATCTATACTCACCAAATTAACCGGGGAATTTTGCAAGCACTTGGCTAATAATTGCTCATTGTCCAAAGAAGGTATAGGTGGCTGTTTGACTTTTTTCGGCAATCTTACCAACAACTGACCCCGTCGCCACTGGAGGGTGTATTGTGAGGAGCGATGAATTGCTTGCTGGGGAGTCGCTGCGGCGTAATTTTCAATAGGTGAAATTATTGTGCTTGTCATAATGTCTTTGGATTTATACAAAGTAAATCGCTGAGGTGATATCAAAGGCTATCAATGCCAAAGACCTTGATGGGAGTAAAGTTGGAGATACTTGCGATACAGTGGGAGCAGGGGAGGCAGGGGAGCAGGGGAGAATAATTAATTACTACTTATTACTCATGACTCAGCACTCAGCACTCACTACTCACTACTCATTACTCTTTCAAACAGAGAAAAATTTGCCCAACAGGAAGCCTTTCTTGAGATGCTAAGTTTACCTGTTTACTTATAAGATGAACCGATGAAAACTAGTCCACAATTGTCTTTGAGACATTGGAGGTGAATTTCCATCTCTAGGATATAAGAGTCTGTAGGAATGACTATGTAATGACGCTCACTCTTTATTTATTCTTTAAATAGCCAGCAATTTTTGCCGTTAATTATAAAGCTAGGATAAATATACTTAATTATCAGCGATCGCCACAAGTTAAATTATGACGCGAAAAAAGTTTATCTAAGACATTAATATTTTAGCAATAACGATATGTGCGATCGCACCTGTTGAGAGGCGATCGCACAACCAAAAACTATGATTAAAGAAGTCGCAAGTACAGTTAAATCCCTACATCCCTAACCCGGATTTCTCACGAAATTTATCAAACCGAAGTCCAGAGGCTGTAGGGGCGGGTTCACAAATATGCTTCAATCATTCACAAATATCTCGTTAACCCGCCCCTACCGTTTTGTGAGAAATGTAGGCTAAACCTGAATTACTTCTCCACTGCCTGTTGTAGCGCCAATCGATATTCTTTAGCGTACTGCACGTAAGTACTACCATTGGTGACACCATTAGCCACAACCCCAATTAGGTTAAGCTTGCTCAACATCGCTGTAGCTTGGGCTATTTGATTGCGAGTTACTCTGCCGATGCTTGCCACCATCACCACACTGCGACAAGATGAAGCTGTCAATAAAGCATCTACTAAACCAATCACAGGTGGTGCATCGATAATCACCAAATCGTAGCTCTCTTCAAAAGCTGACATTAATTGCGTCATTCTGGGAGAACTCAACAGATTTGCTGAGTCAACAGGTATAGGGCCAGCCGTCAAAATATCAATGTAGGTTGAACCCAAGGTGTGAATCCCAATTTGATGAGGAAGAGTGATATCACTGGCTAATAGAGTTGCTAGCCCTTGGTCGTTGGGAAGATTCAGTTGTTCATGTAGGCTAGGATTACGTAAATTCGCATCAATCAAGAGTACCCGCTTGTGGAGTCGAGCCGCACTCATCGCCAAACCCAATGCCAAACCAGACTTACCCTCATCAACCACAGGTGAAGTCACCATCAAAGACTTTAAGCTACTAACTGAATTTAACAGCTCAATATTTTTGTAAATCAGATCCAACGATTCCCAACGTGGTGGAGATTGTAAAACCTGGACTGTCCAAGGAGCCATGACTTCTGGCTTGCCAAAAGGTAACTTGATGACTGATTCTCTAGTTTTCGCAGGAGGCAATTTAGGCGTAGTTCCCAACAAAGGCAAAGCCGCTTGCTTTTCCAACTCAGCAGTGGTGTGAACAGAATCATCAGAAGCTTCTCGAATAAAGGCAGCAATCCCCCCCAACATTAACCCCACAACTGCACCCAGCATCAAATTCTGCTGAAGATTGGGGCCTAATCTTATACCTGGTTGGGGTTCTTCCACAACTTCCCAATTAAACCCACCCTTGGCAAGTTCCTGACGTAATTGCTGTTCTGCACGCAACAATTGCTCTAACCTTTCCCGGCTAAATTGTAACTGTGGTTGTATACGATTGTAATAAGCCAACAGAGGCGGAAAGCGTTTAATTTCCAGCCGTAGCTGATTTTCTTTTTGGGCTAAAGTTTGGTCACGGGCAGTTAATGCAACTATGTTTGTCTGAGATTCTACTAACTGACTAGCTAAACTCAGGTCAATTTGTCCAAATTGTCCTTGTTCTAGTAGAGGTTCGCCAGAATTAAACATCCCTACAGACTTCACACCTAAAGTTCTACCGACTTCTTGCTGTAATAATTCCTTTTGGCTTTGCAGTTGTTCCTTGAGTTTCTGGACGCTAGGAGTCTCATCGGTAAACCGCAAGCGTTCTTGAGCCAATAACAATTCAGTTTTTTGAATTTCGTTGAGTAAGCCTTGATAGCGAGTAGACTGACTCAGCCGAGAAGCAACCAAAGCATTTTGCGGAGAACGGTTGAGTTGTTCTTCTAGAGATTTTTGCTTGGCTAAAGCTTCTTGATAAGCAGAACGAGTCGTTCGACGTTCTTGCTCAATTGTATTTAAACCATCTTCTAAGGCTTTTGCTTGGGCTTCCGGGTCGATTAAATTCTGATTTCTGCGGAAGCGTTGTAAGTTGGCTTCAGCCGCATTCACCTCTTCACTGGCTTTGCTCAACTGTTCTCGAATAACTTGCAGACCTTTTTTGAGGCGTGTGTCTTGCTGCTGTTTGTTGTATTCCACATAGACTTGGCGGATAGCACTGAGAATTTTTTGTGTCTTTTCCGGGTCGCCAGAAGTAAAGTCTACTTGGAAAATTTTTGTTGCAACATTATCTTCTTTTGTCCTGAGTTGATTTAGGACTAAAGCATTCTTCACCTCAGCTACTGTCAAGTCTGGATATTCACCTTGCAGCTTACTAACTGCTTGTTGAATTAATCCTGTACTCTGCATCAGATTTAACTGAGTAGCAGTGTCTATTTGGATATCAGGTTCGAGAAATTGAGACTCTGTACCACCGCCTTCGTTTTTACCTTGATAATTAGGTTCAATCAACAACTGCATCGTACTTTTGTAGATGGGTTTTGTCCGAGCCGTAATTAACCCAGCTAGAGCTACAGTTGTGATAAATGCCATCAAAAACCAAGGTGATCTACGCAAAAATACAGAAAAAATTTTGCCGTAACTTGGTTCGCTATCAGCAGTATTTATATTAGTACTTAGACTAGTTTGAACCATGTTTATAATCCTTATTTACAAAACACCACACGAACTACTAATAAATTACGTGAATGATTAATTGAGGCTACAAGTTTGAGTAATAACTTGCTCAACCTTATGAAAGAAAACAGGCTCAGAAAAATTATTCACAGCATGATTACGAATATTTTCATAATTCCAAGAGATTTCTCCGGACTCTAATAAGGCCATTTGTAAAGATTCTGGTGTTTGCCGAGTAAAAAAGACTCCCGTTTTGCCATGTATTTGAGTATCTAATACCCCACCAGCGCCAAAAGCAATCACTGGTGTGCCACTGGCATTAGCTTCGACAGGCACTAAACCATAGTCTTCTAATGCAGCGACGATAATAGACTTTGCTTGAGAAAATAATTCTTTGCGTTTGCTGTCACTGACATGACCTAAAAATTTAATATTATCTAAAGCTTTTGCTTGTAATCTTGCTCTTTCTGGGCCATCACCAGAGATGACTAAGGGTAATCCGAGCCAATTAAAAGCCTCAACGATAATATCGAGTCGTTTATAACTAATCATCCGTGCTGATGCTAAATAATACTCATCTTTAGTATCAGAAAAGACAAAGTTGCTGGTATCAATGGGATAGTTGATCATGATGGCTTGCTTGCCGTAAATCTGTTGAATGCGACGAGCAACTGTACTGGAATTAGCAATATAAATATCAGGTTCTTGGGCATATTTCAAGTCGATATTTCGCATCAATTGAAAAATTTGCTCGATGATCGGGGCAAGATATCTATAATCACTATACTCTCGTAAATAAGTTTGGGTATCCCATAAGAAACGAGTGACGTTATGACAAAAACAAATATGTTTAGCACCTGGTTTCTTTCTGACGGCTTTGGCGAAACTGGTGCTACTGCTAATGATTAAATCATAGTCTTGTAAATCCAAGGAACGAAAAGCTGGAAAGTATAAAGGAGCCATTAACCGGAAATGTTTAGCTGCACCGGGAATTTTTTGTAAGAAAGTAGTGTTAACTAGGCGATCGCTAATATCAATAGTTTTTTCTGGGTCATATAATGATGTAAAAATATCCGCTTGGGGATAGCGCTTACAAAACAGTTCAAATACTCGTTCTGCTCCACCGCGTTGAGTTAAGTAATCATGTACTAGAGCAATTTTCATACTTTTGAAATAAAGGTTGTCAGATTTCTCATAAGATGCTTGCAACCCCCCTTATGGAAGGGAGGTTTTGTAGAGGTATGAAATATGTGTTTTGTAGGAACACAATATATAGCGATTCCCAGTTAAGTGAGGTAGAGGAATAATTTTTTAAACGCGGAGGTACGCGGAGTAAAACGCGGAGGGGCGCGGAGATTGCCCAATTTTATTTAGCGATGTACTCAGTACCTCAGCAGATTAGGAAATGCTATGTTGTGCTGCTACTTGTGTGTTCTACTGATTCAATCCAAATCTTAACCAACAGTTGCGAGAACTTTTTCTGGGGCAAAATATTTATCTTGCTCGGCTCTGAGTTGGTCGCAAAGTCTACCTGCGGGTAGTTCTACATCATCGTAGGTGAGGACTTGATCTTTGGAAATATCGCGTTTGAGACGACATCCTTCTGCTAGACCCATTGGTAAGAGGTTTTGCTGTTGAGCGATGGGGGAGTTTTCACATTGTCCATAGGTCATGTAGTAGCCGATTCCGTCCAGGGTTTCTCCGGCTTTCAGGTCGATTTTGGCGGTGGTGACGACATCGACTAAGGGTGCGGCTAGGGGAGCCATAACTGCATCTTGGAACAGGACAGCACGAGCTACAGACAAGGGGACTTCAAAATGACAGAGATGATAGGGAGTATAGAAGCTATAGAGAGGGCCTTCACCTAACTTGTAGAGGTTGAGGTAATGTTGTTGTTTGGGGTCATCGTGGGTAGCAAAGACAAACACGCCAGGGCCGGGTTTTGCACCGACGACATAATCAACAATCCCGCCTAGTTCTTGGAGTTGCTCGATATCATACATATTAGTCATTTCATCAACATGACCAGTGAAGTCATATCCCAACATCCCACGCTTGGCAACTTTCATCCCCGTAGCGTTAGCAACGATCGCCTGTTCAAAGGAAATCTTCGTCCCATCGGCAAAACTGGTCACCATATGGGCTTTTTGTCCCCAACGTTTAGCAAATCCTTCTTGGGTTGTCGGGTTGCGGTAGGGGTCTTGCAATCCTTTGATGTTACCGCACAAGAGAGGAGTCAAGCCGATACTTTGGACAAATCGGTAAAGATTCATCTGTACCCCTGGTTGATCGCCATCACAAGCACTCAGAATCACTCCGGCTTTATCTGCATAGACTTTCAGGATAGAACCGATAGTACCGTCGAGTTCAGCATTCATCATGATGACGTGTTTGCGATGAGCGATCGCTGCCATCACCACATGAGCGCCAAACTCCACTGCACCAGTGACTTCGATAATAGCGTCGATACCCTCAGCTTGGCAGACCAATTTGGCATCTTCTGTAATAGCATATTTATTTTGAGCGATCGCTGTTTCTAATGCGCCGACACTATTAACGACTTGGATTTCTTCCAGACCCGCTTCGACATAAGCTCGTCTAGCACCATCAAGACTGCGGTTAGCGATCGCAACTAACTCCATTCCTGGCACAGAATTAATAATTTGATTGGCAATTCCTCGACCCATAAAACCAGCGCCAATCATACCTACTTTCACCGGATTACCAGCCGCAGCACGAGCCTTCAGAGCGTTATCAATAATAATCATTTGCTTAATTCCTTTATTTTTTAAACAAGCAACAGAAGAGCTAAGAAAAATTACTAATCTCTACTCTCTACTAATTACTCAGCACTCATTACCCGGATTTCTCACCAGACTTATTAAACTGAGGTTTTCTCTTTGTCCAAAGATTGTAGGGGCGGGTTCATTAAGATCATTATTAATCATTAATCATTTCTGTAAACCCGCCCCTACCGCTTGTGAGAAATGCGGGATTACTCATTAACAAACCGCTTCCACCGGATCTGGGCTACCAATTGGTAAAGTTTCTAATAAAGGCCAATTAGCATCTTTATCAGAAATTACAGTTACTTCTAAAGGCCATTCAATGTTAAAAAATGGGTCGTTGTAACGTAGACCTTTTTCATAACCTGGGGTGTAAAATTCACCTACTTGATAGACAACTTCCGCATCATCAGTCAGCGCTTGATAACCGTGGGCAAACATTTCTGGAACATATAAACCCCGACGATTTTCGGCGGTCAGTTCTACACCGAAGTGGGATAAAAATGTTGGTGACTCAGGACGCATATCAATAATGACATCATAGATAGCACCTTTAATGCAGCGAATTAATTTTGTTTCTGCGGCTGGTTTAAGTTGATAGTGCATACCTCGTAATGTGCCTTTTTTATAGTTATATGAAAGGTTACATTGAGCCACTACTGGTTTTAACCCATGTGCAGAAAATTCGTTAGCACAAAAAGTCCGGGCAAAGAAGCCACGATGATCTGGCTTTTCTTCTAAGTCAACAATAAATGCGTCTTTAAGTGATGTAGTAGTAAAAATCATGGCTTTATCGAATAGTAATTGTCTACAGTTAATGGTTACTAATTAATTAGGATTTACACTCAAGGAAATAGCTAAACAGGAACTTGATTTATTTCTGGTCTAGCGTAAGTTTGATCCCAGTATTGTGTACAAAGTTCTGGACGTTTGGGGGGATTAGCAGTGTAAACAAAAAATAGGGCTGGTCGTTCTTGGGTGCGAATTGTCCCGTGGTGTATAGCCGTTCTGGGATCAGTAATAATTACTGTACCTGCTGCACCTGGGCAAGATTTCCATGCGGATTTAGAGATAATTGCTTCTAATTGTTCATCGGTTAATCCCAGATATCCGGACTGCTTTAATTTGTGATTAATTCGATAAGCATTCCTATGAGGAAATGATGTTAAATGCACAGGAACATATTCAAAAGCACCGTGTTTTTCATCTACATCATTTAAGTAGATGATAATTTTCACCATTTTGCGGTCTTCAGAATCTTTATGCCAGAGTAAAGTACCAAACTGGTGTTGATTAGGGAAATCTTTGCGTAAATGGACACCTTGAAAAGCAACAGGTAGACCAAGATAGTTTTCAATTATCTGTAATAATCGAGTTTCTTGTCCCCAATTGCTAAATGCTGCTAGGTCTGTAACTGTGTAAATTTGTGGCAATCTTCTCGATGTATTTTGATTGCTCACTGTTGACGTTTGTGCTAATTGACTATGAGCAGATGTTAATAACTCTGTAGTAGATGTTAAGCCTAATTCCTCTAAATTGGTGATGTAAACACCTTCTGTTTTAAGGGTATTGACAATTAGGCGATCGCCTGCATCTAAAGCTGGTAAATTATACTGATGTTGCCATAGCTTTAATCTATAAACCAACTCAGAGCTTAATGTAGATATTTGATTTTGAATTGTCTCCAACATAGCATGATTAGTTATTTTACCAAAGTCGGTATATCATCCACTTTTACTTCAGCAGATGCTCGAATAAAGTCTGGTTTAGGATAGGAATTATCCCAGAAGTGAGTACAAAGTTGGGGTTGTTTGGGTGGGTTAGCTGTGTAGGCAAAAAATAGCGTTGAGCGTTCTTGAGTGCGGAGAGTACCATGATGTAAAAGTCTTCTGGTATCAGCTAAGATAACTGTTCCTGCTTTACCTGTACAAGACTTCCAAGCTGATTTGGGGACAATTTGATTTAATGTTTGATCATCGATTCCACCTGTGTTTTTAATCTTGTACTTAATCCGATAATAATTAAGTTTAGGTAAGGAAGTAAAAGCAAGCGGTACGTATTCAAAAGGCCCTTGTTCTGTGTCTACATCATTTAAGTAAACAATGACTTTCAAAACACGACGATCTTCAATATCTCTATGCCATAATAATGTAGCAAATTGATTTTCGTTAGGAAAATCTTTGCGTAAATGGACACCATGATAGGCGACAGGAAGACCAATATAGTTTTCGATTATGTTGAGTAGTCTTGGTTCACTTCCCCAGTTATAAAATTCTGGTAAGTCGGTAACAATGTAAATTTCTGGGTGATTTTCACTAGCAGAATTGTAATTTGCCTGACCCATAGTCGGTAAAATTTGGTCAGATATACTCAGCATTTGGGAACTGGAATTAAAGCCTAATTCTGCTAAGTTCGTAATATAAATACCGTCGCGTTTGAGAGTATTTAAGATTTGGCGATCGCCTGGTTCCAATGGGGGTAAATTTTTGCTGTGTTTTTTTAGTCTCGCTTGATAATCTAATTCAAAACTTAACGAACTGATTTTTTCTTGGATGTTATTTGGCATACTGAAAGCTCTTTATTTAAGCAGAGATTTTTGTGATGAAAGTTTATTATTAGAGCGAATTTCTTGAGATGATGGTTCAATAGCTGCGGATAATCTCATCTCTCTAAAAGCTATGACATCAAAAGCAGTCATGCTCACTAAAGCCAAAAATGGCACAACTACTTTGATAGCAGATACAGGCCATCTTCTTAAAGCACCCAAGAAAACTTTTAAGTTGACCTCTTTGGAATTATGTAGCAGCATTCGCTGACAAAATTGCTGTGAATATCCATTTTCTTGAAGTTTTAAAATAACTTCAGGAATATGTTTATACTGCATTAATAAAGCTGATTTTGGCTCTTTTTGCCAGTAACTTACACCCACAATACATTCTAAATAAGTCTCTCTCGTGATAATCAATCTACCGTGAGCAGCACAATAACCAGCCAGATAAGCTAGAGAAATCCAATTACTAGCCGCATCTGTCCACTTTTTCAGAGCTTGTTTGACTAAATCAGTACGATAAATACTAGCAGAGAGGAAAATAACTGCACCAACACTTTTAGCAAAACAATATTCAAAAATAGCTTTACTATCACCACAGCCATCTTCACAATCAGCATCAAACCAGCGATTACCAATAATAGTTGGTGGGTAAACTGGTTGTCCAGTAATTTTATTCCGACCAGAAAAATTGAGGAATAATAATCCTAAATCTTCATGCTGTTTGATTTTATTAATCACATAAGGAATTGCTCTATCTTGAACAGGATCATCATCGCCAATTGTCCAAACATATTTTGTTTCCGCAGAACTTAGGCAATACATAATGTTTTTCATTACGCCTAAATTTTCTGGATGCTTGTGAGATTTAAATGTGATATTATCTAACTGTTGTTGCCATTTTTGAATAATATCTTGAGTATTATCAGTCGAACAGTTATCTGAAACCAAGATTTCACAATCTGCTTCAAATCCTTTGACCGCATTTGCGAGCCAAGTTAACTGTTGATCCAGTAATTCAGCCCGATTATAAGTTGGGATAGCAATAGTTAATAGTTTATTCATATTTAAGAACAAAGTTTGATTTTAATTTTTCTCTGTGCCTTGGTGACTCTGTGGTTAGATAAATTCTTGTTTACCACAGAGTCACAGAGACACAGAGTTATAAATTACTTAACACTCCAGAAGAAATCTTGATCAATTTGTTCAGTCCGGATTAAATATTCCAACTGCTTTAACCGTGTAAATCCTCTAAACAAAAATGTATCTTCTGTCATATCTATTTGACTGAATAAATCAAATAGTTGTCTAGCACCACGTTGGGCATCCCAATCACACTTAAATCCAGGAAGAATAGTGTTGATTTTGTCAAAAGATACTCGATAACTGCGGTTATCTGCACCGTTGTCTCCGAAGGATAATTTACATCCAGGGAAAGTAGCAGCGATGATTTCAGCAATTTCTTTCACGCGGTAATTATTAGCTGTATCACCAACATTAAATACTTGGTTGTGAATAATATCGCGGGGTGCTTCTAGGGCGCAAATTATCGCTTTGCAAATATCTAAAGCGTGGACTAATGGCCGCCAGGGTGTACCATCACTAGTCATTTTGATTTCTTTAGTAGTCCACGCCAAGCCTGACAAGTTGTTCAAGACTATATCAAACCGCATTCTGGGGGAAGCACCAAAAGCAGTGGCGTTTCGCATGAAAGTAGGAGAGAAGTCATCATTAGCAAGAAGGGTGACATCTCGTTCTACCAGAGTTTTGCACTCTGCATAAGCTGTTTGTGGATTTACTGGTGATTCTTCTGTTACATCACCCTCCGTAGCTACTCCATAAACGCTACAGGAAGACATATAGACGAAGCGCCGCACACCCATAGTCTTGGCTAGGTTAGCTAGACGCACTGAACCCAAATGATTGATGTCGTAGGTGATATTTGGTGATAGTTGTCCGGTAGGATCATTAGATAGTTCCGCCATATGGACGATCGCCTCTACACCTTGCAAATCTTCCGGAGTAATATGGCGGATATCCTTGTTTAAGGTTCTAGCCGTGTGTTCTGTACCGTTGTACAACCAACCAACTTTATAGAAGCCTGTATCGACACCAATAACTTCATGGCCTCTACCAATTAACAAAGAAGGCAATAAACAGCCAAGATAACCTTCGGTTCCAGTTACTAAGATTTTCATGTGTGTCAAATTCTGTATATTTAGGAGTGATGAGTGCTGAGTTTGGAGTGCTGAGTGCTTAGTGCTGAGTTTGGAGTGAGTTTTCTAGTCAGCACTAGATTAACGTGAGTTCGACAAATTTTTTTTGACCTCTCCCCCAACCCCTCTCCGACGCGGAGAGGGGAGTAAAGAGCATCACATATCAACGAAAAATCAAGCTTTTAAAGCCTCTCTCCTTTTAGGGGAGCCAGTTGCGTGGGCGGGTTTCCCGACTTGAGCAAACTGGCGTGAGAGGTTTGGAGAGGGGTTTTTTCAGTCATCGAACTCACGTTAAATTAGAGACTATTTAATGAGTGAGTTTCCTACTCACTACTCAGCACTGAATAACTCTCAAGGTGTGATTGCTGGGGGATTTGGGCAACAATTGCTTTGCCAATTTCCAAGGAAGAAGTCGCTGCTGGTGAGGGTGCATTGCAAACATGGATGGAGTTTTCACCAGGGACAATGTAAAAATCATCCACCAGTTTGCCATCATCCATTAAAGCTTGAGCGCGTACCCCCGCATGAGTCGGTACTAAATCCTCGGCTTGGACTTCGGGAATCAGTTTTTGCAAACTTCTCGTGAAGGCTGCTTTACTGAAGGAGCGAATAATTTCTTGAATACCTTCATCGGCGTGTTTGGCGGCGAGTTTCCAAAAACCGGGGTATGTCATCACCTCAGCAAAATCTCTAAGGTTGAAGTCTGTTTTTTTGTAACCTTCCCGCTTGAGGCTCAAAACTGCATTTGGCCCAGCGTGGACGCTACCGTCGATCATTTTAGTGAAATGAACGCCCAGAAATGGGAAATCTGGGTTAGGAACCGGGTAAATGAGAGTTTTGACCAAATAACGTTTTTCAGGGGTGAGTTCGTAATATTCTCCCCGGAAGGGTACGATTTTCGCCTGGGGTTGGACTCCTCCTAATTTAGCAATGCGATCGCTGTGCAATCCGGCACAATTGATCACAAAACGGGTGTTAAAGTTGCCGTTATTGGTTTCCAAAACGTGATTTTTACCACTAGAAACAATGTTCAGCACTTTGGTATTCAGGCGTAAATCTCCACCCTGCTGTTGAATTAATTCGGCATATTTTAAACAAACTTGTTTATAGTTGACAATGCCAGTGGAAAAAACTCGAATTCCCCCAATGCAGCTAACATGAGGTTCAATTTCTCTAACTTCTTCGGGGCTAATTCTCTGAACAGCTATGCCATTGTCTAAGCCACGTTTATAGAGGTTTTCTAGACGTGGTAATTCTTGCTCATCAGTCGCTACAATTACCTTGCCACATATTTCATGGTCAATGCCATAATCTTGGCAAAATTTTACCATTGAGTCTCTACCATCACTGCAAAACTTAGCTTTGAAACTCCCTGGTTTGTAGTAAATACCAGAGTGAATCACCCCACTATTATTGCCAGTTTGATGAAATGCCCATTGGCTTTCTTTTTCTAATACTAAAATTCGTGCTTGGGGGTAGCGTTTGCCCAAGGACATAGCTGTTGATAGTCCAACTATTCCCCCACCGACAATGGCAAAATCGTACATTGGTATTACTGCAATTACAATTACATTAATTTTGAAGTGAGTAATATTTCTGACGGAAATCAATATAAATAATATCAAAATTACAAAATTGATTAATTTTGAATTTTGAATTTTGAATTCGCGTAGCGCTATTACCAAACCTTCCAAGGAGCTTGGTTATTTTTCCATAACTCCTCTAAGTAGTTTTTATCTCGCAATGTATCCATCGGTTGCCAGAAACCATGATGCTTAAAAGCAGACAATTGTTGCATATCTGCTAACTTTTCTAATGGTTCTTTCTCCCAAACCGTAGTATCATCAGCAATTAAATCGATGACTTCTGGTTCTAATACGAAATAACCACCATTAATCCAAGCACCATCACCTTCTGGTTTTTCTCGGAAGCTGGCAATTTTTGTTTGCTCTTGTCCTAGAGAAATTGCCCCGAAACGTCCTGCTGGTTGGACGGCTGTGAGTGTGGCTAAACTCTTTTGTTCTTGATGAAATTTAATTAGCTCAGTGATATTTGTATCACTAACACCGTCACCATAGGTAAAGCAAAAAGTTTCATTTCCCAAATGCTCACCAACGCGCTTTAAGCGTCCACCTGTCATGGTGTGATCGCCTGTATTTACCAAAGTGACACGCCAAGGTTCAGCGTAACCAGAATGTACGTTCATCTGGTTAAATCGCATATCAAAAGTGACATCCGACATATGTAAGAAGTAGTTAGCAAAATACTCCTTAATGATGTAACCTTTGTAGCCACAGCAAATAATAAAATCATTAATGCCGTGAGCAGAATATGTTTTCATAATGTGCCAAAGGATTGGCTTACCACCAATTTCCACCATCGGCTTGGGTCTGATACTGGTTTCTTCACTGAGGCGTGTACCAAGACCTCCAGCCAAAATCACCGCTTTCATGCAATTACCTCGGAGATTTGCTTACAGGTAAATTAATATTGAAAATTTATCAGGATGAAGAGGATGCACTGGATAGAAGAAAAATTCATTTTCGATGTACTTTTCTCCGTAAATAATCTAACGGTTATTCGCAGCAATTGTATAAAGAACTCGTAAATATAAATCTTTTCTGTATGAAACCTTAGTGAATACTAATGAAACTAAAAATATCTAACCTAAATAGGTTCAACCATTACTTAGTAAGCAATTATATCCAGATAGTAAAAACTCTGATTCATTAAGTTTTTGAATACTAAAAAATAGTGATAATTATTACCTCACATCTTGCACCTAGCCCCAGCGATTAGAAATCGCGGCTATACAAACAAAGTCCGCCTACGCGGACTAACGCAACATCAAGTGTTTGAAACCCGCGCAGGCGGGTTTTGCCTGTGTAGCCGCGACTTCCAGTCGCTTGGTGCAAGATATGAGTTACATCAATATTTAAAAGACAAAATACAAACATCTCCATAGCAAAAAAATAGGTGATAATTTGCTCAATCAGATTGATAAATATACCCAAATATATGACAAAAAATTGTAGGTTGAGTGGAGTGTAACGCCACCCAACATAGATCAGGAAACCCAACACCAAGATATACATTGGATTCCTCAGATCATGTTGAGTTACGCAAAGCTCCACCCAACCTACTAATACTGTTACCTATTACCTATTACCTGTTACCTATTACCTGTTACCTGTTACCTATTACCTGTTACCTATTACCTGTTACCTGTTACCTATTACCTTTCATTGTTTTGCAGTTATGTCTGTATCTAAAGATTCTGAGAGCGTAGAACTTTGAAATAAAGCATTACATTTGCTTTCCTCAATGATACAGATATTGCTGAGTGCTTGTTGATAGCTATCGGTATCTTCTTGTTCTAAAGAAAGTTTAGCGGCTATCTGCAAATCTTCTAGAGCTTTGACATTATTCGTGTCAGAGATATTACTAGTAAGTTGGGAAAGTTCATAGCGAACTGTGCCACGCTTGAGATAAACCTTGGCTAGCTTGTCATTAATTTTTAATGCTTGGTCAAAGTCAGCGATCGCCTGTTGATAGGTGTGGGTAGAATCACCACTATATTGAGCGATTTGATAGCGCACAGTCCCCCGTTGAAAATAAGCCTCGGTTTTAGCTGGGTTGAGTTTGATAGCACGGTCAAAATCAGCGATCGCTTCTTGGTAATCTTTGATCGTGTCCCCACTGTATTTGGCAATTTGCGATCGCACAATCCCCCTTCTGATGTAAGCTTCGGCTTCCTTGTCGTTGAGTTGTAGGGCTTGGTCAAAATCAGCGATCGCTAGTCTATACTCCCGATCAGGATCATTGCTATACTCAGCTAGCATATAGCGGGCGTTGCCTCGATTGACAAATGCCTTAATTTCGTCGGGATTAATTTGCAACGCTGCTGTATAGTCGGCTAACGCACCTTCGTAATCTTTGAGATTATAGCGGGCGTTACCTCGATTCACCAAGGCTTTGGCGTTTGTCGGTTGTTGTTGGATGGCTTGGGTAAAGTTGTCTATTGCTTGTTTATAATCCCGCACTTGGTAAGCAGTATCACCTTGCTGGAAATAATCAGCAGAACTGAGGACACTACCAGTTGCTTGGCGTGGCATCAGTGCTTGTTGGGCGTAGTTATTCCGAGACACTAAAGGACGGGTGAATTTTGTCACCACATCCAAATAACCCAACACCCCAAAACCCAGCAAGCAAAAGACTACCGGGTAAAATTTCCCTTGCCAGCGCTGGCGATGAGGCGAAAAGCTGGGCGTAGGTGAGTGCCAGTTGGATGTAAACATCGGCATCACCGGCAGTGGCGATGGTTGTGCCTGTTGCCCATGCCGTCGTCTACTGGGGATACGTGGACGTAAATGTTCTCTATTTTCAATTGCCTGGGCAGAAGGAAAGGGATCACGTCCCCCCAACCGCATGGCACGTTCGCACCAAGGGCAGGTGTGCAGGTGGTTGCTGTAACGATGTTGGGGGTTGACTGTACAGGTAGTTAAGGAATCTTCCGCTTCCGCAATTGCTGAAAGCCAAGCCTGCCCATTAGGGCGAACTTGGGGGTCATGATGACCATCCTCAAAACAACGGACAAACAATTCCTGTAATCTAGGATGGAGAATTTCCCAAGATGGCGCAATGGGGGTGGCTAAATAAGGGACTTGCTTTCTTTGGCTATAGGTGAAATGTCCCGCCGCAATTCTCGCTTCGTAAGGTGGTGGTTCAGCCACACCTTGAAAAATGCCAGAGAAAGGATGTGTACCTTCCATCAACAGTTGGAAGATTAGCACCCCTAAACCAAACAAGTCATGGCTAATTTGGCGATCGTGATGAGCAAAGATTTTATTTTGTAGTTCTGGTGGGGTAAACTCTGGTTTACCCACAGGGCAACGATAAACAGCATCGTTTTCCGAGTCACGCACCTGGAAGGAATCAGTATCTACCAAGGTGACAAGGGCAGTGTCACTCACCAGGATATTGGACTCATTCACATCACCGACACAATAGCCACTGTTATGTAAAGCCGCAAAAGCTGCCGCCAAGTTACGAGCTGTCCGCAGCAGGTATTGATAATTAAACAGAGGACAGTGTTGACGGCGAGTTCTGGGGTTGTAAAAGTCGATGACAGGACGCATCCCCCGAATCCGGGGCATCAAAAAGCCAATCACACGTTCACTTTCATCAGCCGCCCACAATAGTTCTTGCGGCCAAGCAATAGAAATATGCCCCAAACTCACCGTAGGATTTTCCGGTGGGTTGACAAGCATGGCACGGAGTTTACTGGCATGAGCGATGGTTGGCTTGTGATAAACCTTAGCCACGAAATCACCTTCCGATGGCACAGCATAAATACAAGCTTCACCGCCACGCCCTAAACTTACACTGAGGTTGATAATCTCTTCCTGGGGAAGATAGCGTAGTACCTTCATGAGTAATAGGGGGAGTGGGGAGTGGGGAGTGGGGAGTGGGGGGAGGGGAGTAAAAAGACTAACATCTAGCTTCTAAATCGTGTTTTCAAACTACTCGTTTAGCTCCCTAACTTTTTAGATCCCCCTAAATCCCCCTTTTTAAGGGGGGTTGGGGGGATCTAAGACTTTGAAAACACGCCCTAGCCTAAGCGCCTCTAGTCCTTCCGCCTCCTTCACAAATGCTTAAAAGAACCAATAATCAGCGTCAAATCATCATCAGTACGTTGGGTAATGCGCTCAGAACTGAGGAACCTGACTAACTGTTCTTTCGCTTCTGCTTGATCTTCGGCATTTTTCACAAAATCGAATAATGGAAAAAAGAACGGTTTGTGAGGTTCGCCAACAACCATATTTAACGCCAGCATTTGTAGTCCGTCAGTCAGGACTCCGATGTTTTCTATGGTTTCGCGCCATAACCGCATCTGCGCTGTATCTAATGCCCCTGGGGAAGTGAGAAAAGTTGTTTCGTTGATATACTCGCCGTTGTCAGGGATGGTTAGCGCTAGTAAGTTGCCCAGACGATCCTTAGCTACTGCCAAACCATCACCAATTTGGGCTGCTGCTACCATGTCTGGTGAAGCGATCGCAATAATTAAAGTAGTTGCTAAATCTTGAGGCTGTTGGTTACAAGCCACCGCTTCGTCTTCCACTGCTTTTTTTGCGGCTAGTAAGGCCTCAGTTAACAGCAATTGCACAGTTTCATCATCAGCCAAGGAGGCTCTGGTAATCTCTTTTAGCGTCAGGTTCTCAATTGCTGTTTCCACAGCCACCATCGCCCCAACTTTCCCTTGACTGGCAGAACCCGCGCCATCTGCGGCTGCTGCTACCAATATATTACCCGGCAATAGCTGCCAGTGGTGAGCATCCTGACACAGCTGCTTGGTTTTAACGTGGCTTGTACCACAGACAGAGGCGGCGACTACCTGCCAATGAGGGTTCTGTTTTGATGTTTTCATATATTTGTTTTGTCAGCTAGCTGTGTAAGTGTCAAGCCGCGTTGCCAATTAGATAGAACCCCAGCCAATCGGCGGTAGTGCTACCTGTTCGTCTATCTGCGAGTGGGAAACTGCCGACATACTAGCCGATAACCAAACAAACATCTCAATAAAATTCAATCCTCTGAGTTTTAGGGGTGTCCTGACAGCTATTTGGTTTAACCGCGTCATGTTGGCATTTTCTACACCCACGCTAAAAAATGCCACACGTTTGCTAGCCTCATCTCCTTGCAAGCGGATAGCGGCTTGCTCTACAAGATGGTCTAATTCTCCTTGTGGTTCACCATCCGTAATCATAAACACCCACGGACGATAATAGGCCACCCCATTGGCACGATACAAAGATTTGCGTTCTTGCACCATATCCAAGGCTTTATGAATACCCGCACCCATACTAGTTAATCCTTGTGCTGTCAGAATGGGTGGGTTAAATTGATCAGCCGTCACAAAGTCTTGCACTACATTGATATGACTATCAAACGTCACGATCGCAATTTCTACTCGTCTGGCTGCTATGGAATTTTTCACCAATTCATCCTTTAAACTCAGCAAGCCCTGATTTAAAGCCTCAATAGCAGCACCTTGCATCGAGCCAGATGTATCGAGTAACAACACGCAAGGACAACGCGGTTCTGGGTTCTCAGCAAACTCCACTATTTCATCTAGGATTAAGGTATCATTCATAACGTTTTGTGTTATGTTATAGTCCAAAGCTCTATTTTCCTTTTTACAAAGTATATAGTTTTCACAGCCGAAGCCGACAAGACCAAAGGTAGATGTTTAGTGATAGCTAGTTTAGTCTTCATTCCACAAGTCGTTTTAACCGCAAGCTCTACATATTTTAGAAAATCTTAATCAGGATATAGAGTAAATCACAAATTGCCAGTTCCCATCAGGGACATTAACCCATCTACCAAAATTTATCTAGAGCAAACACAGAATATAATAAATGACTTGCATTTGCCTACATAATTCTTTAAAGATTTTATGTGGAATTTCTATTTTTATATATAGAAATAAAATTTAAAATGAAATTAATCATCATGACAAAAATACCTAATGTAATTGAAATAACTTCAATGCTAAATGTCTTGAATGTATTGGGTATGATAATTTAGTCAACGATTTGACACATCATAAATAATTTAAATTATCTAGTTGGTAAAATATGTATCTATATGCAGGAAAATTAAGTTTGTCAAAAGTCTCTAAATCTCACAAATATCCTCTATTAAAAATAGTTAGTCAATAGTCATTAGTCAATGGTCAATGGTCATTAGTCAATGGTCATTAGCAATTCTTATTCTCTCACTCCCTCACTCCCTCACTCCTGACTCAGCACTCAGCACTCCCTCACTCCCTCACTCCCTCACTCCCTCACTCAGCACGGGCTAAACGCCCCGCTTCCGCTAACAGCACTCAGCACTCACTACTCACTTTCAGCAATATGAATAATTACGGCACATTTACAGCACTACGTCCTCACGGTTTATTAAGACATTTATTTAGTTGTTTTGACACCACCTGTTTACAAGCTTTTAGTAACTCAGTTAATTGGTTAATTTACCTAGAAGATGGCGCAATCACCTATGCCACCCATTCTGTAGAACCATTTGACAGATTAGAACGGCATTTACGTCGCCTGAATCCGCAAATTCCCCAAATAACTAACGAAATTCGGGTGCAATTACGCCTGTTATTTGAAACTGAATTACAAAATCAATTAATCTACCAACCACCTGAGTATCAAGCTATTCATTGGCTAATAGATCAAGGATATTTGGATACCACACAAGCGACAGTGTTGATTCAGGAACTAGTCAAAGATGTGATTGAATCATTTTTGTTAATCAAAAGTGGTACTTACGAATTAAGTGATACACAACAGAAATTACCTCTAATTTGCCGACTGGATGTCATTAAAGTCATAGAACGTTGTCAAATGAGATTGCAACATTGGCAGTCTTGCGTCCCACAAATCACATCTCCCTATCAGCGTCCTTACCTGTTGATTAACGGCAAAAATTCTCCAGCACTTCAGCCGCAATTAACCCACTGGATGAAAGGTTTTAGTCTGCGTCATTTGGCGATCATCATGAATCAAGATGAAATCCAACTGGCTCAAAATTTATACCCTTACATCTTGACGGGAGAAATTATCTTACATGAGCCAGATCCACCATTTGATCAATTACCAAAAATTCCCACACAATTAACATCAACTCCTCAATACACAACTGAATTACTGCATAAAACATTAGTAGACACAGTAGTAGAACTGAGTAGTCATGCCAACCCCATTACCCCGATTTTAGCTATAGATAATTTAGCTCCTGTTGTGCGATCGCCACAAATTTCTGCGCCTGCCAAAGCCAGTCATCAAGAACTAACATTATCAAATACCACAAATCCTCATCCTGAAAGAGTAACAGCTATTACCAGAACTACCCAACAGATATACAAAATTGTTTCTGTAGATGATAGTCCGACAATTCTCAAAGAAATTAGCCATTTTTTAGAGAGTGAAAACTTTACGGTAGTAGCTATTAACGATCCTCTCAAAGCGGCTATGTCAATTATTCGCCACAAACCAGACTTAATTTTATTGGATCTCAATATGGCAGGAATTGACGGTTATGAACTATGTCGTATTATCCGCAACAATTCCCTGTTTAAAAACACTCCCATCATTTTCGTCACAGGCTACAAAGGACTAGTTGATAAAGTTAAAGCCAGATTAGTTGGTGCATCTGGATATTTGACTAAACCTTTTACCCGTGCAGAATTATTGAAAATGGTGTTCATGCACTTGACTTAAGGACTTCCAGATCAGAAAATATCCAAAACTTAGGGTGCGTAAACAGTTAATCAACACTGATAACTGATAACTGATAACTGATAACTGTTTACGCACTCTACCAACTCAACTGTGATTTTCACCTTGTCAACAATCGCCGCCGTAGCAAATCCAGGGCTGTACACGCACTTAAATGACGAATGAAAGAGCGATCGCGCATTGTGCCAAACTGATATTTATAACTTGTCACTTCATCCTTCGGGCCAGCTAAACCGATATAAACCAAACCCACTGGCTTAGTGTCTGTCCCTCCAGTCGGGCCAGCAATACCTGTGATACTCAAACCCCAGGTAGTAGAGAGGCGAGTTTTGACACCTATCGCCATTTGTTCGGCTACAGTGTTGCTGACTGCTCCCATTGTCTCTAAATCATCTGTGTTCACCCCCAACAACCCCACTTTTACAGAGTTATCGTAAGAAATCACACCACCCCAGAAGTAATCAGAACTACCAGAAATTTCCGTTAACATTTGCCCCAAACTACCACCAGTACAAGATTCTGCCACTGATAGAGTTTCCCCTGCCAACCGTAATAACTCACCCACAACAGCAGCTAAGGTATCATTATTCACTCCATAAAAATCTAAGCCAGCAATGTCTTTAATTTGCTGCTCAACGGGTGCAATCAAAACCTCAGCTTCTGCTTGTGAAGAGGCTTTAGCAGAAACGCGCAATCTCACCTCTCCCTTCCCCGCATAAGGTGCGACTGTGGGGTTGGGCAAATTTAAATAGGCGGTAACTTTCTCCGCCAAAGCTGATTCCCCAATTCCCCAAAACTTTAAACTACGGCTAAAGATAATTTCCTGACCCCAGCCTTGACTTTTGAGAAATGGTACTGCTGTTTCTGCCCACATCCGGTGCATTTCACTGGGAACACCGGGAAAAGTTAAAATTGTCACATCAGCACGAGGTTGCCAGATAATCCCCGGTGCTGTACCACTGGGATTTGGTAAAACATCTGCCCCTTGGGGAATCAAAGCTTGTTTGCGGTTACTGGGTGTCATCACCCGACCACGTTGAGTAAACTTCTGTGTTATGTCTTCAATAATTTCTGGGTGTTCTACCAAAGGCGCACCAAAAAAATCAGCGATAGTTTCACAAGTCAAGTCATCTGGTGTAGGGCCTAAACCACCAGTAAAAATGAGAATTTTCGCTCTGGAAATAGCAATTTCGATAACTTGCTTGATGCGTTCTGGATTATCCCCCACAACTGTTTGATTGTAATGGGGTATACCGAGTTGGGCTAATTGTTGCGCCAGATATTGAGCATTCCCGTTGAGGATATCCCCTAAAAGCAATTCAGTACCAACACAAATAATTTCTGCACTCATGTAATTAGGTGATAGGTGATAGGGAATAGGTGACAGGTGATAGGTGACAGGTGATAGGTGACAGGTGATAGGGAAAAGCCAACCGCCTACAGGGTGTTAGCGTAGCGGGATGTAATACGGCGTGAGTTCGACGACTGGAAAAAACCCCTCTCCAAACCTCTCCCCTAAAAGGAGAGAGGCTTTAAAACCTTGATTTTTCGTTGATATTTTATGTTTTTGACTCCCCTCTCCGCGTCGGAGAGGGGTTGGGGGAGAGGTCAAAAAAGACTTGTCGAACTCACGTTAATACGGCTTTGAACCTCTATTTTTTCATGAAAACTCTTAATTACGAATTACGTAGGCGCAAGCCTTCCCGTAGGGTATTACGTAGCTTGCTTCTCGCCTTTGGCGAGTATTACGAATTACTTTTGCTGTGAGAGTTTCCACACTCGCCACACGACATAACTTAGCAACGAAGTCGCACCACAAGCGTAAGCAACGCTGCTGGGAACACCAGCGACAACCAAGGCTAAACTTCCCACCCACAGAGTTAGGGAATAAATAAACAAAACCGTCCAGCGATGAGATAAACCGGCTTGTAGCAATCGAT